>NZ_JBEXLM010000017.1:0-157139 GCF_040609975.1 Micromonospora sp. NPDC004551 | reverse complement strand
ACATTCCGAACCCGGAAGCTAAGCCCTCCAGCGCCGATGGTACTGCACTCGGGAGGGTGTGGGAGAGTAGGACACCGCCGGACAATCTTCCAGTCGAGGGCCGCCCCAGCAGGGTCGGCCCTCGACTGCGTTAGCGTCCTCGGGGATGCAATGAGGAAGGATGTACCCGTGAGTTCAGGACCGCAGGGCGAGGATCGCCCCCGTCGTTACGAGGATCGTGCCGAGCGTGGGCAGGGGCGTGGCGACGCCCGCCGCGACGACCGCCCCTCGCACCGGGGGGACCGCGACGACCGCTCGGGCGGCCCGCGGGGCGGGTTCCGTGGCGGGGACCGCCGTGAGGGCGGTTTCCGTGGCGGAGACCGTGAGGGCGGCTTCCGCGGCGGTGAGCGCCGGGGCGGCTTCGCCGGCGGTGACCGCCGTGACAGCGGTTCCCGAGGTGGCGAGCGCCGCGAGGGCGGCTTCCGCCGCGACGACCGCGAGGGTGGCTTCCGCGGCGGCGAGCGCCGCGAGGGTGGCTTCGCCGGCGGTGACCGTCGTGAGGGCGGGTTCCGTGGTGGCGAGCGCCGTGAGGGTGGCTTCCGCGGCGGTGAGCGCCAGGGCGGCTTCGCCGGCGGGGACCGCCGTGAAGGTGGCTTCCGTGGTGGCGACCGCGAGGGCGGGTTCCGCGGCGGCGAGCGCCGCGAGGGCGGCTTCCGCGGCGGCGACCGCAGTGGCGGCTTCGCCGGCCGTGACCGTCGTGAGGGTGGCTTCGGCGGCGGGGAGCGCCGCGAGGGCGGGTTCCGCGGCGGCGAGCGCCGCGAGGGCGGGTTCCGCGGCGGCGAGCGCCGTGAAGGTGGCTTCCGTGGTGGCGACCGTGAGGGCGGGTTCCGCGGCGGCGAGCGCCGTGAAGGTGGCTTCCGTGGTGGCGACCGTGAGGGTGGGTTCCGCGGCGGCGAGCGCCGTGAAGGTGGCTTCCGTGGTGGCGACCGTGAGGGTGGCTTCCGCGGCGGGGAACGCCGTGAAGGTGGCTTCCGTGGTGGCGACCGTGAGGGTGGCTTCCGCGGCGGCGAGCGCCGCGAAGGTGGCTTCCGTGGTGGCGACCGTGAGGGTGGCTTCCGCGGCGGGGAACGCCGCGAAGGTGGCTTCCGCGGCGGCGAGCGCCGTGAGGGTGGCTTCAGCGGCGGCGAGCGCCGCGAAGGTGGCTTCCGCGGTGGCGACCGCGAGGGCGGCTTCCGCGGCGGCGAGCGCCGTGAGGGCGGCTTCGGCGGTGACCGCCGCGAGGGCAACCGTGAGGGTGGCTTCCGCGGCGGCGAGCGCCGCGAGGGCGGCTTCGGTGGCGAGCGCCGCGAAGGTGGCTTCCGCGGTGGCGAGCGCCGCGAAGGCTTCCGCCGCGACGACCGCGCAGGCGGTTTCCGTGGTGGCGAGCGCCGTGAGGGTGGCTTCGGCGGTGAGCGCCGTGAGGGTGGCTTCCGTGGTGGCGACCGCCGCGAGGGTTTCCGCCGGGACGAGCGGCCCGGTGGCTTCCGCCGTGAGGAGCGCGAGGGTGGCTTCCGCGGCGGGCGGGAGCGTACCGAGCGGGACGGCGAGCGCCGGGGTTACGGCCGGGACGACCGTGGCCCGGAGGGTGCGTACCGCGAGCGGCAGGACGAGCGCGCCGAGGGGCGTACGGGTGGGGCGCCGGCGCTGCCGGACGAGGTGGTCGCCACCGACCTCGACTCGACCGTCCGGGCGGAGCTGCTCTCCCTTGCCAAGCCGGTGGCGGAGACCGTCGCCCGGCACCTGGTCGCGACCGGGCTGCTGATCGACGACGACCCGGCCCAGGCGCTGGCGCACGCCATGGCCGCCCGCCGGCTCGCCTCGCGGATCGCCGCGGTGCGTGAGGCGGTCGGGCTGGCCGCGTACCACGCGGGGGAGTGGCAGACGGCCATCGCCGAGCTGCGCACCTACCACCGGATGACCGGGCTGCAGAGCCACCTGGCGGTGCTGGCCGACTGCGAGCGGGCGCTGGGTCGCCCGGAGCGGGCCATCGACCTGTTCCGCGGAGCGGACCGGGACAAGCTCGACCAGGCCGTCGCCATCGAGCTGCTGATCGTGGCCGCTGGGGCGCGCGGGGACCTCGGGCAGAAGGACGCCGCCGTGGCGATGCTCCAGGTGCGTGAGCTGACCAGCGAGTCCACCGAGCCGTGGGCGGCCCGGCTGCGCTACGCGTACGCGGACGCGCTGCTGGCGGTTGGCCGGCGCGAGGAGGCGCGGGAGTGGTTCTCCCGGGCCGCCGACGTGGACGCCGAGGGTGAGACCGACGCCGCCGAGCGGCTGCTGGAGCTGGACGGTGTCGTCATCGAGGGCGACGACGAGGAGGACGAGGAGTTCGCGGCCGGGCCGGGCACCCCGGGTGCCGTGCCGGCCCGTCCCGACGCCGACCTGACCGGCGATTCCGACGCCGACGAGGACGACCTCGAAGACGATGACGCCGACGAGGACGACGAGGACGACCTCGAAGACGACGACGAGGACGACGAGGACGACCTCGACGGCTACGACGACGAGGATGACGACCTCGACGGCGACGCCGAGCAGGACGACGACCTCGACGAGGACGAGGACGCCGCCGACGAGGACGACGATCTCGACGGTGACGCCCGGCTGCGCGCCGACGCCGACACGGCGGACGCCGTCGCCGCGGACGGCACCGACGCGGTGCCGGCCGGCGAGGGCGCCGGTTACCGGGACCGGGACGCGGCGGACCTCGGCGACGACGAGCTGACCGACGCGGAGGCCCGCTCGCTGGCCGCCGACACCCGCGCCGCCGCCGTCGACGCGACCGCCCCGGAGGCCCGGGGCGGCGACGCGGCGGGCGACGAGGCGCCGGAGTCGGAGCGCCGGTGACCGGGAGCGCCGGGGACGCGGGTTCCGGCCCGGATCGCGGGGACCGCGATCCGGCCGGAACGGGCGGCCGGCTGGTCGACGGGTACGCCCTGGTCGTCTTCGACCTGGACGGGGTGATCTACCTGATCGACCGGCCGATCCCCGGCGCGGTCGAGGCGGTCGGCAGGCTGCACGCCGAGGGGCGGGCGGTCGCGTACGCCACGAACAACGCCTCGCGCCGCTCCAGCGAGGTCGCCGACCTGCTCACCGGCATGGGCGTGCCGGCCGGGCCGGAGGAGGTGCTGACCTCCGCGGCCGCCACCGCCGAGCTGCTGCGTGACCGGCTGCCCGCCGGCGCGCCGGTGCTGGTGGTCGGTGCGGAGGCGCTGCGCGCCGAGCTGCGTGCCGTGGGCCTGCGTCCGGTGTCGACGGTGGACGAGGAGCCGGCCGCCGTGGCCCAGGGGTACGGCCCGCAGGTCGGCTGGTCCCACCTGGCCGAGGCGTCGTTGGCGGTGCGGGCGGGCGCGCCCTGGTACGCCACCAACACCGACCGGACCCTGCCCAGCCCGCGCGGCCCGCTGCCGGGCAACGGCTCGCTGGTGGCGGTGCTGCGTACCGCGCTGGGGCGGGATCCCGACGTGGTGGTGGGCAAGCCTGAGCCGGCGCTGTTCGCCACCGCCGCCCGCCGGGCCGGCTCGGGGCGGACCCTGGTGGTCGGCGACCGGCTGGACACCGACATCGAGGGCGCCCGCCGGGCGGGACTGGACAGCCTGCTGGTGCTCACCGGGGTCAGCGACGTGGCCGAGCTGCTGGCGGCGCCGGAGTCACGCCGGCCCGCGTACGTCTCCTTCGACCTGGCGGGGCTCTTCGAACCGGCGGCCGTGGTACGGGTGCCGGGCCCGGCGGACGCCGGGGGTTGGTCGGTGACGGTCACGGACGGGGAACTCGCCCTCGACGGCACGGGACGCCCGCTGGACGCGCTCGCGGCGCTGTGCGCGGCGGCGTGGTCGACGGGGGCCGGCCCGCGGGTGCGGGCGGTGTCGGCGGCGGCCGGGGAGGCCCTGGCCGCGTTCGGCCTCGCGGACTGACCAGCGGGTCAGAGCAGCTTGCGGAGCTTCATGAGGTCGAACGGGTTCGCCTTGATCGACACCCGGCGGGCGCCCACCGCCTTCATGATGTCGAGCTGACCGTGCACCAGGGCGACCAGGTCGTCGCTGCTGGTGCTCAGCGCGATCTTCGCCTTCGGGTCGTCGCCGTCGGCCAGGTCGACCAGCCGGCCGCCCTCCAACCGTCCGTGGAACGCGGTGTCCAGGTCGGTGATCCGGCAGGCGAGGGTGCGGTCGAGGTCGATCCGCCCCTGCACGTCGGCGTGCCGGTCCAGCCGCGCGGCCAGGTCCTGCAACGCCTGCCGGCACTCGTCCACGCTGGCCACATCTTCTCCTCACCACGCGCCACGCCGTTCCCGGCACCGTACCGCAATGGGACGTCCGGGGCGCCCGGTAGCGTGACACCTGCACACCCCGCCCCGCGGAAGGACTTAGGCATGCAGGACGCGTGGCGCGCCTACCTCGAGCTGGCCATGGGCCTGACGGAGGCGCCCCGGAAGAAGGCCCAGGACGCGGTGAAGCGCGTCGTCGGCCAGGGCGGCGCGACGGCCGCCCAGCTCCAGTCGCTCGCCGAGGAGCTGGTCTCCACCGGGATGGCGAACCGGGAGGCGTTGACCAAGCTGGTCCGCTTCGAGGTGGACCGCGCCCTGGGCGCGGTCGGCCTGGCCACCGCGGACGAGGTGGCCGAGCTGACCCGCCGGGTGCACGACCTGGAGCGGCAGCTGCGCGAGGCGAAGACCACCGGCACGCCGGAGACCGGCGCCGGGCGCGAACCGGCGGGCCCGCCGCCGGCCGCCGAGACGGCGGGCGCGGGCGAGGTGACACCTTCCGGGGATCTGGCCGCGCCGGCCGAGGCCGCGCCGGCCGCGCAGCCGTCGACCCCGGCCACCGCCGAGGCGCCCGTCTCGGCGCCGCCCGTCCCCGCGAAGACCAAGGCGGTCGCGAAGAAGGCCGTGGCGAAGAAGGCCATCGCGAAGAAGCCCGCCGCCACGGTCGCCCGGACCCCGGCCGAGGAGTCGCCGGCCGCCCCGACGCGCCCGGCGAAGAAGGCCGGCGGTCGCCGGCCTGCCGGCGGTGCCGGCTCGTGACCGCGCCCTTCCGCCCCGGCCCGCGGCCCGGGCCGCCGCCGGCCGGTCCCCGGCCGGGCCCGCCCCCCGGCGTCCGGCCGGCGCCGGCCGAGGAGGTCGGCGAGGCGCGGCACCCGGCCGTGGACGCCGCCGTGCACGCCATGATCAACGCCGAGGGGCTCTCCCCGGCGGACCAGATCGCCCAGTACGAGGCGGCGTACGAGACGCTGCGCGAGACCCTGGCCAGCATCGACCAGGCCTGAAAGAGGCGGAGAACAACCACCGATGGCACGTCGTACCCGGCTGGACGCCGAACTCGTCCGCCGCGGCCTGGCCCGCTCCCGTGAGCAGGCCGCCGCGCTGGTGGAGGCCGGTCGCGTCCAGCTGCGCGGGGTGCCGGCCCGCAAGGCCGCCGCGATGGTCGACCCGGCGGACCCGCTGCTGGTGACCGGTGAGGATCCCGCCGCGGATTACGTGTCCCGGGGCGGTCACAAGCTGGCCGGCGCGCTCGCCGCGTTCACGCCCGGGGGGCTGACCGTCGCGGGCCGGCGCTGCCTGGACGCGGGCGCCTCCACCGGCGGCTTCACCGACGTGCTGCTGCGCAACGACGCCGCCGAGGTGGTGGCGGTCGACGTCGGCTACGGGCAGCTCGCCTGGTCGCTGCGCAACGACGACCGGGTGCACGTCTTCGAGCGCACCAACGTGCGTACCGTCACGCCGGAGGCGATCGGCGGCCCGGTCGACCTGACGGTGGCTGACCTGTCGTTCATCTCGCTGCGGCTGGTGCTGCCGGCGCTGGCCGGCTGCACGCGGCCCGACGGCGACCTGGCGCTGATGGTGAAGCCGCAGTTCGAGGTCGGCAGGGAACGGGTCGGCACGGGCGGGGTGGTCCGCGACCCGGAGCTGCGCGCCGACGCCGTGCTCGACGTGGCCGCCGCGGCCGCGCAGCTCGGGCTGGGGCTGGCCGACGTGGCCGCCAGCCCGCTGCCCGGGCCGAGCGGCAACGTCGAGTTCTTCGTATGGTTACGCCGGGGCGCGCCCGACGCGGACCCCGACCGGGTGCGCGCGGTGGTGGCCGCCGGCCCGCAGGGATTTCCGGCCGCCGGGCCGGAGGGCACGACTGAGGAGGTGTCCGGGTGAGCCGGACCGCTCTGCTGGTGACGCACACGGGGCGTCGGCGCAGCACCGAGCACGCGCGCGCAGTGGCGGCCGACCTCATCGCGGCCGGCTTCGAGGTGCGGGTGGTCGCCGAGGAGGCCGACGATCTCGACCTGCCCGGCGTGGTGCCGGTGACCGGCCCGGAGGCGGCCGAGGGCGCCGAGATCGTCTTCGCGCTCGGCGGGGACGGCACGTTCCTGCGCGCCGCCGAGCTGGCCCGCCCGGCCAAGGCGCCCCTGCTCGGCATCAACCTCGGCAAGGTCGGCTTCCTCGCCGAGGCGGAGATCGACGACCTGGACAGCGCGGTGCGCGACGTGGTCGGGCGCAACTACACCGTGGACGAACGGCTCACCCTCGACGTCACCGCCGAGTTCGAGGGCGGCCCGACCATCGAGTCGTGGGCGCTGAACGAGATCAGCGTGGAGAAGGGCGAGCGGGCCCAGATGCTGGAGCTGCTCGTCGACGTCGACGGCCGGCCGCTGTCCCGCTACGGCTGCGACGGCGTGGTCTGCGCGACCCCCACCGGCTCCACGGCGTACGCGTTCTCCGGCGGCGGGCCCGTGGTCTGGCCCGAGGTGGAGGCGCTGCTGCTGGTGCCGATCAGCGCGCACGCCCTGTTCAGCCGCCCCCTCGTCACGGCGCCGACGTCCACCTTCGTCATCACCGTGGACCCGTTCACCACCCTCGCGGTGCTCTGCTGCGACGGCCGGCGGGTCTACGACCTGCCGCCGGGCGCCCGGGTCACCGTGCGCCGGGGCGCGTTGCCGGTGCGCATCGTCCGGCTCCGGGCCCGGCCGTTCACCGATCGGCTGGTGGCCAAGTTCGACCTGCCCGTGCAGGGCTGGCGCGGCAACCGTCGCTGACCGGCGACTCAGCGAACATCCGGCGGGCCGACCCCGCGTCGGCCCGTTCGGCGTACCCGGGCCGGGCCGCGGGCGGGTTACGGTAGGAGCCTCCCCCGACGACGGCACGCCGCGCCGGGTTCCGGCGTACGCGGCCGGCACCGGGCCGGGGCGGATGGTTCCGCCCCCGTGGCGGGCGCGCCCGCCGGGGCCGGCACGCCGTCCCGCACCGACGGCGAACGGGGCGTCCGGGCTGCGCCGAGGTGGAGTCTGGGCGGCGCGGTGAGGCCCGCGCCCGCCCGGGCCAGCGCGGCCCGACGGTCGTGGCCCTGACCAGGGGGTGGTCGGGTTCACGACGGTCGGGGTGTCGGAGGAGTCGCGGCCGGCCGCGGCGGGCGGACGGCGAGCCGCGCCCGGCCGGGTTTCGACCCCGGTCGGGTCGGCCGGATCGGCGAGCCGCCGTCGGAGGAAACGGCGGCTCACCAACCGGGCGGCGACGCACTCGTTCCGGCACCCCGGCCACCGCCCGTGCCCGCGATCCGGCACCGCGGGCAGCCACGCGGTGACCATCCGCTCGCCCCGTCGCGGTAACCCCGTGTCCACCTGGCGACATGTCGCCGGTGCGGCGCGGCGTACCTAGTGACCGACCGATGATCTCCATCGCAGACTCCGGTTGGCCGGCCTCAATCCCCCCCGAGGCCGGCCCACCCGAGCAAGAGGAGCGCATCGCATGCACCGGTCCCCACGCTGGCTCGCCGCCGGCGCGGTCGGGGCGCTGGTGGTCGGACTCGCCGCACCGGCGTTCGCCGACCCGGCCGCACGGCCCACCGGCCCGAGCCCGGCCGCGCCCGCCCCGGGCGCCGCACCCGCCCGCATCACCCTCATCACCGGCGACCGGGTCGACCTCGTCCCGGCCGCGCCCGGCCGGGTCGCCGCCACGGTCCGGCCCGGCCCCGGCCGGGAGCGGGTCACCTTCCACACCCTGGAGGTCGACGGCGGGCTGCGGGTGCTGCCCAGCGACGTCGTGCCGTACCTCACCGCCGGGGTGCTCGACCCGGACCTGTTCGACGTGGAGGAGCTGGCCGCCGACGGCTACGGCGACGCCACGCAGAACACGCTGCCGCTGATCGTGCGGTACCAGCAGCCCGCCGCCGGCCGGGTCCGGCCGCTGGCGGGCACCACCGAAGCCCGTCCCCTGCCGAGCATCAACGGGGCCGCCCTGAGGGTCGGCAAGGCCGACCTCGGCGGGCTGTGGAGCACGCTGGGCGGCGCGCCGACGGCCCGGACCGGGAACGCCGCGCCCCGCCTCGGTGGCGGCATCGCCCGGATCTGGCTCGACGGGCGGGTGCACCCGGCGCTCGAGCACAGCGTGCCGCAGATCGGCGCCCCGGCCGCGTGGGCGGCCGGCCGGGACGGCACCGGCGTCCGGGTCGCGGTGCTCGACACCGGCGTGGACGCCACCCACCCCGACCTGGCCGGCCGGATCGCCGAGGCGCAGGACTTCACCGGTAGCGGCAGCGCCCGCGACGGGCACGGCCACGGCACACACGTGGCCTCGACCATCGCCGGCAGTGGCGCCGCCTCCGACGGCCTGCGCAAGGGCGTCGCGCCCGGCGCGCGGCTGCTGATCGGCAAGGTGCTCGACGACGGCGGCAGCGGCTACGACTCGGGGATCATCGCGGGCATGGAGTGGGCCGCCCACTCCGGCGCGAAGGTGGTCAGCATGAGCCTCGGCGGCCCGGCCACCGACGGCACCGACCCGATGAGCCAGGCGGTCGACGACCTCACCGCCGAGACCGGCACCCTCTTCGTGATCGCCGCCGGCAACGAGGGGGCGGCGGGCACCGTCGGTTCGCCCGGCGCGGCCGCGGCCGCGCTCACCGTCGGCGCGGTGGACCGCGACGACAACCTGGCGGACTTCTCCAGCCGCGGCCCGCGGCTGGGCGACAACGGCCTCAAGCCGGAGATCACCGCGCCGGGTGTCGGCATCGTCGCCGCCCGCGCCTCCGGCACGACCATGGGTACGCCGGTGGACGAGGCGTACACCCGGGCGTCCGGGACGTCGATGGCCACCCCGCACGTGGCGGGCGCGGCCGCCATCCTCGCGCAGGAGCACCCGGACTGGACCGCCGGGAAGCTCAAGGACGCGCTGGTCAGCACCACGAAGGCGAACCCCGCGCTGACCGTCTACGAGCAGGGCGGCGGCCGGGTCGATGTGGCCCGCGCGCTCGCCCAGCGGGTGTACGGCTCGGCCACCGCCGACTTCGGCCGCCTGAACACCGGCGGTGCCGCGGCGGAGCGGACCGTCACCTACACCAACGGCACCGCGGCCCCGCAGGCCCTGCGGCTGGCCCTGGAGCTGCGCAACCTGGACAGCGGCGCCGCCGAGGCGGACGGGATCTCGCTCGACCGCACCGAGGTGACCGTGCCGGCCGGCGGCAGCGTGGCCGTCCCGCTGCACGCGGACCCGGCCAAGCTGGACCGCGGCGTGCACGGCGGGTGGCTGGTGGCCACCGGCGCGGACGGTGTCGCGGTACGTACGGCCGTCGGGCTCACCCTCAGCGGCCCGATCCACACCGTCACCCTGCGCGCCCTGGACATGGCCGGGCAGCCCGGCCTCTCGCCGGCGGTCACCCTCTTCGGTGAGCACCCCGACTCCGACCAGCTGCTCTGGCTTCCCCCCACCGGGTGGCAGGTGCAGGTCGAGGAGGGCCCGTACCTGCTGGAGGGCCTGATCGAGCACGGCGCCCCGCTGGACGAGCAGATCACCCTGGTCACCGATCCCGAGCTCATGGTCGACCGGGACCTGACGGTGGTCCTCGACCCGCGCAAGGGCACGCCGGTGCGGATCGAGACGCCGAAGCCGGCCGAGCAGCGGGCGGCGATCAGCTTCTACGAGCACCGGATCTTCGGCAACGGCCGGCAGGTCGACCACGGCGTCATGAACTTCAGCACGACCCAGCAGGTCAACGTCACCCCGACGCGGCCGGTGAGCCGGGGCGAGTTCGAGTTCGCCTCCCGCTGGCAGCTGGTGGCGCCCATGGTGGACGCCCAGGTCGGCAAGGTCCCCGGTCCGTTGGACATCAACCTGCTGGGAACCTCGCCGGCGCCGGCGGGCCGGCGGAAGCTCCCGCTGGTCTGGGCGGGCGACGGCACCGCCGCCGAGCTGGCCCGGGCCGGGGTGCGCGGTGCGGCCGCGCTCGTGGCCGGCAGCTACGACCGCGCCGAGGAGGACCAGGTCGCCGACGCCACGGCGGCCGGCGCCGCCATGGTGCTCATCGTCCGCCCGGCGGACCGGAGCGCGTGGACGGTCTGGCGCCCGGACGGGGACCGGTTGCCGATCCCATCGCTGGTGGTCGCGAACGACGACGGACAGCGGATGATCGCGGCGGCCAAGAGCGGCCGTACGACCCTGGACGTGACGCTGACCGTGGACAGCCCCTACCTGTACGACGTGTGGCAGGTGTCGAAGGGGCGGGTCCCGGAGCGGATCGTGCACCGGGTGACGGCGGACAACACCGCCGAGGTGACCGCCCGCTACGCCGACACCGGCGGGTCCGACTGGGCCACCGAGCAGCGGTTCGGCTGGCGCCCCTGGCAGGAGTACTCCTGGAACGACGACCAGCGGATGGTGCGTACCGGCACCACCCGGCAGGAGTTCGTCAGCGCCGGGGACTCCTGGTGGCAGCAGCGGGTGCTGCACCGGCTCACCTGGTCCTGGGGGCCGCTGCTCGGCGGGCTCACCCAGCAGCCCCGGCGGTACGCCGCCGACGACCGGGTCACCGAGACCTGGCACGCCCCGGTCGTCCGGCCGGCCGTGCCGGCGGGCGGCGGGGTGCCGGTGCCCACGCGCACCGGCGACACCCTGAACCTGAGGGTGGTCGAGTTCGTCGACGCGGACGGCCACTACAGCCCGGCCGGTTCCGGCGAGGAGCAGGACACCGTGCAGGCCCGGCTGAGCCGGGACGGGCAGCAGATCGCCGACCTCTCCGGCGGCTGGGCGCCCGTGCCCACCACCCCGGGCGCCGCCCGCTACCGGCTGGACGTCACCACCGGGCGGTCCTCGGCGGAGTGGCGGTGGGCCACGCACACCGAGACGGCCTGGGAGTTCACCTCGGCGCGGCCGGCCGGCGACACCGCCCGGCCGCTGCCACTGCTCCAGGTCGACTACCGGGTGCCGGCGGACCTGCGCGGCGAGGTGGCGGCCGGCCGGCCGCACCGGCTGGAGCTGACGCTGCGCCAGCCCGCGGGCCTGCCCGCGCCGACCGGCGGCGAGGTGCGGGTCGAGGTGTCGATCGACAGCGGGAAGAGCTGGCGGGCGGTGCCGGTGCACGGCTCGGGCACCCGGTTCACGGCCACGGTGCCGGCCGGGCACGGCACGGTGTCGCTGCGCACGCACGCCCGGGACCGCGCCGGCAACACCGTCGAGCAGACCGTGCTGGACGCGTACGGGCTGCGCTGAACGTCGGGCGGGGCGGCCCAGGGGGTGCCGCCCCGCCCGGCTACAGGGCGGGCGGGGCGGCGCCTTGCCGGATCTGCGGGTGCCGCCCCGCCCGGCTACAGGGCGGGCGGGGCGGCGCTTGCCGGATCTGCGGGTGCCGCCCCGTCCGGTTCAGATCCAGCCTCGGCGGGCAGCCTGGAAGGCCAGCCCCGGCCGGGTGTCCACGCCGGCGACGGCCATCAGGTCGGCCAGCCGGCGCTGGACCGTACGCCGGCTGACGCCGAGCTGTGAGGCGATCGACTTGTCCGGCACGCCGGCCACGAAGAGCGACAGCAGCCGGGCCTCGTCGGGGTCCGGCCGGTAGCCGTCGGAGTTCCCGGCCACCGGTATCGCGGCCGAGGTCAGGGGTGTCGCCATCAGCCAGTGGCTCTCGAAGAGGGCGAGCAGCGCGTCCAGCAACTGGCTGCGGCCGATGACCGCGGCCGTCGGTTCTCCGCTGCCCCGCTCCGGCACCAGCGGGCAGATCGCGGTCCGGCCGTCCACGATGGCCAGCCGGACCGGCAGCCGGTCGAGTACGCGGGCCTGTTCACCGGCGCGTACGCCCTGCTCGACGTCTGCCAGCGCGCCCGGTTCGAGGAGCATCCCGCGTTCGTAGATGGCCCGGTAGCGGACCCCGCGGGCCAGCGCGTCGAACTCCTCCACGTTCTCCTGGCCCGCCATGGCCAGCGGGTTCGCCCGGCAGAACCAGAGCACCTCGACCCGGGCGCCGTTCTGCAGGTCGCGCAGGCGCTCGCGCAGCGCCCGGGCGCCGGTGACCACCTCGACCAGGTGCCCGGCGTCGTGCCGGCGCATCCCGGCCCGGTACTCCTCGGTGAGCTGGGTGACCGCCGCCCGGGCCGATTCGAGCGCCTCCTGGCGACGCAGCAGCGCCTCGCCGAGCGGGACGTCCGGCGCGAGCGGGCGCAGCGGCGCATCGGGCTCCGGCCCGGCCGGCAGCACGAGTCCCTTGCCGCGCAGGGCTTCCAGCGGGGCCAGCAGTTCGGTGCGGGGGACGCCCAGCCGCTCGCTCAGCTCCCCGGCCGTCGCGGTCGTGAGCTGCACGAGGCAGCGGTAGAGCCGCTCCTCGTCCGGGGTCAGGCCGATCACGTCCAGCACGGGGCAGAACTGTACGACCCCGCCACCGGGCCCGCGCCGGCTGGCCAAGTGTCGGAGGACGCGTCTACTGTCGGGTGCTGTGCTGGAAGAGCTGCGCATCACCGGACTGGGCGTCATCGAGGACACCACGCTGCCGCTGACCGGCGGGATGAACGTCATCACCGGCGAGACCGGTGCGGGCAAGACCATGGTGGTGACCGGCCTCGGCCTGCTCTTCGGTGGCCGGGCCGACGCCGGCCGGGTCCGCGCCCAACCGGGCCGCGCCGTGGTGGAGGGCCGGCTGCGCCTGGACGGCCGGGTGGCCGAGACGGTGCACGCCCGGATCACCGACGCGGGCGGCGAACCCGACGAGGACGGCTCCCTGCTGCTGAGCCGCACCGTCACCGTCGAGGGCCGCTCCCGCGCGCACCTGGGCGGCCGCAGCATGCCGGTGTCGATGCTGGGCGAGGTCGGCGAGCAGGTGGTGGCCGTGCACGGCCAGTCCGACCAGCTGCGCCTGCTGCGCCCGGCCGAGCAGCGGGCCGCGCTCGACCGGTTCGCCGGCCCGGAGCACGAGAAGCTGCTCGACGCGCTGCGCGAGGCGCACACCCGGTGGCGGGCCGTGGTCGACGACCTGGCCGACCGGCGGCGCAACGCCCGCGAGCGCAACCAGGAGGCCGACCTGCTCCGGCTCGGCCTCGACGAGATCACCCGGGTCGACCCGCAGCCGGGCGAGGACGACGAGCTGAAGGCGGAGGCGCAGCGCCTGGAGCACGCCGAGGGTCTGCGCACCGCGGCCCAGCTGGCCCAGCAGTGCGTGGCCGGCGGCGTGGAGGCGGCCGACGACACCCCCGACGCCACCGCGCTGCTCGGCACCGCCCGGCGCACGCTGGAGGCCCAGACCGGCACCGATCCCGCCCTGGGCGAGCTGGCCGCCCGGTTGGAGGAGGCGGCCACCCTGGTCACCGACGTCTCCGCCGAGCTGTCGACCTACCTCGCCGCGCTCGACGCCGACCCGGCCCGCCTGCAGGCCGTGTACGAGCGCCGGGCCGCGCTGCGCGGCCTCACCAGGAAATACGCCGACGACGTCGACGGCGTGATCGCCTGGGCCGAGCGGGCCCGCACCCGCCTGTCCGACCTGGACACCTCGGACGATCTGCTCGACGAGCTGGACCGGGAGGCGGCCCGGCTCGCCGGTGAGGTGGCCGACCTGGCCGGCCGGGTCTCCACCTCGCGTCAGGAGGCCGCGGTCCGCTTCGCCGAGCAGGTCACCGTCGAGCTGGCCGGGCTGGCGATGCCGCACGCCCGGATCGAGGTGGCCGTGCTGCCCCGGCCGGCCGGGCGGGCCGAGCCGAGCCTGCCGGTCAACGGGGTCGAGGCCGGCGTCGGGCCGGACGGCGCCGACGAGGTGGAGCTGCGGCTGCTGGCCCACCCGGGCGCGCCGGCGCTGCCGTTGCAGCGGGGCGCCTCCGGTGGCGAGCTGTCCCGGGTGATGCTCGCCATCGAGGTGGTCTTCGCCGGCTCCGGCGGCCCGCCCACCCTGGTCTTCGACGAGGTCGACGCCGGTGTCGGCGGGCAGGCGGCGGTGGAGATCGGCCGCCGGCTGGCCCGGCTGGCCCGCAGCCACCAGGTGCTCGTGGTCACCCACCTGCCGCAGGTGGCGGCGTTCGCGGACCGGCACCTGGTGGTGGCGAAGGACACCGGGGGAGCGGTCACGACCAGCGGTGTACGGATGGTGGAGGACACCGAGCGGTCGCGCGAGCTCGCGCGCATGCTCGCCGGTTTGCCGGACTCGGATCTGGGTATCGCCCATGCCGAGGAACTCCTGGCCGTGGCGGCCAAGGAAAGGCGTCCGTGATCCCGAGATTGTGAGCGCAAGCACACCGGCGTGCGCTCCGGTGTGCTTCCCTGGGTAGGCGGCCCTGCTCAGGCATGTCGCGACAGCAATACCTGCCTCACATGCCAGGATGGTCACGATGCGTCTACCCACGTTGCGCCGGACCCGGAACGCGGAACCGGGCTCAGTCCTCGGCACCGCGCGCCTCGACCGCCGGACGAAACGGCTGGTCGGCCGGCTCCGCCCCGGCGACATCGCGGTCATCGACCACGTCGACCTGGACCGGGTGGCGGCCGACTCGCTGGTCGCCGTCGGTGTCGCCGCCGTGCTCAACGCCAAGCCGTCGGTCTCCGGGCGCTACCCGAACCTCGGTCCCGAGGTGCTGATCGCGGCGGGCATCCCGCTCCTGGACGATCTCGGCGAGAGCGTCTTCGAGCAGATCCGCGAGGGCGACGTCGTACGCATCGAGGGCAACACGGTGTTCGTCGGTGAGGAGCCGGTCGCGCACGGCGCCCTCCAGGACGCGGAGACCGTGGCCAAGTCGATGGCCGACGCCCGGGAGGGCCTGTCGGTGCAGTTGGAGGCGTTCGCCGCCAACACCATGGACTACCTCAAGCAGGAGCGCGACCTGCTGCTCGACGGCGTCGGCGTGCCGGAGATCCAGACCCAGATCCAGGGCCGGCACTGCCTCATCGTGGTCCGCGGCTACGACTACAAGGCAGACCTGGACGTGCTGCGCCCCTACATCCGGGAGTTCAAGCCGGTGCTGATCGGCGTGGACGGCGGCGCCGACGCGCTGGTCGAGGCCGGCTACACCCCCGACATGATCATCGGCGACATGGACTCGGTCACCGACGACGTGCTGCGCTGCGGCGCCGAGGTGATCGTGCACGCCTACCCGGACGGCCGGGCGCCGGGCCTGCCCCGGGTCGAGGGCCTCGGTGTGCCGGCGATCACGTTCCCGGCCGCGGCCACCAGCGAGGACCTGGCCATGCTGCTGGCGGACGAGAAGGGCGCCTCGCTGCTGGTGGCCGTCGGCACCCACGCCACGCTGGTGGAGTTCCTCGACAAGGGCCGGGGCGGCATGGCCTCGACGTTCCTGACCCGCCTGAAGGTGGGCGGCAAGCTGGTCGACGCCAAGGGCGTGAGCCGGCTCTACCGGCAGAGCATCTCCGGTTCCTCGCTGCTGCTGCTCATCCTCTCGGCGGTGGCCGCGATGGCCTCCGCGGTGGCGGTCTCCACAGTCGGGAAGGCGTATTTGGGCGTGGTGTCGGAGTGGTGGGACAATTTCGTGTTCCAGCTCGGCCAGATCTTCTAGCTCCCCGACGATCAAGAGGCTGCAAGCGTGATCAACTTCCGCTACCACGTCGTGTCCCTGACCGCGGTGTTCCTGGCGCTGGCCATCGGCCTGGTGGTCGGCACGGCCGCCCTCAACGGTCCGGTGGCCGACTCGCTCAAGGAGCGGGTCAACGGGCTCAGCAAGGACAACTCGCTGATGCGCCAGTCGGTCAACAGCCTCCAGAAGGAACTGGACATGGAGGAGGACTTCGCCGCCGAGATGGCGCAGGTCATCCTCCCCGGCAAGCTGAACGGCCGGCGGGTGCTGGTGCTCAGCCTGCCGAGCGGGCGGGACCACACCGAGGGCGTGGTGAAGATGCTCCAGCTCGCCGGCGCCAACGTCACCGCCCGCATCGACGTCCAGGACAAGTTCCTCAACCCGGACAGCAACAACAACCTGCTGGAGCTGGCCGTCACCGCCGCCCGCCCGAACAGCGTGCCCACCGCCGGCCTGCCCGGCAACGGGCACGGCGTGGAGACCTCCAGCGCGCTGCTCGCCAGCGTGCTGCTGGACCGGCCGCAGGGCAGCCCGGCGGTCAGCGACGCGGACCGCCGGGCGGTCGTGCAGCAGTACGCCACCGCCGGCTACCTCACCCCCGAGGACAAGATCGGCGGCGCCGCCGAGGCGGTCGTGGTGGTCAGCGGCCAGCCCTACGTCGACAAGTACTCGGCGGAGAAGGACGAGTCGGTGGTGAAGATCGCCGAGCAGTTCGACCGCACCGGCGCGATCGTGGTCGGCGGCATGGGCTCGGCCGGGGGCAACGTGGTCGCCGTGGTCCGGGGCGACCCGGTGCTGTCCCAGACGATCTCGACCGTCGACAACGCCAACACCGTGCAGGGCCAGCTGGTCACGAGCCTCGCCCTGGTGCAGCAGTTGACCGAGAAGAAGGCCGGCCAGTACGGCGTCGGCGACAACGCCGGCGCGCTGCTGCCTAAACTGCCCCAGTGACCGGTCCCTGCCGCGTCGCGCTGAACATCCGGATCGGAGGGCTCGCGTGAGACTGGGTCGGCTGCTGGCCGTCGGCGCGGGGGCGCTGGCCGCCCGCTACGTGCTGCGGGAGGTGCGCACCTCGCCGGGCGCGCCGGCGCTGGAGCGCACCAACTTCCGGGGCCGCACCGTGACCCTGGCCGCCGGCCCCGCCCTCGCGGTCGGCGCGGCCGCCGGCGGCGCCATCGGCGCGGGCAGCGCCCCGGCCGGTGCGGCCGCCCTGCTCGCCGGGCTGGGCGCGGGCTCCGTCGGGCTCTACGACGACATCGTCGGCGCGCGTCCCGACCAGAAGGCCGCCAAGGGCTTCGCGGGGCACCTCGCCGCGCTGCGCGAGGGGCGGGTCACCGCCGGGCTGGTCAAGATCGCCGGGGTGGGCGCCGCCGGGCTCGGCGCAGCGGCGCTGCTCGCCGCCGACCCGCGGGTCGCCGCCCACCCCCGCCGGCAGCGGGCCGGCGCCCTGGGCCGCGGGCTGGACGTGCTGCTCGGCGCCGGCGTGGTGGCCGGCACCGCCAACCTGGTCAACCTGCTCGACCTGCGCCCCGGCCGGGCGCTCAAGGCCGGCATGCTGCTCGGCGCCCCGCTCTCCGCGGGCCCGTTCGGGGGCGTCGCGGCGGGCGCGGTCGGTGCGGCCGGCGGGCTGGTCCGGGAGGACCTCGACGAGCGGGTCATGCTCGGCGACAGCGGCGCCAACGCGCTCGGCGCGCTGCTCGGCGTGAGCCTGGCCGCGCGGACCGGGCCGCTGGGCCGGGCCGGCGTGCTGGCCGTGCTCGCCGCCCTCACGGCCGCCAGCGAGAAGGTGAGCTTCACCCAGGTCATCCAGCGGACCCCGGGCCTGCGGCACCTCGACGAGCTGGGCCGGCTCGCCGACTGACGTGACGAAACCGGCTCCCCTCGCCGGCGCCGGCCGCGTGGCCGGAGCGGCCGCCCTCATCGCCGTGCTCACCGTGGTCAGCCGCCTGGCCGGCTTCGGCCGCACCGCGGTGTTCACCTGGACGCTCGCCCCCACCGACCTCGGTGGCGCGTACGTGGTGGCGAACAACCTGCCGAACTTCATCTTCGAGATCGTCGCCGGCGGCGCCCTGGCCAGCCTCGTCGTGCCGCTGCTGGCGGGCGCCGTCGAGGCGGGCGACCGGCGGGCTGTGGCCGCCACCACCGGGGCCCTGCTCACCTGGGTGCTGGCCCTGCTGGTGCCCCTCGCGGTGCTGGTCGCGCTGCTCGCCGACCCGCTGGTCGCGCTGCAGGGGTCCGGCCTGAGCGAGGTGCAGCAGCAGACCGGGGCGCGGATGCTGCGGCTGTTCGCACCCCAGCTGCCGCTCTACGGCGTCGGCATCGTGCTGACCGGGGTGCTCCAGGCGCACCGGCGCTTCGCCTGGCCGGTGATCGCCCCGCTGCTGTCCAGCGTCACCGTCATCGCCGTCTACCTCGGCTTCACCGCCGCGGAGGGGCGCCTGGCCACCGTCGGGCGGGTGAGCGGGGGCGGTGAGCTGCTGCTGGCCGGCGGCACCACCCTCGGCGTCGTGGTGCTCTCGCTCTCGCTGCTCGTCCCGCTGCGCGGGCTGCGGCTGCGGCTGCGGCCGGGCTTCCGGTTTCCCGCCGACGCCCGGGCCCGGGTCGGCGGGCTGGCCGTCGCCGGGGTGGTCACCGTCGGCACCCAGCAGGTCGCCCTGATGGTCGTGCTCAACCAGGTCTCCTACGGGTCGGCGGCCGCCCCGGGCATTTACAACATCGCCCAGACGATCTACTTCCTGCCCTGGTCGGTGCTGGCCGTGCCGCTCGCGGTGGCCGCGTACCCGACGCTCGCCGCGGCCCGGGCGGCCGGCGACGAGCGGACCTACCGCAGGACGCTGGCCCCGGCGGTACGCGGGGTGGTGCTGTTCAGCCTGCTCGGCGCCGCCGCGCTGGTCGGCACGGCGATCCCGGTCG
Organism: Micromonospora sp. NPDC004551; assembly: GCF_040609975.1. Taxonomy (NCBI): domain Bacteria; kingdom Bacillati; phylum Actinomycetota; class Actinomycetes; order Micromonosporales; family Micromonosporaceae; genus Micromonospora; species Micromonospora sp. NPDC004551. The sequence continues at coordinate 138,461 of NZ_JBEXLM010000017.1, read as the reverse complement.
GGCACTTCTTCTTCACCGGCGAGGCGGCGCGCACCGCGGCGGCCGGGATCGCCGGTTTCGCCCCCGGGCTGGTCGGCTACGGCCTCTTCGCCGTGCTCACCCGCGCGCTCTACGCCCGCGGCGAGGCACGGGCGGCCACGGTCGCCACTGCGGTGGGCTGGCTGACCGTGCCCGTCCTGGCGGTCCTGCTCGGGCACAACATGCCCCTGCACCACCGCGTGCCGGCGGTGACCCTCGCCACCTCCGGTGGCATGCTGCTCCTCGGCGGGCTGCTCATCGCGGCGGTGGTCCGCTCCGCGGGCCGGGACGCCCTCGCCGGTGTCGGCCGGGCCGGAGCCGCCGGCCTGCTCGCCGCGGCGGTCGCCGGTCTCGGCGGCGCGGCCACGGCGCGGGGACTCGCCGGGCTCACCGACGGGACCCCGACGACAGCGGAGGCCCTCGGTCAGGGCATGCTGTCCGGGGTCGTGGTCGGCGCCCTGTTCCTCGCCGTCGCCTGGTCGACCGACGCCCGCGACGTCCGGCCGCTGCTCGCGGCCGTGACCCGCCGGCTCGGCCGGCGACGCCCGCCCGGCGGAGGCGACGGCCCGCGGGAGGACGAGCGCCCCGGCGAGCGGGGCGACGGAAAGGAGACCGTTTCCTCATGACGGACGCCTCGTCGGCGCCGCGGTGGCCCGGCTCGGTGGCCCTGGTGCTCGCCTCCAGCACCGGTGGGGTGGGCCAGCACGTCCGCTCGATCGCCCGGGGCCTGACCGAGGCGGGCGCGTCCGTGCTGGTCTGCGGCCCGGCCGCCACCCAGGACCAGTTCGACTTCACCGGGGTGGGCGCGCGGTTCGCGCCGGTGGAGATCCCGGCCAGCCCGACACCGGCCGACGCGCGGGCCGTCGCCGCGCTGCGCCGGGCCCTCGCGGACCCGCCGGTCGACGTCGTGCACGCGCACGGGCTGCGCGCCGGCCTGGTCGCCGTGCTCGCCCGGCCGGCCGCCCCGCTCGTGGTGACCTGGCACAACGCCGTGCTCGCCGGCGGGCTGCGCGGCGGGCTGTCCCGGCTCGCCGAACGGATCGTCGCCCGGAACGTGCGGGTCGCATTGGGCGCCTCCGCCGACCTGGTCGACCGGGCCGTCGCGCTCGGTGCCGCCGACGCCCGCCTCGCCCCGGTCGCCGCGCCGGCGCTGCCCGCGCCGCGCCGCCGCCGGGCCGCCGTGCGCGCCGAGTTCGGGCTCGCCGCCGGCCAGCCGTTGATCGTCTCGGTGGGCCGGCTGCACCCGCAGAAGCGCTACGACATCCTGGTCGACGCGGCCGCCCGGTGGCGTACCCGGCGGCCCGCGCCGCTGGTCGTGATCGCCGGCAGCGGGCCCGCGTACCTGCAACTGGCCGCGCGGATCTCGGCCGCCCGGGCGCCGGTGACCCTGCTCGGGCACCGCACCGACGTGGCCGATCTGCTCGGCGCCGCCGACATCGCCGTGGTGACCAGCGACTGGGAGGCCCGCCAGCTCTTCGCCCAGGAGGCGCTGGGGGCCGGCGCGCCGCTGGTGGCGACCGCGGTCGGCGGCCTGCCCGAGCTGGTCGGCGACGCCGCGGTGCTGGTCCCCGCCGGTGACGTGGACGCCGTCGACGCCGCGGTGCGCGACCTGCTGGACGATGAGACGCGCCGAGCCGACCTGGCCCGCCGGGGCACTGCCCGGGCCGCGACCTGGCCGACCGAGGCGGACACCACGGCCGCCCTGGTCCACCTCTACGCCGAGCTGACGCCCGAGCATTCGACGGGGACCCGGTGATGCTGCGCAGACTGACCCCGGTTCTGCTGACCCTGGTCGTGGTGGCACTCGGCATCACCGCGCTGGCCGCCCGCCCCGACAACGGCGCGCCGGAGCGCAGCGCCGACTTCGTGGTGCTGGCCGGTGCGGCCGGGCTGCGCTGGGAGGACGTCGACCCGCAGACCACCCCCACGCTGTGGCGGATGGCCGAGCAGGGCTCGATCGGCTCCCTCTCGGTGCGCTCCGCGCACCGGCCCACCTGCCCGGTCGACGGCTGGCTCACCCTGGGCGCCGGCAACTTCGCCGCCTGGAACGGCAGCCGGGCGGGCGAGGGCTGCCCGGCCACCGGGGTGACCGTCGAGCAGCCCGACGGGATCGGCGCGAACCTGCCGGACCAGGAGGGCGTCGTCGCGTACAACCAGGACCGGCTCTCGTGGGGCACCACCCCGGGCGCGCTGTCCGAGTCGGTCCGCTGCTCGGTGGCGGTCGGCCCGGGCGCCGCGGTGGCCGCAGCCCGCCCGTTCGGCCGGGTCGACCGGTACGCGCCGGTGCTCCCCGCCGACCCGGCGAAGCTGCTGGGCTCCTGCGTCCTGAGCATCGTCGACCTGGGCACCGTCGACGGCGTGGACCCGACCAGCCGGGCCGCGCAGGCCCGCCAGGTGGACGCGCAGCTCGCCCGGGTGCTCGCCGCCCGGCCGCCCCGTTCGCTGGTCCTGCTGGCCGGGGTGTCGGACACCGACAGCCCGTCCCGGCTACACGTCGCGGTGGCCGACGGGCCCGGCTGGGAGCGGGGCTGGCTCACCTCGCCGAGCACCGCCCGGGAGGGCTACCTGCAACTGGTCGACCTGGCGCCCACCGCGCTGGCCGCGCTGGGCCGCCCGATGCCCGAGCGGCTCTTCACCGGCCGGCCCGCCGTGTCCGTCGACGGCCGTCCCGGCGACCTGCGGGCCGCGATCGACGCGCCCGCCGACGCGGACCGCGAGGCCGCCGCGCAGCGCCGGGTCGCCGGCTGGTTCTTCACCCTGCTCGCCGCCGCCCAGGTGGCGCTCGCCGTGGCGGTGCTGCCGCTGCTGCGCCGGGCCCGCCGGCACGCCGGCCCGCACGGTCCCGAGCCGGTGTCCCGGCGCGTGGTGGCGGTGGTGGAACTGCTGCTGATCGCCGCCGCGCTCGCCGTGCCGGCCGCCCTGCTCGCCGACGCGGTGCCCTGGTGGCGGGGGCAGCACGCCGGCTTCTGGTTCGCCGCCGTGACCGCCCTGCTGACCGTCGGCGGCACCGCCGCCGTCCGCTTCACCCCCGGCCACGAGCGCACCCTCGGGCCGCTCGGCGCGGTGGCCGCCCTGGCCACCCTGGTCGTCGGCGTGGACGTGCTCACCGGCTCCCGCCTGCAGCTCAACGGCGTGATCGGTTACTCCGCCCTGGAGGGTGGCCGGTATGCCGGCCTGGGCACCGTCGGGCTCGGCGTGTTCATCGCGGGCTCGCTGCTCTGCGGCGGGTGGCTGGCCCAGCGGGTCCGCCGGGCCTGGCGGCCCATGGTGATGGTCGCGGTCGGCGGCGCCGCCGTCGTCATCGTGGGCAGCCCCTACCTGGGGGCCGACTCGATCGGCGCGATCGCGCTCACCGCCGGGGTGAGCGTCGCCGCCGCCATCTGCACCGGCGGCTGGCTGACCGTGAGCCGGCTGGCCTGGGCCACCATGGCCGGGCTGGCGGTCACCATCGGCTTCGCCGTGGTGGACGCGGGCCGGCCCGAGGCCGAGCGGGGCAGCCTGGGGCGGTTCCTGGCCGCGCTCGGCAACGGCACCGGCGGGCTGACCGTGCACCGGTCCAGCACCGCCAACTTCGAGACCCTGGTGAACAGCCCGCTCACCGTGCTGGCCCTGGCCGGCGCGGCACTGGTCTGGTTCGCCCTGCTCCAGCCCTGGGGCGGCCTCATGCGGCTGTTCGGCATCTACCCGGCGATCCGGGCGGCGATGGCCGGCACCGGGGTGGCCGCCGGCCTGGGCGGCGTGCTGGGCGGCACGGCGCTGGACGTGGCCGGTGCGGCGGGGGCCCTGGTGGTGCCGATGGCGGCCCTGGCGGCCCTGCGGGTGCTCGACCACTCCACCGACCGCACCCAGCCCGGCAGCGGCCGTCCCGGCGACGAGGGCGGGTCGGCCCCGCCCGACGGCCCCACGGGCGACCGTCCCAGCGGCGGTCGCGCGGCCGAGGTCTCCGGCGTCGCCGCCCGCCCGGACTCCGACCCGGCCGCCGCCGGCGAGGGCGCCCCGGCGGAGCGCGACCGGGGTACGCCGGCGCCGGGCGCCGCCACCGACCGGGCGCCCCGGGTGCCGGCGCAGCCCGGCCCGGCATCGACCGAGGTGCCCGCCGGCTGAATCGAACCCGGCTTCACGTGCGTCGACGGCGGGTGCGACGCCGCTGCGGGGCCGGGGAGGTGTTACCGTGGAATCCCGTGGATCGCGTGATCACTTGGCTGATCGGCACGGCGGTTCGCACGACCGCTACGGACGACACGGGAGCAGGCCTTGGCCCCTTCAGCACGGACGACCAGGCACATTTTCGTCACCGGGGGCGTCGCCTCCTCGCTGGGTAAGGGCCTCACCGCCTCCAGCCTCGGCAACCTGCTCAGCGCGCGTGGGCTGCGCGTGGTGATGCAGAAGCTCGACCCGTACCTCAACGTCGACCCCGGGACGATGAACCCGTTCCAGCACGGTGAGGTCTTCGTCACCGAGGACGGCGCCGAGACCGACCTCGACGTCGGGCACTACGAGCGGTTCCTCGACCGGGACCTGTCCGGCAAGGCGAACGTCACCACCGGGCAGATCTACTCGGCGGTGATCGCCAAGGAGCGCCGCGGCGAATACCTGGGCGACACGGTCCAGGTCATTCCGCACATCACCAACGAGATCAAGGCCCGGATCCTCGGCATGGCCGACCCGGACGGCGACGGCCAGGTCCCCGACGTGGTGATCACCGAGGTCGGTGGCACGGTCGGCGACATCGAGTCGCTGCCGTTCCTGGAGGCGATCCGCCAGGTCCGGCACGACCTGGGCCGGGACAACTGCTTCTACCTGCACGTGTCGCTGGTGCCCTACCTGGCCCCGTCGGGCGAGCTGAAGACCAAGCCGACCCAGCACTCGGTGGCCCAGCTGCGCAGCATCGGCATCCAGCCGGACGCCCTGGTGCTGCGCTGCGACCGGGAGATCCCGGACAAGGTCAAAGAGAAGCTCTCGCTGTACTGCGACGTCGACCGGGAGGCCGTCACTGCCGCCCCGGACGCGCCGAGCATCTACGACATCCCGAAGGTGCTGCACCGGGAGGGCCTCGACGCGTACGTGGTGCGCCGGCTCGGCCTCTCCTTCCGGGACGTGGACTGGACCCGCTGGGACGACCTGCTCGACCGGGTGCACCAGCCGCGCCACACCGTGACCGTGGCGCTGGTCGGCAAGTACGTGGACCTGCCCGACGCGTACCTGTCGGTGAGCGAGGCGATCCGGGCCGCCGGCTTCGGCCACCGGGCCCGGGTGCAGCTGCGCTGGGTGCCCAGCGACGACTGCGTGACCCCGGTCGGCGCGGCGGCCGCGCTGGCCGGCGTGGACGGCATCGTGATCCCCGGCGGCTTCGGCGTCCGCGGCATCGAGGGCAAGATCGGCACCGCCCGGTACGCCCGGGAGAACGGGATCCCGCTGCTCGGCCTCTGCCTCGGCCTCCAGTGCATGACCATCGAGGTGGCCCGCCACCTGGCCGGCCTGGACGGCGCGAACTCGCTGGAGTTCGACGAGGAGGCCACCCACCCGGTCATCGCCACCATGGCCGACCAGGAGGACATCGTCGCCGGCAAGGGCGACCTGGGCGGCACCATGCGGCTCGGCGCGTACCCGGCGAAGCTGGCCGAGGGCTCGCTGGTCGCCGAGGCGTACGGCAGCACCGAGGTCAGCGAGCGGCACCGGCACCGGTACGAGGTGAACAACGCCTACCGCGACCAGCTCATCAAGGCCGGCCTCACCATCTCCGGCACCTCGCCCGACGGCCGGCTGGTCGAGTTCGTGGAGCTGGACCGGAACCTGCACCCGTTCTTCGTGGCCACCCAGGCGCACCCCGAGCTGAAGAGCCGGCCGACCCGGCCGCACCCGCTCTTCGCCTCGTTCGTGAAGGCCGCCGTGGCGTACTCCGAGTCCGACCAGCTCCCGGTCGACCTGGACGCTCCGGCGGAGGCCGCGGCGGCGAAGAAGGCGGGCCGCAACGGCGGCGCCGCGGCCGCGAAGGCGGCGTCCGCGTCGTGAGCGCGGTCGAGCACCGGTACGAGGTGACCGGGCACCGGGAGATCTGGTCCGGCCGGATCTTCTCCGTGGTCAGCGACGACGTCACCATGCCCGGCGGGGGCTCCGCCACGCGCGACTACGTGACCCACGTCGGCGCGGTGGCCGTGGTGGCCCTCGACGACGCCGGCCAGGTGGTGCTGATCCGGCAGTACCGCCACCCGGTGGGCCGGCACCTGTGGGAGCTGCCGGCCGGGCTGATGGACGTCCGGGGCGAGGACCTGGCGGCCGCGGCGGGCCGGGAGCTGGCCGAGGAGGCCGACCTCACGGCGGGGCGCATCGACGTCCTTGTCGACCTGCACAGCTCGCCCGGGTTCAGCAACGAGGTGGTCCGGGTCTTCCTGGCCCGCGACCTCGCCGACGTGCCCGCCGAGCAGCGGCACGAGCGGCGCGACGAGGAGGCCGACCTCCAGGTGGTGCGGGTCGACCTCGACGAGGCGGTCCGGATGGTCCTGGCCGGCGAGATCACCAACGCCTCCTGCGTGGCCGGGCTGCTCGCCGCCGCCCGCGCCCGGGAGACCGGCTTCGCCGAGCTGCGCCGCCCGGAGGCGCCGCTGCCCCGCTGAGCAGGGTCGGACGACGAAGGGGCCGCGCGGTGCGAACACCGCGCGGCCCCTTCCGTACGTGCCGGCGCTCAGTCGCGCAGCGGGCGACCCTGCCCGTCGACGCCACCGTTGACCAGGATCAGGATGCCGTCGATGAGGCCCCAGATCGCACCGAAGCCGCAGGTCACGAACGTCACCACGAGCTGGATGACGGCCGTCTTGGTGTCGCCCATGTAGAACCGGCCGGCACCGAAGCCGCCGAGGAGGATCTGCAGGATGCCCGCGACGACCTTGCTCTTGTCGGAGACGCCCTGCGGGTACTGCTGGTAAGGAGGAGTGGTCATGAGCGGACACCATAGTGATCGACTGCCGTCCTGTCCGCACCGGCGCCCCGACGGTGGAAGGATATTTACCGAACATTGTCCTGACGGCTGAGGCGGTCTCCACCGCCCAGCCCGGTCCATGCCTGACACACCGTCAGCACGACCGGGCACCGGATGTCACTGTGTTGGCCTCCGTGGGGTTCCCACGCGCCTAGACTGCCGCCGGGCGGGACCGGTGGACCGCGTCGGCAAAGGGGCCGCCGCGGCGCCGCGCAGTCGGGGGTGAGCTTCCCCGGAGGAAGGTGTCTGCATCGTGAAGGTCGGAATCCCACGCGAGGTCAAGAACCACGAGTACCGCGTGGCGATCACGCCCGCGGGCGTCAACGAGTTCACCCGCCACGGCCACGAGGTCTTCGTCGAGTCCGGCGCGGGCGTCGGCTCCAGCATCAGCGACGACGAGTTCGCCGCCGCCGGCGCCAAGATCCTGGCCACCGCCGACGAGGTCTGGGACACCGCCGAGCTGGTGCTCAAGGTGAAGGAGCCGATCGCCGAGGAGTACCACCGGATGCGCGAGGGGCAGGTGCTCTTCACCTACCTGCACCTGGCCGCCTCGAAGGACTGCACCGACGCGCTGGTCGACCGGAAGGTCACCGGCATCGCGTACGAGACCGTCGAGCTGCCCGACCGCTCGCTGCCGCTGCTCGCCCCGATGTCCGAGGTGGCCGGCCGGCTGGCCCCGCAGGTCGGCGCCTTCTACATGATGCGCACCGGCGGGGGCCGGGGCGTGCTGCCCGGCGGCGTCTCCGGCGTGTACGCGGCCAAGACCGTCGTCATCGGCGCCGGCGTCTCCGGTCTGAACGCCGCCGCCATCGCGCTGGGCCTCCAGTCCGAGGTGCTGCTGCTGGACAAGAACGTCGCCCGGCTGCGCCAGGCCGACGCCATCTACCGCGGCCACCTGCAGACCGTCGCCTCCAACGCGTACGAGATCGAGCGGGCCGTGCTCGACGCCGACCTGGTCATCGGCGCGGTGCTGGTGCCCGGCGCGAAGGCCCCGAAGCTGATCTCCAACGAGCTGGTCGCCCGGATGAAGCCGGGCAGCGTGCTCGTCGACATCGCCATCGACCAGGGCGGCTGCTTCGAGGACTCGCGCCCGACCACGCACGCCGACCCGGTCTACAAGGTGCACGACTCGATCTTCTACTGCGTCGCGAACATGCCGGGCGCGGTGCCGAACACCAGCACCTACGCGCTGACCAACGTCACCCTGCCGTACGCCCTCGAGCTGGCCAACCAGGGCTGGCGTCAGGCGCTGCGCAACGACCCGGCGCTCGCTCTCGGCCTGAACACCCACGCCGGCCAGGTCGTCTACGGCCCGGTCGCCGAGGCGCACGGCATGGACGTGCTGCCGCTGGCCGAGGTGCTGGGCTGAGTTCAACCACGGAGGAGGCCGGTGCGGGCGTCGAGCCCGCGCCGGCCCTGCGCCGTGCCGTCCGGGGCTACCTGGACCATCTCACCGTCGAGCGGGGACTGTCCGCGAACACCCTCGCCTCGTACCGCCGGGACCTGGACCGCTACCTGTCCACACTGGCCGCCGCCGGCGTGACCGACCTGGCCGCCGTCGGGGCCGCCGACATCGAGGCGCACCTGGCGCGGCTGCGCGGTGGCGACGCCGACCACCCGCCGCTCGCCGTCTCCTCCGCCGCCCGCGCGGCCAGCGCCGTACGCGGCCTGCACCGCTTCGCGCTGCGGGAGGGGATGACCGGCGCCGACCCCGGCCGCGACGTCCGCCCGCCCGCCCCGCCGCGCCGGCTGCCCCGGGCGCTGCCGGTCGACGCCGTGGTCCGGCTGCTGGAGACCGCCGGCCCGGTCACCGCCACCGGCGAGACCGCCCCCCGCGCGCTGCGCGACCGGGCGCTGCTGGAATTCCTGTACGGCACCGGAGCGCGTATCTCCGAGGCGATCGGGGCCGTCGTGGACGACCTCGACCTCGACGCCGGGACCGTGCTGCTGCGCGGCAAGGGCGGCCGGACCCGGCTCGTGCCGGTCGGCGGGTACGCGGCCGAGGCGCTGCGCGCCTGGCTGGTCCGGGGCCGCCCGGCGTTGCTGGCCGCCGGCCGGGGCACCCCGGTGGTCTTCGTCAACGCCCGCGGCGGCCCGCTCACCCGGCAGGGCGCCTGGACCGTGCTGCGCGCCGCGGCCGAGCGGGCCGGCCTGCCGGTCGACGGGCCGGACGCGGTCTCCCCGCACACGCTGCGCCACTCGTACGCCACCCACCTGCTCGACGGCGGCGCCGACGTGCGGGTGGTGCAGGAACTGCTCGGCCACGCCTCGGTGACCACCACCCAGGTGTACACGTTGGTCACCGTGGAACGGCTCCGCGAGGTCTACGCGACCGCCCACCCCCGCGCCCGCGGCTGAGCGCGAGGAGTGAGCGGGGGTTGCGAGCCCCCCGGTCGCGAACAAACCAGGGGCCCGGCTGACCACCGGCTCCGACACGCCGACCCGCTACCGAACGCGCTGCTGGCGCGTGGCGTACAGTCGGCTTCGGCGCGGGCCTTCAGGGGTGACGGACCGGGGGTGCGCAGCGGCGCCGCGAGGGACGTCGGACGGCTCCGACGCCGGGTGGTCGTCGGGAGGGGGCAACGAGGACATGGCAGGAAACGGTGACCGTGCCGAGACCTGGACGTCGGAGCTCCGTGAGCAGCAGGCGACGCTCGGCGCCGATCTCGGTCCCGCCGACCCGGCCGCGTACACGATGCGCAAGCCGATCCCGGAGCCGATGCCGACCGACCGGCACGGCCCGGCGCGGATCATCGCGATGGCCAACCAGAAGGGTGGCGTCGGCAAGACCACGACCACCATCAACCTGGGCGCCGCCCTCGCCGAATACGGCCGCAAGGTGCTGCTGGTCGACTTCGACCCGCAGGGCGCCCTCTCGGTCGGCCTGGGCGTCAACCCGCACAACCTCGACCTGTCGGTCTACAACCTGCTCATGCAGGACGACGTCACCGCCGAGGACGTGCTGATCAAGACCGACGTGGCCGGGCTGCACCTGCTGCCCGCCAACATCGACCTCTCCGCCGCCGAGATCCAGCTGGTCAACGAGGTCGCGCGGGAGATGGCCCTGGCCCGGGTGCTCCGCACGATCCGCAAGGAGTACGACTTCATCCTGATCGACTGCCAGCCCTCCCTGGGCCTGCTGGCGATCAACGCGCTGACCGTGGCGCACGGCGTGCTCATCCCGCTGGAGTGCGAGTTCTTCAGCCTGCGCGGTGTCGCGCTGCTGCTGGACACCATCGACAAGGTGCGCGAGCGGCTCAACTTCGACCTGGAGCTCGAAGGCATCCTCGCCACCATGTACGACAGCCGCACCACCCACTGCCGACAGGTGCTCCAGCGGGTGGTCGAGGCGTTCGGCGACAAGGTCTACCAGACGGTGATCACCAAGACCGTGAAGTTCCCCGAGTCGACCGTGGCCGGTGCCCCGATCACCACCCTCGACCCGGCCTCCTCCGGGGCGCGCAACTACCGCCAGCTCGCCCGCGAGGTGATCGCCGCCCAGGCGGAGCGGTAGGCCGCACGCCGGGTGCCCGGGCCGTGGACTACGGTTTGCCGGTGACCGCACCGCCCCTCGACCCGCCGCAGGGCGCCGCTGACCCGGTGGCCGCCGCCGAGCTGGCCGCCGAGGTCGACGGCGTGGTGCCGGCCGACCCGGCCACCGTCGAGGAGACCAGCGGCTTCACCGTCCGGCTGGACAACTTCACCGGCCCGTTCGACCTGCTGCTCCAGCTCATCAGCAAGCACAAGCTCGACGTCACCGAGGTGGCCCTGCACAAGGTCACCGACGAGTTCATCGCGTACCTGCGGGCCATGGGCGACCAGTGGGACCTCGACGAGACGAGCGAGTTCCTGCTGGTCGCCGCCACGCTGCTCGACCTGAAGGCGGCCCGGCTGCTGCCCGCCGCCGAGGTGGAGGACGAGGAGGACCTGGCCCTGCTGGAGGCCCGGGACCTGCTGTTCGCCCGGCTGTTGCAGTACAAGGCGTACAAGGAGGCGGCGGCGCACATCGCCGAGCTGGAGTCCGTCGGCGGGCGGCGCTATCCGCGTGCGGTCACCCTCGAACCCCGGTACGCCGAGGCGCTGCCCGACCTGGTGCTCGGCATCGGCCCGGAGCGGCTGCTCAAGCTGGCGCTGAGGGCGATGACCCCGAAGCCGGTGCCCGAGGTGTCCATCGCGCACGTGCACATGGTCCGGGTCAGCGTCCGGGAGCACGCCGAGATCATCTCCGAGCGGCTGCGCCGCGCCGGCACCGCCAGCTTCTCGCTGCTCTGCGCCGACTGCGAGATCACCCTGGAGGTGGTGGCCCGCTTCCTGGCGCTGCTGGAGCTCTACCGGCAGGGTCTCGTCGCCTTCGTCCAGGAGCAGGCGCTGGAGGAGCTGACCGTGCGGTGGACCGGCTCCGCCGACGGCGACGCCGAGCTGACCATCGACGAGTACGCCGGTTCCCCGGAGCCGGCCACCCCGCCCGCGCCTTCCGCCGCGTCGGACGCCCCTTCCGCCGCGTCGGACGCCCTCTCCGCCAGGACGGACGCCCCTTTCGCCGGGCCGGGCGTCCCTTCCGCCGCGTCGGACGCCCTCTCCGCCGGGGCGGACGAGGCGGCGCCGACCCGGGCCGCGGCGGCGGACGACGCCGCGCCGACACAGGAGTGACCCGATGAGCGACGACGAGCGCCGCGACTCGCTGGCCGACCAGGCCGCCGCCTGGGTCCCCCCGTGGGAGCGCCCCACCCGACCGGCGGCCTCCGGCAGCGAGACACCCGCCGAGCCGGAGCCGCCCGTGACGGCATCGGTCGAGCCGGAGCCCGCGCCGGGCGCCGAGCCGGAGCCGCCCGTGACGGCATCGGCCGAGACGGGGCCGTCCGTGACAGCCTCCGCCGAGCGGGCAGCGGCACCGGCACCGGCCCCTCGGGCCCCCGCGGCGACGCTCGCCGATGCCGAGCCGGAGATCTTGGACACTTACCGCTCGCCTCGGACGGAAACCGTCCAAGATCCGGCGGGGGAGAGCGCTGCGGAGCCGGAGGCGGCTCCGGAGGCGGCTCCGGAGGCGGGTGAGGCGGCCGGGGTGGCCCCGGGCGCCGATGAGATCGTCGGCTCCGCCGAGGTCGCCTTCGGCGACGGCGGGCTCGCAGAGCCATCTGCCCTGCCCGACGAGATCGTCGGCTCCGCCGGGGTCGGTATCGGCGACGGCGGGTTCGCCGAGGCCGGCGCTCTGCCCGGCGGGATCGCGGACCCCGACGCCCTGCCCGGCCCCGACGCCCCGCCTCGTGACGGAGCGGGGGAGGGCGGCGCGAGCGGCGTACCCGGGAAGCGGGGGCGGCGGCGGGTGACGCCGGAGCCGGAGCCCGCGCCGGTGCTGGACGACGCCGAGCTGCGCGGCGCGCTGGAGGCCATCCTGCTGGTCGTGGACCAGCCGGTCAGCGAGCTGACCCTGGCCCAGGTGCTGGAGCAGTCCCCGGAGCGGATCGGTCCGATGCTGGACGAGATCGCGGCCGGCTACACCGCCGCCGGGCACGGCTTCGAGCTGCGCCGGGCCGCGGGTGGCTGGCGTCTCTACACCCGGCCGGAATACGCGACCTACGTCGAGCGGTTCGTGCTGGAGGGTCAGACGGTCCGGCTGACCCAGGCCGCGCTGGAGACCCTCGCGGTGATCGCCTACAAGCAGCCGGTGACCCGGTCGCGGATCTCCGCCATCCGGGGCGTCAACTGCGACGGGGTGATCCGTACGCTGGTGTCCCGGGGCCTGGTCGAGGAGTGCGGCACCGAAGCGGACAGCGGTGCGTTCCTCTACCGGACCACCACGATGTTCCTGGAGAAGCTGGGGCTGAACTCGGTGGACGACCTGCCGCCCCTGGCCCCCTTCCTCCCCGACGACGTAGAAGAGCTTGCCGATGCGACGCGATGACCGTGCCCCGAAGCCCGATGCCCCCGTCTACGAGGGCGCCGAGCGCCTCCAGAAGGTGCTCGCCGCCGCGGGGGTGGGGTCGCGGCGCGCCTGCGAGGACCTGATCTTCCGGCGTCGGGTCACCGTCAACGGCCGGGTGGCCCAGCTCGGCGACAAGGCGGACCCGGCGCGCGACGTCATCCACGTCGACGGCGAGCGGCTCCAGGCCGACGTCCGTCTGGTCTACGTGGCGATGAACAAGCCCCGCGGGGTGGTCACCACCATGGCCGACGAGAAGGGCCGCACCGAGCTCGCCGACTTCATCGGCGCGCGGCTGGAGCAGCGGGTCTACCACGTCGGGCGGCTCGACGCGGACAGCGAGGGCCTGCTCCTGCTCACCAACGACGGCACCCTCGCCCACAAGCTCATGCACCCGTCGTACGAGGTGCTCAAGACCTACCTCGCCGAGGTGGCCGGGCCGATCCCGCGCAACCTGGGCAAGCGGCTGACGGCCGGCGTCGAGCTGGAGGACGGGCCGGTGAAGGTCGACTCCTTCAAGTTGGTGGGCACCCTGGGCAAAACCGCCCAGGTTGAGCTGACCCTGCACGAGGGGCGCAAGCACATCGTCCGGCGCCTGATGGCCGAGGTGGGACACCCGGTGTCCCGGCTGATCCGTACCTCGATCGGTCCGATCAAGCTCGGCGACCTGCGCACCGGGCGGCTGCGCCGGCTGACCAACGCGGAGGTCGCCGCCCTGTTCAAGGCGGTGGGTGACTGACCCCGACGATCGGGGTACGGCTCCCGGTAGGCTTCGACGCGGCCCGCGGTCGCCTCCGGCGGCACGACGCGCGGCCGGCCCGCGCGGCGCGGGATGATTGATGAGGAAACACCAACCGCTCAACGGCGCCGGAGACACCGGCGACCCGCGAGGTACGGGCTGAGGAGGACAACGGTGGAGCAAAACGTACCGGCCGGGCGCTGCGTGGTCGCTGTGGACGGGCCGTCCGGTTCGGGCAAGTCCACCGTGTCGCGGCGGCTCGCGGTCAGCCTCGGCGCCCGCTACCTCGACACCGGCGCCATGTACCGGGCGCTCACCTGGGCGGTCCTGCGCTCCGGCGTCGACCTGACCGACACCGAGTCGGTGGCCAAGGTCGCCGGCGAGGTCGACCTGCGCATCGGCACCGATCCCCAGGGGTACGGGGTGACCGCCGACGGCGTCGACGTGGCCACGGAGATCCGCGGTCCCGAGGTGACCGGGGCGGTCTCCGCCGTGGCCGCCGTGGGCGCCGTCCGCGAGCTGCTGGTGACCCGGCAGCGGCAGCTCATCGCCGACGCCGGCCGGATCGTGGTCGAGGGCCGCGACATCGGTTCGGTGGTGGCGCCCGACGCCGACCTGAAGGTCTACCTGACCGCCTCCGAGGAGGCGCGTGCCCAGCGGCGCAGCGCCGAGGACGCCGCCGACGTCGCGGCGACCGCCGCCGACCTGGCCCGCCGGGACAAGCTCGACTCGACCCGCAAGGTCAACCCGCTCCAGCAGGCCGCCGACGCGGTCGTGCTGGACACCACCGAGCTGGGCATCGACGAGGTCGTGGCCCGGCTGCGCGCGCTGCTCAGCGAGCGGGGTGTGGCATGAGCGAGGACTTCGGGGGCTGGGTCGAGCTGCGCGAGCCGGAGGCCGAGCCCGGTGAGCCGACCGGCCCGCAGCCGGTGGTGGCCGTGGTGGGCCGCCCCAACGTGGGCAAGTCGACACTGGTCAACCGGATCATCGGCCGCCGGCAGGCGGTCGTCGAGGACATCCCCGGGGTGACCCGGGACCGGGTGCCGTACGACGCGCAGTGGAACGGCCGGGCGTTCACCGTGGTGGACACCGGCGGCTGGGAGCCGGACGCCAAGGACCGGGCCGCGGCCATCGCCGCCCAGGCCGAGGCGGCCGTCGCCACCGCCGACGTGGTCCTCTTCGTGGTCGACGCCGTGATCGGCTCGACCGATGTGGACGAGGCCGCCGTGAAGATGCTGCGGCGCAGCGCCAAGCCGGTGATCCTGGTGGCCAACAAGGCCGACAACACCGCCATCGAGATGGAGGCGACCGCGCTGTGGTCGCTGGGCCTCGGTGAGCCGTTCCCGGTGTCGGCGCTGCACGGCCGGGGCTCCGGCGACCTGCTCGACGCCATCATGGAGGCGCTGCCCGAGGCGCCGAAGATCGTGGAGAACCGGCCGCGCGGCCCGCGCCGCGTTGCCCTGGTGGGTCGTCCCAACGTCGGCAAGTCCAGCCTGCTGAACCGCTTCTCCGGCGAGGAGCGGGCGGTGGTCGACGCGGTCGCCGGCACCACCGTCGACCCGGTGGACAGCCTCGTGGAGATCGGCGGGGAGACCTGGCAGCTGGTCGACACCGCGGGCCTGCGCAAGCGGGTCGGCAAGGCCAGCGGCACCGAGTACTACGCAAGCCTGCGCACCGCCTCGGCCATCGAGGCGGCCGAGGTGGCCGTGGTGCTGCTCGACTCCAGCGAGGTGATCAGCGAGCAGGACCAGCGCATCCTCACCATGGTGGTGGAGGCCGGCCGGGCCCTGGTCATCGCCTTCAACAAGTGGGACCTGGTCGATGGCGACCGCCGCTACTACCTGGACAAGGAGATCGACCGGGAGCTGCGCCGCATCCCCTGGGCGATCCGGCTGAACCTGTCGGCGAAGACCGGCCGGGCGGTCGACAAGCTCGCCCCCGCGCTGCGCAAGGCCCTGGCGAGCTGGGAGACCCGCATCCCGACCGCCCAGCTCAACCAGTGGCTCACCGCGCTGGTCCAGGCCACCCCGCACCCGGTGCGCGGCGGCCGGGCCCCGCGCGTCCTCTTCGCCACCCAGGCGGGCGTGTCCCCGCCGCGCTTCGTGCTCTTCACCACCGGCCCGCTCGACGCCGGCTACCAGCGGTTCGTGGAGCGCAAGCTCCGCGAGGAGTTCGGCTTCGAGGGCACCCCGATCGACATCTCGGTCCGGCCGCGCAAGAAGCTGGGTCCGGGCGGCCGGGGCAAGGCCCACGGCTGACCGACCCCCTGTCTCGAAGCCGCCGGGGACCTGTCCCCGGCGGCTTCTTTCCTAGGACGCTCTAGGGGGAGTGGCCGGCGCACCCGGTGGGGCCTGTGCGCGGGTGGAAGGATCTTGCGCTAAGCTGTACCGGCTGCCGCGGGGAACACGCGCGGGGGCATCGGGACGTGGCGCAGTTTGGTAGCGCACTTGACTGGGGGTCAAGGGGTCGTCGGTTCGAATCCGGCCGTCCCGACAGTAAAACAGCTGGCCAGGGCCTTGATCCGCTTCGGCGGGTCGAGGCCTTCTTGCTGTTCCGTCTCACAATTCATCACGTACGTTCGTGCCGCTGGATGTCGGGATGCCGAGGAACCTCGCGCCAGCGGGGGTCGCGTCAGGCACTTTCAGTGACGATGTCCGGCGATCAAACCGAAGGACCCCAGGCGCCTCGAGCGCGGGTTGGAACGGTCTATCTTCTTGGGCATGGATCATCGGGGGGAGTTTCGTCGGGCAGCGCTTGAGCTGGGCATCCCGGACGACGAGGTCAGCAGATTCAGCCAGCACCTTCGTCTGTCGATCGGGTTGTACGCGGGTGGCGGTGGTTCTCCGGTCGGGCAATTCGGTGGGCTGCCCCAGCTGCCGGTGGGCATGAAGTGGCCGTCCGCCGGGGACAGTCCGTTGCCGTTGCTCTTCTCCGTCGATTGTGGGGCACTGCCGAGAGTCGACGGCTTCGATCTGCCGGCCGACGGGACGCTGCTCTTCTTCGTGAACCAGGAGATGGACCACGGGGACGGTTCCGGGAGGTATGCGCGAGTCGTGTATGTACCCGGCGGCACTGAAACCGCGGTCGCGGAAGCCCCCAGCTCCGTGTGTGTCCGCGAGCAGCTCGACGTCAGCTCCAGACTGATCGCCGAGCTGCCCCTCTGGCTTCGGGAGGGCGACGAGGACGAGGACTGGCACGAGTACTGGGAGGATCTCGATTGGGAGGACATGTCGCCCTTCCAGCAGCAGTTGGTCCGGTACATGGAGCGCGACCTGCCGCACCTGGCCGAACTTCGGGCTCTGGCCTACGACCTCTGGCCGTCGGGCGCCGGCGTCGTCATCGGCGGGTACGCCGATGCCAAGGTGATCCACAGCATCGCGGAGCAGACCCTCGCGGGACGCGAGAAGGCGGGAGAGATCCCCCCCATCCCGATCGCGAAATGGGATTCCCACCTGGAGGAGGAAGAGCACCGGCTGACGAGCGAATGGATATCGCTCGCCAGCGAACTCCCGGAGTACGAGGTCTACCGCACGAGTTTTGTGATCCGCCATGACGACTTGGCCGCCGCTCAGCTGGACAAGGCGCTGGCGGTGACCAGTTTCGAGGCCCCATGACCAGGTTTCGACGCACCTCTACGTGATGTGCAGGTTCAGCCCGCCGGGCATCTGGCGCCGGGGGTGGGCAGCGCCACGTCGACGAGGTACCGGTCCACCGCGGCGATTGTGCAATCGTTGCGCAGGTACGTGCCGTGGCCCCAGCCCTCGTAGGTGACCAGGCGCCCGTGTCGGCCCAGTTGCCGGGCGACGTTGGTGGCCCAGGCGTAGCCGGTGCGGGGGTCGTGTCGGGCGTTGACCAGCAGCAGCGGCGTGCGGGTGTGCACGTGCAGGTCGTGCGGCGGATTGCGGACCGGGGACGGCCAGCCGAGGCAGGTCTGCACTGCCAGCAGCCCGGCGCCGTACCGGACGTCCGGCGCGACGGCTGCAGCCTCCCGGACCAGACCGGCATACTCGTCGTAGTCGCGCACCGTGGCCGGCCAGTCCGCGCAGAAGGCTGCGACGGCAATCGGAAGATTAACCTCGCTGGGTGGAATGCCGGCATCCATGTCCCGGACGGCCGCAGCCAGCTGCGGCCAGCGCGGGCCGGCAAGCATGCCCAGGGCCACGGCGGTGACGTCGAAGGCGGTACGGGGGGCGTACTCGCCATGGTCCGCGCGGGCCAGCACCTCGGCCCAGACCGACCGCACGTCCCGGCCGCGAAGCACACAATCGGTTGATCTGTCGCACCAGGACGCGAACTCGTCGAACGCGTCCTGCAGAGCGGCCGCCTGGGTCTGCACGAAGGCTCGCACGCCGAGGCTGTGGTCGAACACGCCCTCCAGCACGACGGCCCGCACCCGGCCGGGGTACTGCTCGGCGTACTGCTGGCCCAGCAGCGTGCCGTACGAGCTGCCGTGGAAGGTCAGCCGCTGTTCTCCCAGCGCACGCCGCAGCGCGTCCAGGTCGTGCACGGTGCTGAGTGTGTCGGCGTGGTCGAAGACGGGGCTGGTCGGACGGCACCGTTCCCACAGCGCCCGGTTGTACTCCACCGCGGCGTCGAAGTCGGCCTGGCTGGTCAGCGGGATCGGCGGCTTGCGCAGGGCCGGATCCGGCGTGCAGGCCGGCGCGGCGGTGCGGGCCACGGTCCGCGGGTCGAAGCTGATCAGGTCGAACCGGTCCAGCAACTCGTCGCTGAACCGGTCCCCCCTGCGGATGCGTTCCACCCCGGAGTCCCCCGGGCCGCCCGGCCCGAACACCAGCGTGCCCACCCGCCGGTCCGGCACGCGCGCCGTTCGGCGTGCCACGGCGAGCTCGAACGTTGGGCCGTGCGGCCGTGCCCAGTCCACCGGCAGGCGAAGCCGGGCGCACTGCACGCCCGGTTCGAGCGGGACGTTCGGCAGGTCATCGGGGCATTCGCCCCACGCAAGACCCGGTGGCGTGGGGTCAGCGCGTGCCGGTGTGGGCGATCCGGTGAGGAGGGTGAGCACGGCGGCAGCTACGGCCAAGGTTCGACTGGACAAGGTGCCTCCCGGGGTCTGGACGTCCCATCCATCCTCGATCGGCACCTCGCCCGAGCCCTATGGGCGAACACCCGGATGAGACCCTGAGGTTTTCCCTGGGTCCGGGCCCCGCGGCCCGCTGCCGGCAGTGGCCGAGCTGACGGCACCGGCCGAATCTCAGATCATCCTCAAGAAATCCTGCCCCGGCGGCCGCTGGCGGCGCGGCTGGCGTGTGCTGTCGCCACCGCGTCATCCCCCCTGTTCTGGAGCTTCTATGAGAAACAGACGGACGACAACCTTCTCCGTCCTGCTCGCCGCGACCCTCGCGGCGAGTGTTGCGCCCACGCCCCACGCGTCCGCGGCCAGCCTCGGCGAGGAGCGTTTCCAGCCGAGTGTCACCTACGACCTGTCGGTGACCGACGCCGAGCGCGACGCGATCCACGCGGAAGTCGAGGCGCTGGCCGGCCGCGTGAGCAGCGCGCGGGCGGGGGACGGCACCTACGACCCGCTCAGCCTGGTCGGGGCGATGCTGGACGGGTCGAGCTACGACTCCATCTCCCGCGGCGGCACGGCCGCGACGGCGTATCCCTTCCCGGTCAGCAACACCGAAGCCAACCAGAACGAGTACGACCGCAAGGTCGCCAAGCTCGCGTGGGTGGTCAAGCTGGCCACCAGCCTGGGTTTCCCGGTGGTGGTCCAGCGCCAACCCGACAAGTACGTCTACGCGGAGATCGGTGATCCGGACGCCCCGGAAATGGTCATGGCGTTGAGCCACCTCGACTCGCCGACGGCTTCCGTCTCGCCGGCCCAGTTGGCGCGCTGGCGGGACGCCGACGGCAATCTCGGCACTCCCGGTGCCTACCACTCGCCCTATGTCAAGGACGGCTGGGTCTACGGGGCGGGCCTGCAGGATGACAGCGGCCCGACGCTGGCGACGCTGCTCGCGGCCAAGGCGCTGCTGGAGGCGGGGTTGCCCCTCGACCGGCGCATCCGCATCGTCATGGGAATCTACGAGGACGGCGGTCCCGGCACGCCGTCGACGACGAACACGGCCACCTTCCAGTCCATCCCGTACAACTCGAACCCGAGCTTCTACGACAACTGGGCCTACAAGAACCTCAACCGGGAAGAGATCCCGATCGCGGCCTACACCTCCGACTCGCGGTTCCCGGTCATCGTCGGCAACTCCGGATCGGTGACCCCGTCGGTGTCGATGAGCTTGTCCGCCGACAGCACCAAGGCCTTCCGGCTGACGGCTGCCACGGCCGGCGTCACCCTGCGCGAAGGCGACCCGACGCTCAAGGACATCGCGTACGGCAGCACCACGCAGATCGCCTCGCGGGCCATCTTCACCCTCGACGTGGCGGGGGCCGGCTCGGCCGAGCGCGAGCGCTTCGTGTCGGCGATCACCGCTGCGGCGACCACGAAGGGTTGGCTCCCGGCTGCTCCCCGCACGACGCCCAAGGTGCAGACCACGATCACCGGCGACTCGCTCACGCTGGAGATCAACACCGATGTGGCGATGGAGATGCCGACCCCGCAGTACGGCAAGAACGCCGTCGTGTGGGGGATGTTCCTCCTCTCCAAGGGGCTCGGGGAATTGGGAAGCACGGCCGCCGACATGCAGTTGAAGAAGGCCGCCGACGGCATCGCCGACCTGTTCTTCCGCGACGGTGTCGAGGGCGAGGCCTACATCGGCAAGTACATGGGCATCCCGGCGGGCCTGTTGCGCAACCCGAGCAACGGCACGCCGAACCTGACCTTCGCCCTCATGGGCGGCATCAACTCCGAGACCCCGACGAGCTTCTACACGGACGCCACCGGCAGCCTCAGCATCCCGATGTACGTGCGCAGCATGCACGTCACGGCGGCTGACTCCGGCCAGGCGACGGCGGCGGTCACGGCCGCCTTCCAGTCGAAGGGGTTCACCATCGGCACCCTCGGTTCGCCCGTCGGCGCCGGGTTGTACGTCACTCACGACAACCCGCTGACGGCTCTCCAGTTCGGGAGCTACCAGGCCTCGGTCGACCGCGACCCGAAGGAGTTCGCGGACCCGTATTCCCTGCGGGACGTGGTCTATCCGCAGGGCACGACCGGTGGCACCCTGGCCAGCAGCTTCCGCAACAAGATGACCGCGTTCGGCGCCGTCATCCCGGGTAACGAGCGCTGGTGGCACACGGCCAACGAGCGGATGAAGGTCGACTCGGCAGTGCAGATGACCAAGATCATGGCCGATGGCATGCTGGAGATGGCCCGCTACTCCGGGCCCGCCGGTGCCAAGTTCATGTGGGCGGACATGCCGGGGCTGAACGCCGACCGGGCGGACCTCGACCTGCTCGACGTCACGATCGGAACCTACAAGGACGCGTCGGCCGCCGTCGGCACGAGCCAGTTGGGCAACCAGGCCCTGCTCGGCGCCACCTCGTTCAACATCCCGATGTGGAACGGGCGCGGCAACTCGACGCCGACCGCATCGGCTTTCGAACTGGGGCACGCGCCGGGAGGGGTCTACCTGCCCCTGACCGACCCCGAGTACCTGAATTCCACGTACGTGGCGCCGATGCGTCTGGAGTTCAAGGTGGAGCGCCCCGACCACATGTCGGACGCGGCCTGGGCGAAGTTCCTGGCTGGCGGCTACGGCGACTTCCAGTTCAACATCCTCGTCGGCGACAAGGTGGTGCCGCTGGCCGTTCCCGCGGGGCAGAGTGCGGACAAGTTCTTCTCCTCGCGCATCTCGGCCAACAACCCCAACGCCATCTACCTGTCGGTCAACCTCGCGATCACCGATGCTCCGTACACCGGGGTGCAGGCCAAGCTCGCGGATTCCAAGACGGACCTGTACAAGGTGAACCCGACGTACCTGGCCTCGAACCCGGATCCGTTCCCGGGGCGCGGGGTCGTCGAGCAGCGGGGCTTCTTCGTGTTCGGTGACGGGCAGAAGAACGCGGAGTTCTCCTCGCCCGACGCGGTCTACGTGACGGTCGCCAACGCGGTCGTCGACGCGAAGCCGTCGGCGGTGGTGAAGAAGCTGAAGGGCGACACGAACGAGTTGACCATCACGGTGACGCAGACTCACGTCGACGGGAGCGAGTCTCCGGTGACGGCGACGTTCACGATCGACAACAACGCTGCCGGCACCTACACCGTCGGCGATTACCGGGTGTTCGTCGACACCAAGGGCAACACGCAGGTGCGGTCGATCGCCATCGTGTGACACGTGTGAACCGCGCAGCACATTGACAGGGAGTGGAGCCATCGCCGTGGGTGATGGCTCCACTCCGTTGTCCGCCAGGGCCGTCCGGACGGATGGGCTTTCCTGGTCTCTACCGGTCCGCCGTCCGCCGGGCGCGGAACCGGGCCCGGTACGCCTGGGGTGAGATGCCGAGTTCCCGCCGGAAGGTGTGCCGCAGGTTGGCGGTCGAGCCGATCCCGGTCCGCACGGCGATCCGGCCGATCGGTTCGTCGCCGGCCTCCAGCATGCGCTGGGCGGCGAGCACCCGCTCCCGGGTGAGCCACTGGTGCGGGCTCATCCCGGTGAGGCGGTGGAAGTGACGGGCCAGCGTCCGGGGACTCATGTGCACCCGTTCGCCCAGTGTTCGCAGCGACAGCGGCTGGTCCAGGTGGCCGCGCATCCAGTCCAGCAGTTCGGGTAGCGGGTCGCCGGGTTCGGGGCTGAGCGGCGAGTCGACGAACTGGGCCTGGCCGCCGCTGCGGTAGCCGGCGAGCACCAGCCTGCGGGCGAGCGCGGCGGCAGCGTCCGCGCCGTAGTCTCCGCGTACCACGTGCAGGGCGAGGTCCATGCCGGCGGACATGCCGGCGGCGGTGAGGACGCCGCGGTCGTCGATGAACAGCGCCCGCGGGTCCACGGTGGCGGCGGGGAAGAGTTCGGCCAGCAGCGGCGCGGTCGCCCAATGGGTGGTGACCCGGCGGTGGTCGAGGAGGCCGGCGTGGCCGAGGATGAACGCACCCGTGCAGATCGACATGATGCGCGCCCCGCGCCGGTGCGCCCGCCGCAGGGTGTCCAGCAGCGGCCGGGGCGGCAGCTCGTGTTCCCTCGTCCAGCCTGGTACGACGAGCAGGTCGGCGGCTTGGGCCTCGGCCAGCCCGTACGGGGCGGACACGGTGACACCGCCGTCCAGTTCGATCTGCCCCGCCTCGACGGCGCAGGTCCGGGTCCGGTACCAGGATCCGAACCGGTACGAGTAGTCGACACCGAAGATCTCGTTGACCGTGACGTAGTCGAAGCTGCCCGCGCCCGGGTAGGCCAGCATCGCCACGCGCGGCCCCTCGATCGGCATCGCAGACCTCCCGCCTCGTTCGCCGCGCGGCCCGCCGGTCGGCGCCCGGTGCATCGCCGGACCCCATCCTAGGAACGGGTCCGTCCGCGCCGGCGGTGCAGTCTGGACAGCCGTCGACAGGATCAGGTCAGTGCTGTGCCGCGCGGGGCGCGCGGACCGGAAACCGCTCTAGCGTCCTCGCCGAATCCGCCGGAACGGACCGGTCTCCGGCGTACCCCTGCGAGGAGAGGCAGCCGACGATGGATGAGACAGCCGCGGAGTTCGGGCGCAGAAGGTTCCTGCTCGCCGCGACGGCCGTGACGGTCGCCGGTTCGTTGAGTGTCGCCGGCCCGGCGAGCGCGGCGGACGCGGGCCGTGCGGCGAACGGGCCCGGCGCGGTGCGCCGGGCCGGGCGGCGGGCGGGGTCCCGGCCGGTCGGCCCGTTCGAGGTGACGCCCCTGCTCGACGCGTCGGGGCCGTTCTTCGTCGGCCGGCAGGAGGCGTTTCCCGAGGCGACGCCGCAGGACTGGCAGCGGGCGCGGACCATCGACCCGGGCGCGTTCGGGCCGGGGGAGACGTGGCAGCTGGACTTCCGCTGCTTCGCCGTCCGCGGGCCACGGGACCGGCTGACGCTGGTCGACGCCGGAGTCGGCCCCGTGGGCAGTCCGGCCTCGGCCTGGGCGCCGGTGCCGGGCCGGCTGCCCGCCGAACTCGACCTCGCCGGCATCGCCCCGGAGGACGTCGACACCGTGGTCCTGACCCACCTGCACGAGGACCACTTCGGCTGGTCGGTCGGGCCGGACGGGACGCCCCTGTTCCCCAACGCGCGGTACGTGGTGCAGCGGCGGGAGGTGGCGGCCCTGGCCGCCGGGGAGGACGCCCTGACCTACGTGGTCGACCCGCTGCGCGCGACCGGTCAGCTCGACGAGGTCGACGGGGCCGCCCGCCTGGCCACCGTGGGCCGGGGGGCCGGCGGCTGGATTGGTGTGGTGCCGACGCCGGGTCACACCCCGGGTCACCAGTCGGTGGTCGTGGACGGGTGCGGGGCTCAGGTCATCGTCACCGGGGACGTCCTGGTGCACGCGGTGCAGCTGGCCGACCCCGGGGTGGGTTACCGGTTCGAGGCGGATCCGGAGGCGGCCCGCCGCAGCCGCGAGTGGTTGCTGGCCGAGGCGCGCGCCCGCGGCGCCGTGCTGGCGACCGCCCACCTGACCCGGCCCTGGACCGACGTCGGCTGAGACGACCGGGGAACGAGCGCGCCGTTTGTGCGCCGACGTGACGGGTACCGCGCTGCGTCGGTCGGCGAAGGGTGGTGGTGAGGTGAACATGGGCAAGCTCGGTGACACGGCGGTGGGGGCGGTGGGCGACATCGCCGGTGCCGTGGTCGACCCGCGGGCGGGACTCGGCAGGCTCCGTGCGGCCGTGACGCCCCGGTCGGTGCTGCTGCTGGGCGGCGGTCTGCTCCTCGGCTACCTCCTGGCGCGCCGCCGGTTCTGATCCGGACCAGCGCGGGCGGCCCGCCCCGTTCCCGCCGGTCGCGGGGAGTGCCCGACCGGTGGGTTTGGTGTCCGGTCAACCGGGTAGCCGCCGGCACCCCCGGCGATGAGGAGGTTGACCATGCAGGAGATCGTGGGCGAGAGCCTGGCCCGGCGACTCGTGGAGTGGGGCGTCGACACCGTGTTCGGCCTGCCCGGCGACGGCATCAACGGCCTGATGGAGGGCTTCCGCCGGCAGCGGGAGAAGCTGACCTTCGTGCTGGTGCACCACGAGGAGGCGGCGGCCTTCATGGCCACCGGCTACGCCAAGGCCACCGGGCGGCTCGGCGTGTGCGCCGCGACCTCCGGGCCGGGCGCCATTCACCTGCTCAACGGCCTGTACGACGCCAAGCTCGACCACGTGCCGGTGCTCGCGATCACCGGCATGCAGGAGACCTCCGTGCTCGGCTCGCACTACCAGCAGGAGGTGCACACGCCGCTGCTCTACCAGGACGTCGCGGACGCCTACAACCTGATGGTCACCAACCCGCAGCAGATGCCCGGGGTGCTGGACATCGCGATCCGGCACGCCCTGGGCCGGCGCAGCGTGGCCCACCTGAGCTTTCCCAACGACGTGCAGGTCGCCGCCGCCGGGGAGGACCCGTACCGGCACGTCAGCCCGGGTGAGCCCCCGCGGAGCAGCCCCGTCGTGTCGCAGCCGGCCGTGCCGGCCGAACAGGCCGACCTGGCCCGAGCGGCGGAGGTGCTCAACGCCGGGTCCAGGGTCGCCATGCTGGTCGGCGTGGGCGCCCGGCACGCCCGTGACGAGGTCCTGGCGGTGGCGGAGGCGCTGGGCAGCCCCATCGTCAAGACGCTGCCCGGCAAGATGGTCGTGCCCGACGACCATCCGCTCACCACGGGCGGTCTCGGCCTGCTCGGCACCCGGCCGAGCGAAGAGCTGATGGAGCAGTGCGACACGCTGCTGATGGTCGGCACCTCCTTCCCGTACGGGAAGTACCTGCCGTCGCCGGGGCAGGCCCGGGTGGTGCAGATCGACATCGACGCCAGCCTGCTCGGTCTGCGCCTGCCGGTGGACGCCGCGGTCACCGCGGACGCCAAGGTCGCGCTCGGGCAGCTCCTGCCGCTGCTGCGGCGCCGTGACGACCGTTCCTTCCTGACCCGCTACCAGCGGGAGCGGGACGCCTGGCGCGCGGACATGGCCGGCCTGGAGGACCCGGAGCGGTCCCCGATCGCGCCGCAGTACCTGATGAGCTGCGTCGACGCGGCGGCCACCTCGGATGCCATCCTCACCTGTGACTCCGGCACCATCGCCACCTGGTCGGCGCGGCACTGGACGATCCGCGGCGGGCGGGAGTTCTACCTGTCGGGCAACCTCGCCACGATGGCGCCGGGCCTGCCGTACGCGATCGCCATGCAGCACGCGTACCCGGGGCGGCAGGTGATCGCCTTCGTCGGTGACGGCGGGTTCGCCATGCTGATGGCCGAGTTCCTCACCGCGGTGCGGCACGAGCTGCCGATCAAGGTGATCATCAACAACAACAACTCGTACGGGCAGATCCTCTGGGAGCAGATCGTCCTCGGCTATCCGGAGTACGCGGTACGCCACCGGCAGCCGGAGGCGGACTTCGCGGCCTGGGCACGTGCCTGCGGCGCCTACGGGGCGAAGATCACGGACCCGAAGGATCTGCCCGGCGCGGTTCGCGAGGCGCTGGCGCATCCCGGTCCGGCGCTGGTCGACTGCGACGTCAACCCGAACGAGCCACCGATGCCCGGCAAGGTCCGGTACGACCAGGCCAAGCACTTCACCGAGGCGTTCCTGCGCGGCCAGCCGAACAAGATGGCGACCCTGGCCACGGTCGCCCGCGACAAGATCAACGAACTGCGGTCATGAGGCGGGTCCTGCTCCCCGAGCCGGTCGTGCGACCGCCCGGACCGGCCCCGGACATCGACCTGGCGGCGCTCGCCGCCGACCTGCGCGCCGCGGTGGACGGGGAGGTCCGCTTCGACGACGGCTCCCGCGCGGCGTACTCCACGGACGCCTCCAACTACCGGCAGGTCCCGCTCGGCGTGGTGGTGCCCCGCACGGTGGAGGCGGCGGTGTCGGCCGTCGCGGTCTGCCGCCGGCACGGCGCGCCGCTCACCTCGCGCGGCGGCGGCACCAGCCTGGCCGGCGAGTGCACCAACACCGCCGTGGTGCTGGACTGGTCGAAGTACTGCCGCCGGCTGATCGAGGTCGACGTCGCGAACCGCACCTGCCTCGTGGAGCCGGGGATCGTGCTCGACGAGCTCAACGCGCAGCTCGAACCGACCGGGCTGGAGTTCGGCCCCCGCCCGGCCACCCACAACCACTGCACCCTCGGCGGGATGCTCGGCAACAACTCCTGCGGCGCCACCGCCCAGCGCACCGGTAAGACCGTCGACAACGTCGTCGAGATGGAGGTGCTGCTCTACGACGGCACCCGGATGTGGGTGGGGGAGACCACCGACGAGGAGTACGCCCGCGTCCAGCGCGCCGGCGGACGCCGGGCGCAGATCTACCGGGAGCTGCGCGCGCTGCGCGACGAGTACCTGGCCGACATCCGCACCCGGTACCCGGACATCCCGCGCCGGGTCTCCGGCTACAACCTGGACAGCCTGCTGCCGGAGAAGAACTTCCACGTCGCCCAGGCGCTGGTCGGCTCCGAGGGCACCCTGGTCACCATCCTGCGGGCCCGGTTGCGGCTGGTCCCCGTCGTGAAGGCGTCCGCCCTCGTCTTTCTCAGCTATCCCGACATCGCCGCCGCCGGGGACGACGTGCCCCGGGTCCTGGCGCACGATCCGGTCGCGCTGGAAGGCATCGACGACAAGCTGATCAACTTCGAGCGGCGCAAGCACCTGCACCCGGGGGCGCTGCACGAGCTGCCCGACGGTGGCGCCTGGCTGATGGTCCAGCTCGGTGCCGACACGCGCGGGGCGGCCGAGGCGGCCGCCGACCGGCTGGTCGCCGACGTACGCGGCGGCGGCGGGCCCACGGTGCACCGGTTCACCGATCCGGCCGACGAACAGCGGATGTGGGAGGTGCGCGACGCGGCGCTGGGCGCCACCGCACATGTGCCCGACTACCAGAACAGCGGGCCGGGCTGGGAGGACGCCGCGGTCGCCCCGGACCGGCTCGGCGACTACCTGCGCGACCTCGACCAGCTCTACCGGGAGTTCGACTTCGAGAAGGCGTCCGTCTACGGGCACTTCGGGCAGGGCTGCGTGCACAGCCGCATCCCGTTCCGGCTGCGGACCGCCGCCGGGGTCCGCCAGTTCCGGGCGTTCGTGGAGCGGGCGGCCGACCTGGTCGCCTCCTACGGCGGGTCGTTCTCCGGGGAGCACGGCGACGGGCAGGCCCGCGGCGAGCTGCTGCCCAGGATGTTCGGCGACCGGCTGATGGGGGCGTTCCGGCAGTTCAAGGCCATCTTCGATCCCGACGACCGGATGAACCCAGGCAAGGTGATGCCGCCGTACCCGCTGGACAGCCACCTGCGCCTCGGTGTCGACTACGACCACGGCGACCCGCCGACGGTTTTCCGCTATCCGAACGACGGCGGCAGCTTCTCCGAGGCGGTGCTGCGCTGCGTGGGGGTCGGCAAGTGCCGCCGCCACGAGGGGGGAGTGATGTGCCCCTCGTACATGGTCACCCGGGAGGAGGAGCACTCCACCCGCGGCCGGTCCCGCCTGTTGTTCGAGATGCTCGACGGGACCGCCCGTGGCGGCCCGATCGGCGACGGCTGGCGTTCCGACGCGGTGCGCGACGCGCTCGACCTGTGCCTGGCGTGCAAGGGCTGCAAGGCGGACTGCCCGGTCAACGTGGACATGGCCACCTACAAGGCCGAGTTCCTGTCCCACCACTACGCGGGCCGGCTACGTCCCCGCTCCCACTACTCGATGGGCTGGCTGCCGCTGGTGGCCGCCGCCGCGACCCGCGTGCCCCGCACGGTCAACGCGCTGGCCCACGCGCCCGGGCTCGGCCGCCTCGCGAAGACGATCGGCGGGATCGACCAGCGCCGCGACATCCCCGTCTTCGCGCGGGCGTCCTTCCAGCACTGGTTCGCCCGCCACACCCCGGCCGGCGACGGCGCACGCGGTGACGTGGTGCTGTGGCCCGACACCTTCACCAACCGCTTCCACCCGGGCGTCGCCCGGGCGGCGGTCGAGGTGCTGGAGGCGGCCGGCTGGCGGGTACGGGTGCCGGACCGGCCGGTGTGCTGCGGGCTCACCTGGATCTCCACGGGGCAGCTCGGTGTCGCCAAGCGGGTGCTGCGCCGCACCGTGGACGTGCTGCGCCCGTACCTGCGGGCCGGCACCCCCGTCGTCGGGCTGGAACCCAGCTGCACGGCGGTGTTCCGCAGCGACGCGCACGAGCTGTTCCCCACCGACGACGACGTCGCCCGGCTGCGGGAACAGACGCTCACCCTCGCGGAGCTGCTGCACGACCACACCCCCGGGTGGCGGCCGCCCCGCGTCGGCGCGCACGCCCTGATCCAGACCCACTGCCACCACCACGCCATCCTCGGCACCGCCGCCGACCAGGCCGTCCTGTCCGAGGCCGGGGTCGACGCCGAGTTCCTCGACTCCGGGTGCTGCGGACTGGCCGGAAACTTCGGCTTCGAGCGGGGGCACTACGAGGTGTCCGAGGCGTGCGCCGAACGGGTGCTGCTGCCCACGGTCCGGGGGGCCGCCGACACCGACGTGATCCTCGCCGACGGGTTCAGCTGCCGTACCCAGGTCGAGCAGAGCGCGGCGGACGGTCGCACGGCCATCCACCTGGCCGAACTGCTGCGCGCCGGTCTGCACGGGCCCACGGTTCCCCGCCGCCCCGAACGGAGCTGGAGCGAGCGGCCGAGCCCGCCGTCGGCGATCGCCCGCTGGACGGCGGCGGGTCTGGTGGCGGCCGCCGCGCTGGTCCCCGTGGCGGCGCTCCTGCGCCGGCGGTCGCGGTGACCGGGATGCGGCTAACCGCGGAGGCGTACCGGATCCCCACCGACGCCCCGGAGGGTGACGGCACCCTGGCCTGGACCAGCACCACCCTGGTCCTGGTCCAGGCCGAGATCGACGGGCACACCGGGATCGGCTGGACCTACGGGCCACCGGCGGTCGTGCCGGTGGTGACGGACCTGCTCGCCCCGGTGGTGGCCGACCTCGATCCGGACGACGGGCCGGCGGCCTGGACGAGCATGCGGCGGCGGCTGCGTAACGCCGGCCGGCCCGGGGTGGCCGGGCTGGCGCTCTCCGCCGCGGACTGCGCGATCTGGGACCTCCGGTCCCGCCGGCACGGCCTGCCCCTCGCGCGGCTGCTCGGCACCGCCCGCCGGCAGGTGCCGGTGTACGGCAGCGGCGGCTTCACCACCTACGACGACGAGCAGCAGCACCGGCAGCTCGCCGGCTGGGTGCACGAGCAGGGCATCCCGCGCGTGAAGATCAAGATCGGGGAGTCGTGCGGCACGCAGGTGCCCCGCGATCTGGCCCGGATGGCCGCCGCCCGGCGCACCATCGGCGACGACGCCGAGCTGTACGTCGACGCCAACGGCGCCTACCAGCGCAAGCAGGCGATCCGCGTCGCGCACGCCGCGGCCGACCTGGACGTGCGCTGGTACGAGGAGCCGGTCAGCTCCGACGACCTGCCCGGCCTCGGCCTGGTCCGTGACCACGTCGCGCCGGACGTGGCGGCGGGGGAGTACGGCTTCGACCTGGTCTACTTCCACCGGATGGCCCCGTACGTCGACTGCCTCCAGATCGACGTGACCCGGTGCGGCGGGATCACCGAGTTCCTGCGGGTGGCGGCGGTGGCCGCGGCGGCCGGCCTGGAGGTGTCCGCCCACTGCGCCCCGCACCAGCACCTGCCGGTCGCCGCCGCCACGCCCAACCTGCGGCATCTGGAGTGGTTCCACGACCACGTACGGATCGAGTCGATGCTCTTCGACGGCGCGCAGCCCGCCACCGGCGGCGCCGTCCGGGTGCCGCTGGACCGTCCCGGCAACGGCATGCGGTTCCGGGCCGACCACGCGCGGCAGTACCGGGTGGCGTGAGCCGGCTGTCGACGGGACGACGCCGTCGCCCGACACCGAGGAGAACGATGAGGACCGCGGAGTTGCACCAACCGACCGGCCGGGTGCTGGTCGTGGTCTGCGACAAGGGCGAGGAGCCGGTCAGCGCGATCGGCGACGCGCTGGACCGGCACGGCTTGCGCGCCGGCCGGGTGACCGCCGTGGGCGGCTTCGAGGAGGCCGAGGTCGGTTGGTTCGACCCGCGCCAGCGTGACTACCGGCCGATCGCGGTGCGGGAACAGGTGGAGGTGCTGTCGCTGGTGGGGGACGTGGCCGCCCGGGACGGCCGGCCGTCACTGCACGTCCACGCGGTCCTCGGCCGCTCCGACGGCAGCACGGTCGGCGGGCACCTCCTGCACGCCCGGGTGTGGCCCACGCTTGAGGTGATCATCACGGAGGTGTCCCCCGAGCTGGCCAAGACGGTCGACCCCGAGACCGGCCTGGCTCTGATCTCCGGCTCGGGCAGCTGAATCAGCCGTCAGGCGTGGGTCTGCTGCTCGGACTGGCTGGCCGAGGTGCGGGTGCTGGCGCCGCTGAGCTGCCGCGCCGAGTTGACCAGGCCGACGAGGCTGAACGCCTGCGGGGTGTTGCCGAGTTGCCGGCCGGCGACCGGGTCGTACTGCTCGCTGAGCAGGCCGACGTCGTTGCGCAGGCCGAGCAGCCGGGTGAAGAGTTCCTCCGCCTCGCCGGTGCGGCCGGTGTTGTGCAGGGCGTCGACCAGCCAGAAGGTGCAGGCGAGGAAGGCGCCCTCGCCGCCGGGCAGCCCGTCGACGTGGTCGTCGTGCTCGGGCCGGTAGCGCAGCAGGAAGCCGTCGGCACAGAGTTCCCGGCGGATCGCGTCGACGGTGCCGAGCACGCGGGGGTCGCTCCACGGCAGGAACCCGACCCGGGGCATCAGCAGCAGCGCGGCGTCCAGCCCCCGGGAGCCGTAGAACTGGGTGAACGTGTTGCGGTCGGCGTCGAAGCCCCGCGCGCAGACCTCGGCGTGCACGAGGTCGCGGTGGGCCCGCCAGCGGTCGACCGGGCCGTCCAGGCCGTGCCGCCGCACGGCGGTGACGGCGCGGTCGAAGCCGGCCCAGGCCATCACCTTCGAGTGCACGAAGTGCCGGCGCGGTCCGCGGACCTCCCAGAGGCCGTTGTCGGGCTCGCGCCAGTGGCCTTCGAGGAAGTCCAGCAGGGCGCGTTGCACGTCCCACGCCTCCTCGGTTGCGGCGATGCCGGCCTCGCGGCTGAGCTGGAGCCCGTCGAGCACCTCGCCCCACACGTCGAGCTGGAACTGTTCGGCGGCGGCGTTGCCGATGCGCACCGGGCGGGAACCGGCGTAGCCGTCGAGCCAGTCGAGGGTCTGCTCGGGGATCCGCCGGGTGCCGTCGAGGGCGTACATGATCTGGAGGTCGGCGGGGTCGCCGGCGACCGCGCGCAGCAGCCATTCCCGCCAGGCCCTGGCCTCGGCGACGTAGCCGGTGCCCAGCAGGGCCTGGAGGGTGAAGGTGGCGTCGCGCAGCCAGCAGTAGCGGTAGTCCCAGTTGCGGGGGCCGCCGAGCTGCTCGGGCAGGGAGGTGGTGGCCGCGGCGAGGATGCCGCCGGTGGGCGCGTAGGTGAGTGCCTTCAGGGTGATCAGCGCCCGGCGGACGGCTTCCGGCCAGCGCCCGTCGTAGGCGCAGCGGCCGATCCAGTCGTGCCAGTACCGCTCGGTGTCGGCGAGCGCGGGCATCGGGTCCACCGGGGTGGGGCGGGGCAGGTGGGAGGCCTGCCAGGTCAGCACGAACGGCACCCGTTCCCCGGCGGCCACGGTGAATTCCGCGACGGTGGACGGGCCCTGCCCGTGCAGCGCGGCGTCGGTGCGCAACCACGTGGCGTCCGGGCCGGCGACCGCGTTGAGGTCGCGGCCGTGCCGGCGGACCCAGGGCACGATGTTGCCGTAGTCGAAGCGCAGCCGCAGGTCCATCCGCATGGGCACCCGGCCGGAGCGGCCCTCGACCACCCGGACGAGGTCGGCCGACTCGCCGCGCGGCGGCATGAGGTCGACCACGCGTACGGTGCCGTCGGGGGTGTCCCACTCGGTCTCCAGGATCAGGGTGTCGTCGCGGTAGCGGCGGCGGGTGGCCGGCCCGCCGGTCGCCGGGGCCAGCCGCCAGCGCCCCGCCTCCTCGTCCGCGAGCAGCGCGGCGAAGCAGGCCGGCGAGTCGAACCGGGGCAGGCACAGCCAGTCGATCGAGCCGTCCCGGGCCACCAGAGCGGCGGTGTGCAGGTTCCCGAGAAGGGCGTAGTCCTCGATCGGGCGCGGCACGGGCACCTCCGTTCAGCCGAGGGTGAGCGCGACCGTGGTGTCGGGCGGTCGCCCTCTCAATCTCCGCTGGTCCGGGTTCCAGTCTCGTCCGGGCGGCCCCGGCGGGCCAGCCGGCGGGCGGCGTACAGCAGCGCGCTCACGGCGAACAGCGCGCCACTGACCGCCAGCCACCGGCCGAGCAGGACCCGGGGCGCCAGGCCGCTCGCCGCCAGGTAGGTGCCGTCGCCGAGCCCGAGGATCCCGGGCAGGTAGACCAGGAACAGCAGGCCGGCGCCGAGCGCCGGGAGCCGGACATGGTTCAGCGGTGACGGCGTGCCGGCCCGGCCGAGGGCACGACGCAGCACCCGGTCGAGCGACGCGTACACCGGGAAGAGGACCAGGTCGTGCGCGATCACCGCGCCGAGGAACCAGAGCAGCATCCGGCCGGCCGACGCCTCACCCGCCAGCCGCAGCGCGATCCAGCCGGTGACCGCGAAGCAACCGGCCAGGAGCAGCAGGTGCCAGGGCGCGGCGCCGTAGGCACGCCGGAACTCAGCCATCGAACGCGATCTCCGCCACCCACTTGG
This sequence comes from Micromonospora sp. NPDC004551, assembly GCF_040609975.1. NCBI lineage: Bacteria > Bacillati > Actinomycetota > Actinomycetes > Micromonosporales > Micromonosporaceae > Micromonospora > Micromonospora sp. NPDC004551. Next base: position 105,073 of record NZ_JBEXLM010000017.1, on the reverse strand, counting down.
TGCAGTGCACACCGGGCAGCGCCGGCACGATGATCCGCGCCGGGTAGCCGTGGTCGGGGCTCAGGTCGACGCCGTTGACCCGCAGGGCGAGCAGCGCGTCCGGGTCGGCCACCTGACCGCCGTGCAGGGTGGCCTCGCGGAACAGGCCGGCGCGCTCCAGCGACCGGACCCGGGCGGCGGCCGGACCGGCCGACCCGACCAGGGCGGCCAGGTCGCGCAGGCGCACCCCGGTCCACGTCTGCGTGGCGGACCAGCCCTCCACGCAGGCAATCGGGAGGACCGCCGTGTGCTGCGCCAGGGCCAGCAGCCGGGCCCGGTCCAGGGTGACCGTGCGGTCCCCGGCGCGCAGGGTGAGCCGCCAGCCCGGCCCGGTCTGCTCGGGAGTCACGCCGGCCGCGGCGACGCTGCGGTTGACCGGGAAGCCGGTCGGCCCGTCGCCGAACCGCCGGCCGCGGGGCAGCAGCAGCGCGGTGCGGCGCAGCCCGTCGACGCTCTGCCCGACGGTCAGCGCCGCCAGCAGCAGCGCGCCGCCGCCGACGACGGCCAGCACACCGCGCCGGCTCATCGTGGCCGGGCCGGGCCGCCGGGCCACCAGGCCGTCCGGATCCGCCGGCTCCGGCCGGGTCCGCTCCACGGGGGTACGCGCGAAGCCCGGCCCGCGCAGCGCGCCGACCAGCCGGGGCAGCTTGATCGCCACATGGGTGACCAGCGCGGCCGTGAAGATCCAGGCGCCGTACCAGTGGGCGGTGTAGAAGTCGAAGCCGAACAGGTACGCGTACTGGATGTTGAGCAGGCCGGTGGCCGTCTGGAAGAGGATGCCGCCGACCAGCAGCAGCAGCGACAGCCGCTCCAGCAGCTGGGCGCCGGAGCGGGCCGGCGGCCAGTCGAAGAGTTTGGGCACCACCGACCAGAGCTTGCCCAGCACCACCGGCACGAGCACGATCCCGAGCGTCACGTGCAGACCCTGGGTGAGCCGGAACAGCCAGGCGGGCCGGGTCGGCCAGTCGAACACCGGCGGGTGCAGCCAGCCCACGTCCCGGGGCAACGCCTGGCCGAGGCGGGGACCGTAGGCGATCCAGTCGAGCAGCCCGGTCACGATCACCAGGGGCAGGGTGGCCAGCAGCACGGCGCCGAGCACCGAGGTCAGCCAGGGCCCGCGGACCGGGCTGCGCCAGGCGCGGTCGACGGCGTCGACCCCGGGCGGGCGGTGCCGGGCCAGCCCGCGCCACAGGGCTGCCGGCGCGGCCGACGGCGCGTCGTCCGGTGACGGTTGGCTGGCGGGCACATCTCCTCCTGGTTCCGCGTGGTCCGGGCCGGTGGTCCCCTTCAGCAGGACGCTAGACGCCGCATCCGCTCGCCGGTCCGGTTTGCCGCATTACCGAACCCTTACCTCCGCCGACCCTTACGGACCGCTGACGGCTGCCGGGAACCGCCCGAAACGGAGCAGGAGGTGCCCTAGCCTGGCCGCATGCGGGTACTGGTCACCGGCGCGGCCGGCTTCATCGGATCGCAGATCGCCGACCTGCTGGCGGCCGAGGGCCACGAGCCGGTCTGCCTGGACGCGCTGCTGCCCCAGGCGCACGGCGGGGCGCTGCCGGAGTGGTCCCGGCCGCACGACCCGGTGATCGGCGACGTCCGCGACGCCGCGTTGCTGGACCGGCTGCTGTCGGGGGTGGACGCGGTCTGCCACCAGGCGGCCATGGTGGGGCACGGGCTGGACCCGTCCGACGCCCCCGACTACGCCGGCCACAACGACCACGGCACGGCGGTGCTGCTCGCGGCCATGCACCGGGCCGGGGTGTCGCGGCTGGTGCTGGCCAGCTCGATGGTGGTCTACGGCGAGGGCCGCTACACCTGTGGACGGCACGGGGTGGTCCGGCCCGCCCCGCGCCGGGCCGCCGATTTGGCCGCCGGCCGCTACGACCCGACCTGTCCGGCCTGCGGCGGCACCCTCGACCCGGCCCTGGTCCCCGAGGACGCCCCGCTGGAGCCGCGCAGCACGTACGCGGCCAGCAAGCTCGCTCAGGAGCACTACGCGGCGGCGTGGGCCCGGCAGACCGGGGGCGGGGTGTGGGCGCTGCGCTACCACAACGTCTACGGGCCCCGGATGCCCCGCGACACCCCATACGCCGGGGTCGCCTCGCTGTTCCGGTCGGCGCTCGCCGACGGCCGCCCGCCCCGGGTCTACGAGGACGGCCGCCAGCGCCGCGACTTCGTGCACGTCACCGACGTCGCCCGGGCCAACCTGCTGGCCCTGACCGCGCCCACCCCGGACGGTCTGGTCCCGGTGAACGTCTGCTCCGGCGAGCCGCGCACCGTCGGCGACCTGGCCGCCGCGCTGGCCCGGGCGATGGGCGGTCCCGAGCCGGAGGTGGTCGGCGGCGCCCGGGCGGCCGACGTCCGGCACGTGGTGGCCGACCCCACCCGGGCCCGCGACCTGCTCGGCTACACCGCCCGGATCTCCTTCGCCGACGGGGTGACGGCCTTCGCCACCGACCCCCTCCGCGAGCCCGCGGCCGTGCCCGCCTGACGCCGCCCGCCGCCGGGGTTCGCCAACCGGTGTGATCAGGAGACCGTGAGCAGCAGGTGGTTGACCGCGAGGGCGGTGAGTGCCTGGGCGGTCAGCCACCAGCGGTGGGTTCGTGCGGGCAGGTGTGCCGCCGCGACCAGGAGCCAGACCGCGAACGGCAGCCAGATCCGCTCCACCTCGGCCTTGCTCATCCCGGAAAGGTCGGCGGCGGCCACCGCCAGCGCGGCCGCGGCCGGCAGCAGCACGGCCGGTCCGAGCGCGAGCACCCGCGCCACCCACGGCCGGACGAACCCGCGGGGACCGCCGAGGCCGACGTCCCGCCGGCCGGGCGCCCGGTCACCGAGCGGGCCGCCCCGCCCGGAGCCGGCCGAGCGCCAGGCGGCCGGGGCCGCGAGCACCGCGCGGCGCAGCGCCGGGCCGAGCACCGGCCCGGCGGACAGCAGCAACGCCGCCAGGTTCGCCCAGACCCAGTAGGCGTACGGGCGGTCGGCCGCCCAGCCCTGGTAGTAGCGCTCGACCACCCGGTCGTACCCCTCCCACCAGCGGAAGCCGGCCGTCACGAACAGCGCGGTGACCACGGCGACGCCGGCCGCCGCGGCGAGCAGCACGGTCCGGTGGCGGTCGCGGCGCAGCGCCAGCACGACCACCGCCAGGACGCCGACCAGCACGAACCCGTACGAGAGGTGCAGTGCGAAACCGAGCAGCAGCCCGCCGGCCAGCGCAGTGAGCGGCCCGCGTACCGCCAGCAGGGCCAGCCCGGCGGCGACCACGCCGGTGAAGACCGCGTCGCCGGAGGCGCCCAGCCAGACGGCGCCGGGCAGCAGCACCAGGAACGGCAGGACCGCCCGGGCCGCCTCGGCGGCGCCCAGCGCGCGCAGGGTGACCGGCACCGAGACCGTGGCGGTCGCGCCGACCAGCACGCAGCAGAGCGCCGCGGCGGTGCCGCCGCCCAGGCCGATCCGGTCCAGCCAGACGAAGACCAGCAGGGCGCCCGGCGGGTGCCCGGCGGTGTGCGTGGACCAGGAGTCGGGCTGGAAGTCGAGGATCCGGTCGGTGAATCCGGCCAGCATGCGGGGGATGTCGCCGACGCCGGGCACCTCGTGCAGGTACTCCGCCTGCACGGTGAGCCGCCGGGTCAGTCCGGCCGACCAGCCGTCCACCAGGGCCAGCGACAGCGTCCAGGCCACCGCGGCCAGCCAGCCGGCGACCAGCAGCCGGCCCCAGCGGGCGGTCTGCGCCCAGCGCAGGCCCGGCCCGAGCACGACCACCGCGACCAGCAGGGCGAGTGGGGTGCCCCAGCCGGCGTGCGGGCGCCAGGTGGCGTAGAGCGGCGCGGCGTCCGCGTGCAGCCCCGCACCGCGCCCGTTGAGCACCAGCCCGGCCACGACCGCGGCGGCCAGCAGCACCGCCTCGACGGCCAGCGCTACCAGGTCGCCCCGGTGCCCGGTGGTGGCCCGGCGCGGGCCGGGAACGCGGTGCAGGGTGGCTGCGGATCTCATGACGACCGGACGGTACGGCCCGTCGGCACGTCGGGGCAGCACTTCCGCCGGGTTGTCACCGGATGGTAAGAAATGCCTGCTCGGTAAGGGTTCCGTAAGCGCGATCGGGCCCCGCGCGGCGCGGACCGGCCTAGCGTCGGCGGCATGCCGACACAGATCGACGTGGTGCTGCCGTGCCTCGACGAGGCCGCCGCCCTGCCCGGCGTGCTGACCGCGCTGCCGCCCGGCTACCGGGCGATCGTGGTCGACAACGGGTCCCGGGACGGCTCACCGGAGGTGGCGGCCCGGCACGGCGCGCGGGTGGTGCGGGAGCCCCGCCGGGGCTACGGGGCGGCCGTGCACGCCGGCCTGGAACACGCCGAGACCGAGCTGGTCTGCGTGCTCGACGCCGACGGCTCCTTCGACCCCCGTGAGCTGCCCGCCCTGGTCGCCCCGGTGGCGGCCGGGACCGCCGACCTGGCGGTGGGCCGGCGCCGGCCGGTCTCCGCCGGGGCCTGGCCGTGGCACGCCCGGGCCGGAACGGCGCTGGTCGCCGCGCTGCTGCGGCAGCGCGGGGTGCCGCTGCGCGACCTCAGCCCGATCCGGGTGGCCCGGCGGGACGCCCTGCTCGCCCTCGGGGTCACCGACCGCGCCTTCGGCTACCCCCTCGAACTGATGATCCGCGCCGCCGCGGCCGGCTGGCGGATCCACGAGCGCGACGTCCGCTACGCCCCGCGCGCCGCCGGGACCCGCTCCAAGGTCTCCGGCTCCGTCCGGGGCACGGTCCGCGCCACCCGGGACTTCCTCGCCGTGCTGCGCACCGTGGACGGCCGGCGGTGACCGTTCTGCTGGTGGTGGCCAAGGCGCCCGTGGCCGGGGCGGTCAAGACGCGGCTCTGCCCGCCCGCCGAGCCCGCCCAGGCGGCCCGGATCGCCGCGGCCGCGCTGCGCGACACCCTCGACGCCGTCGCCGCCACCCCGGGGGTCGTACCGGTGCTGGCGCTGGCCGGCCGGCTCGCCGATGCCGAGGACGGGCCGGACCTCGCCGCCGCGGTCGCCGGCTGGCCGGTGCTGCCGCAGCGCGGCGACGATCTCGCCGACCGGCTCGCGCACGCACACGCCGACGTGGCCGCCGCGTACCCGGGGCGGGCCGTGCTCCAGATCGGCATGGACACGCCGCAGCTCACCGCGGCCCGGCTGGCCGCCGCCGTACGCCGGCTCGGGGCGACCGGGACCGACGCGGTGCTCGGCCCGGCCGTGGACGGCGGCTGGTGGGCGCTGGGCCTGCGCGACCCCCGGCAGGCGACGGCCCTGCGCGGGCTGCCGATGTCCACCCCCGACACCGGGCGGCGCACCCGGGCGGCGCTGGCGGGGCGCGGCCTGCGGATCGGGACGCTGCCGGTGCTGCGCGACGTGGACGACTGGACCGACGCGCTCGCGGTGACCGGTCTGGTCCCCACCGGCCGCTTCGCCCGGGAGGTCGCCGCCGCACGGCGGCCGGTCGGGGGCCGGCGGTGAGCGACGACGGGTTCGCCACGGCGCTGCGGCACCGGGACGCCGACGCGCACTGGCTGGTGCAGGCCGACGGGACGCGCCGCCGGCTGCCGGTGGAGCGGTGGCACGGGCCGGCCGAGGCGGCGACCGTTCCGGTGGTGTCCCGCTGCGCCGGCCCGACGCTGGACCTGGGCTGCGGGCCGGGCCGGGTCACCGCGGCCCTGACCCGGGCCGGGCTGGCCACCGTGGGGATCGACGTCTCGGCCCGGGCGGTGGCCCTGACCCGGGCGCGCGGCGCGGTCGCGGTGCAGGCCGACCTCTTCGCACCGCTGCCCGCCGAGGGCCGGTGGCGGCACGTGGTGCTGCTGGACGGCAACATCGGCATCGGCGGCGACCCTGGCCGGCTGCTGCACCGGTGCCGGGAGCTGCTCCGCCCGGAGGGCACCGTCCTGGTCGAGCTGGACCCGCCCGGCAGCGGCACCTGGCAGGGCCGGGCACACGTGGTGTCCGGGCGGCACCGGGGGCCGAGCTTCGGCTGGGCGCGGCTCGACACCCGGGCGGTGCACGGCCCGGCCGCGGCGGCCGGCCTCGCCGTTCGCGAGGTGTTTCCCGCCGGTCACCGCTGGTTCGCCGAGCTGGTGACCGCGTAGCCGCCGATCGGCGCCCGGCGGCGCCGTAAGGATTTCGCAAGCTGCGGCGTTCCGCCGTCGACGCGCCGCGTCGCTACGCTGGCCTCCGGGTACGGGGAGGTGCGCCGTGGCGCAACGGGTGCTGGTGGTCGACGACGACCGCACGGTCGCCGATGTGGTGTGCCGCTACCTGGAGCACGCCGGTTACGAGGTCGGGCACGTCGGGGACGGGGCCGAAGCGCTCGCCGCCGTGGCCCGGCGCCCGCCCCACCTGGTGGTGCTCGACCTCATGCTGCCGGTGCTCGACGGGCTGGAGGTCTGCCGGCGGCTGCGGGAGCGGCCGGACGGCGTACCCATCGTCATGCTCACCGCCCGCGGCGACGAGGCCGACCGGATCCTCGGCCTGCAACTGGGCGCCGACGACTACCTGAGCAAGCCGTTCTCCCCGCGCGAGCTGGTCCTGCGAGTCCGCTCGGTGCTGCGGCGGGCGGGCGGCGACCCGGCCGGCGTACCCCCGGAACTGCTCGCCGACGGCGGACTGGAGGTGGCGACCGGCCCCCGGGTGGCCCGGCTGCACGGCCGGGAGCTGTCCCTGACCCTGCGCGAGTTCGACCTCCTGGTGCACCTGATGCGCCACCCGGCGCGGGCGTTCCGCCGAGCCGAGCTGCTGGAACGGGTCTGGGGGTGGCGCTTCGGCGACGAGTCGACGGTGACCGTCCACGTGCGGCGGCTCCGGGAGAAGATCGAGACGGACCCGGCCGACCCGCGCCGGATCGTCACGGTCTGGGGCGTCGGCTACCGGTACGAGCCAGCCGATGCGTGACCTGGCGCTGATCTTCGGGGCGGCCCTGGTCGCGGCGCTCGCCGTCGGGCTGGCCGGAGCCGTGGCGCTGCGGTCGCTGCGCGGCCGGTCGATCACCGTGCACATCTCCGTCCTGCTCGCAATGACGGTCGCTGCGGTGGCGGCCGGGGTGGCGGTGGTGGCCGAGGCGATGTTCCTCTCCCCGCACGACCTCGAGGTGGTGCTGACCACGCTGTCCGCCGCCGCGGTGGTGAGCCTCGCGGTCGGCTGGCTGTTCGGTCGCCGGCTGGCCGCCGCGGCGGTCTGGGCCGACCAGGCCCGGGAGCGGGAGCGCCGGATCGAGAAGGGCCGCCGGGACCTGGTCGCCTGGGTCTCCCACGACCTGCGCACCCCGCTCGCCGGGCTGCGGGCCATGGCCGAGGCGTTGGAGGACGGGGTGGTGGACGATCCGGCGACGGTGGCCGAGTACCACCGCCGGATCCGGTTGGAGACCGACCGGATGACCCGGCTGGTCGACGACCTGTTCGAGCTGTCCCGGATCAACGCGGGCGCGCTGCGGCTGTCGCTGTCCGCGGTGCCGCTCGGCGACGTGGTGTCCGACGCGCTGGCCGGCACCGCGCCGCTGGCCGCCGCGCGGCGGATCCGGCTGCTCGCCCCGGAGTCGGGCTGGCCGACCGTGACCGCGAGCGAGCCCGAACTGGCCCGGGTGGTGGGGAACCTGCTGCTCAACGCGGTGCGCTACACCCCGGAGGACGGCACCGTCCGGGTGGACACCGGCCGGGACGCCGGCACCGCCTGGCTGGCCGTCGCGGACACCTGCGGCGGGATCCCGGAGCGCGACCTGCCCCGGGTGTTCGACGTGGCGTTCCGGGGCGAGCCGGCGCGCACCCCGCGCGCAGCCGACGCCGGCGGTTCGGGCGGGCTCGGGCTGGCCATCGTGCGCGGCCTGGTCGAGGCGCACGGCGGCCGGGTCGAGGTGCGCAACGTCGGCGACGGCTGCCGGTTCGTCGTCCGGCTGCCGTCGCCGGCGTGACCCGAGGGTGCCGGACCGGTGGACGGGTGGCGTCGTCGGCCGATCAGAGTCCGGCGAGGAACAGGAGGCCGGCGGCGACGAGGCCGATCTCGACGCAGATCACGAAGACCCGGTCGCTGATGCGGCCCACGATCCTTCTGCCGACCCAGGTTCCGGCGAGGGCGGCCGGTGTGAGGGCAATGCCGAAGAGCAGCACCTGTCGGCCGAGGAGGTCGCCGGCGCCGTACGCGACGATCTTCGACAGGTGCATGCTCAGGGCGCTCGCGGCTTCGGTGCCGATGTAGGCGGCGCGGGACAGGCCGTAGGCGAGGAAGAACGGGGCGGTCAGCGGGCCGACGGAACCCAGCAGAGCCGAGCCGAGGCCGGAGGCGGCGCCGACGGCGGTGAAGGCCCGGTCGCCGGGTCTCCGGGGGTGCGGGGTGCGGCGCCGCCAGACGACCACGCCGATGAGGAACACCCCGAGCAGCCGCTTGAGCGGGGTCAGCGGGGCGTGGGCGAGCAGCAGCCCGCCGGCGACCGCGAAGGGTACCGCGCCGGTGGCGAACCAGCCGACCAGCGGCCAGTGCAGCTCCCGGCGGTTGAGCCACACCCGGGAGGCGTTGCCGGCGAGCTGGGTCAAGGTCAGCATGGGCACCGCCACCCGCAGCCCGAACAGGGCGGTGAACACCGGCAGGAGCAGCACCCCGCCGCCGAATCCGGCGACCGCCGACAGCACGGCCAGCACGAAGGTGGCGGCCGAGGCCGCCGCCAGGACCGGCAGCTGGTGCATGCGGCCCAGACTGCCAGCATCCCGCGGCGGCCGGCCCGTCCGTGCTTGTCAGGATGCGCCGAGGGTCTGCCGGCGCATCGGGGAGCGCAGGATCGGCACCCACACGAGCGCGAGGGCGGTGCAGGCGATCCAGGTGGCGGCGCGCGGACCGGCGTGATCGCCGACGAACGCCGCCGTCGCCGCACCGAGCGTGAGCGCGCCACTGAAGACCACGCGCAGGGTGCCGTTCACGCGGCCCAGGAGCCGGGACGGCGTCACGTGCTGACGGAACGACATGAGGACCACGCTGTCGGAGCCGACCTTGAAGATCACCAGTGCCCACGCGAGCGCGGCGACCGGGCCGGGAACGGGCCGACCGACGAGCGGCAGCACGAGCGAGACCGGGGCGATGGCCAGCCCGATCGCCAGCACCGACCGGCCCGCGCCGAGGGCCCGTGCCAGCCGCTCCCCGCAGAACGCCCCGAGCAGGCCACCGGCCCCGCCGGCGCCGAGGAAGAGGCCCAGCTGGCTCTCCGACCAGTGCAGTTCCCGGACCAGCAGCAGCGGCAGCATCGCCACCGTGCCCGCGGTCGCGAAGTTCACGAGCGCGCCGGCGACGGCGATCGCCCGCAGGGTGTGGTTGCGCCGGACGAACGACACGCCTTCGCGCACCTCGGCCCCGAGCGAGCGGCGTACGGCGTCGGCCCGGCGTGGCTCCGGCCGTTCGACGCGCCGGATCCACAGCGCCGACCACAGGTAGCCGAGTGCCGTGGCGGCCAGCACCGCCGCCGCGGTCGACAGCCCGATCAGCCAGCCGGCGAGGGCGGGGCCGCCGACCAGCGCCATCTGGTCCACGATGCCGAGCCGCCCGTTGGCCGCGACCAGGCGTCGGCCGTCGCCGCCGCTGACGAGGTCCGGCAGGTGGCTCTGCACCGCGACGTCGAAGAAGACGGTCGCGACGCCGTTGAGGAACACCACCACCCAGAGCTGGGTCATGGTCAGGGCGGAGGCCGCGGCAGCGATCGGCACCGAGCCGATCAGCACGAACCGGACGAGATCCATGGCGATCATGACGGGGCGGCGGGCGACCCGGTCGAGCCAGGCGCCGGCCGGCAACCCGAGCAGCAGGAACGGGGCGGTGCCCGCGGCGGCCAGCGCACCCGCCGCGCCCGGACCGGCGCCGAGCGACGTGATGGCGACGAGCGGAACGGCCACCTTGGCGATGTTGAAGCCCCACTTCGCCGCCACGGCGGCGACGAGGTAACGGGTGAAGTCGCGGGGCAGGGACGGGGCGTCGTGCAACTGGCGGGGCGCGTGCTGGATCGACATGCCCGCACCTTCGGCGGTGGCCTCCGCCGCGCGTTAGCGATTCAATCTAGAGTGAATCCTCGGGAGGGCGGACTGATGCTGCGGATGTCGCTGTCGCTGGCCGATCTCGCGAGCGTGCGGTTCGCGATCTCGCCCGCCTGGGAGGTCGTCGCGAGCCTGCGGGTGCTCCGCGATCCCGGCGCGCACGCCGTACACCTGCCGTGGGTGACCCGGCACCGGGCCGCGGTGCTGGCCGCACCCGAGCTGCGTCACCTGCGGGACCTGGTGCTCACACCGGAGCGGCGGCTGCCGGGCTTCCTCGCGCCGGCGCCGCACTCACCCGTCGCCGAGCCCGAGGCCGAGTTCGCGGCGGTCCGCGAGACGCCGGCGGCGGTCGTCCGCGACGACCTCGCCACGGTGTACGGCGACCGGCTGCCGGCCTCGCTGTCGGACCTCCGCCGGGCACCGCGCCGGACCCTTCCGCTGATCGTGGAGCAGATGCGGGCCTACTGGGGTCTCGCGCTGGCGCCCTACTGGGGGCGGATGCGGGGGATCCTGGAGGGCGACGTCATGTTCCGGGCGCGGCGGCTGGCGGACGACGGCCCGCACCGCATGTTCCCCGGACTCGATCCCGCGATCTCGTGGTCGGACGACCTCCTGTCGGTGGACCGGCCCAATATGGACCGGGAGTACGCGCTCGGCGGCCGTGGCCTGGTGCTCGTGCCGTCGCTGTTCGCGTGGCCGAATGTGTTCGTCAAGGCGTCGGAACCCTGGGCGCCCGTGTTGCGTTATCCGGCGCGTGGGGCGGGCTCGATGTGGCACGGCGGTCCACCCGCGGCCGATCTCGCCCCGGTGGTCGGCGCGGCTCGCGCGGCCCTGCTGGTCGAGCTGGCCACTCCGTCGACGACGACGTCGCTGGCCCGCCGCGCCGGGCTGACCCCGAGCGGCGTCTCGGCCCACCTCTCCCGGCTCGTGACCGCCGGCCTGGTCAGCCGGCAGCGGGCCGGTCGTCTGGTGTTCTACGTGCGCACCCCGCGAGGCGATGCGCTCCTCGGCGAGTGACCCGCTGAGGGGCCTAGAGCCACCCCGTCTCCGTCGCGATGCGGATGGCGTCGACCCGGTTGCGGGCGTGCAGCTTCGTGGTGGCCGAGGTGAGTGGTTGCGGACCGTGCCGACCGACAGGAAGAGCTCCCGCGCGATCTCGCTCGCCGAGGCGCCGGTCGCCCGCGCGGCGCAGGATCTGCACCTCGCGCTCGGTCAACGGGTTGTCCGGGGTCTCCCACGCGATGACCGCGAGCGCGGTGACCAGCAGCGACCGGCACGACGGCAGGGCGACACGCAGCCCGGTCGCGGCGGTCAACCCGTCCTGCCCGGGCATGCCGAGGTCCAGCACCGCCACGTCCGGCCGTGTCTCCACCGCCCGCGCGACGACCGCGGTGCCATCGCCGGAGACCTGCCGCCAGCTGGGCCGAGCTGGAGGTGCTGCCCGCGGCCCGGGCGTACGGCCTGGGCGTGATCCCGTGGGGGCCGTTGAACGGCGGCGTGCTCGGTGGCGCCCTGCGCAAGCGCGAACAGGGCGGCGCCTCCCGCAGTGGCTCGGGACGCGCGGCCGACACGCTGGACCGGCATCGCGAGACCATCGAGGCGTACGAGAGGCTGTGGGCCGACATCGGCGAGCACCCGGCCCACGTCGGGCTCGCGTGGCTGCTCGCGCAGGACGGCGTGACCGGGCCGATCATCGGACCGCGGACGGCCGAGCAGCTCGACGGCTCGCTGCGCGCACTGGAGATCACGCTCGACGACGACATCCTGGCCCGGCTCGACGGGCTGTTCCCGGCGCCCGCGCCGAACGGGGCCAAGCCCGCGCCCGAGGCGTACGCCTGGTGACCCGGCTCCCGTCCGCCCGGTGCGACCGTGCGGCGGCCGAGATCATTCTGTCGACTACCGGCGTGGCCGAGTGTCGGCGTGGTACGAGTGCTCGATGGGTTCTCGTGGTCGCCGTCTGCCGGGCCTCGGCCCGTCCCGACGTGGCCGCCACAGCGCCCACGTCGGGGCGGTCGCCGCCGAGCTTCGGCGACGCGGAGCCGGGGCGGGCCGCCTGCGGCTCCGGCAGTTGGAGGCCGCCTCGGTGATCTCGGTGCAGGCGGGTCTCGCCGCCGCGCTGGCCTGGCGGATCGGGCACGACGTGCTGGGCAACCCGGCACCCGTCTTCGCCCCGTCCGCCGCGGTCGGCACGATCGTCGCCGCACTCGGCCAGCGCGCCCACCGGACGATCGAACTGCTGCTCGGGGTCGGTCTCGGCATCGCCACCACCGACTTCCTGCTGACCGTGCTCGGCACCGGCTTCTGGCAGACCGGGCTCGTCGTCGGCGGCGCCATCCTCACGACCCTCGTGCTGTTCGGACGCAGCGGAGCGGCCGTCGGGCAGGCCGGCGGCACCGCCGTCCTGCTGGCCACCCTGGCACCGGCGCAGAAGGACCTCGAATGGCCGCGGATCGTGGAGGCCACCGTCGGGGGAGTGGTCGGCCTCCTGGTCGTGGCGCTGCTGCTGCCGTTGAACCCGATGCGGATCCTCGACCGTGACGCCGCACCGGTCTTCGCCGGTCTCGCGCACGAACTCCGGGAGGTGGCCGCATCGCTGACCCACCACGACCGGGAACGGGCCGTCCGCGCCCTCACCGCACTCCGCAGCATGGGGCCGGACCTGGAGCGGCTGCACCAGGCGCTCAGCGGCGCCGAGGAGGTGGTCAGTCTGGCCCCGGCACGCTGGCTGCGCAGGAGGGATGTGGAGCGCTTCGGGCAGGCCACCCGGCTCCTGGAACGCATCATCGAACACAGCCGCGGCGTCGCCCGCCGATCGGCGATGGCGTTGCAGTACCAGGAGCGGGTCCCACCCGAACTGGCGACCAGTGTCGGGCGACTCGCCGACGCGGTCGAACTGCTGCGCGTCGAACATCGCGCCGGACGCCCCACCGAGAAGACCCGCCGTGCGGTGTGCGACGCCGTGCACGCGGCCGGCCGCGCCCGCAGGCTCGGCGTCGACGAGTTCGGGGAGGCCGTGATCACCCAGCTGCGCACCGCCGCGAGCGATCTCCTGCGCGCCACCGGCTGCGACGCCACCGCCGCCAACGACGAGGTGCGGCAGGCGGCTCAACGCGGCGCGGAATCGGTGCGGGCAGGGAACAAGCCGCGCTGATCCCCTACGGCTTGGCCGCCGCCCGCGCCGCCCGCCGGCGCCGGGGCGCCGCCAGGAGCAGGACGGTCAGGACACCGACGGCGCCGGGACCGAGGACGACCAGCCACGACATCGACCGCCCGGACTGAGCCGGCCCGTGCTGCCCGGCCTTGACCTGGGCGACGGGATGGTCGTACTTCTTCAGCTCGTCCGGAGTGACCAGGCGGCCGACCGACGCGCCGGGTGCGAGGGCGAAGCCCCAGTTCAGCAGGGCCGCCGCCTCGCCCAGGCTGCCCAGCGGCGCGGTCTCCGCGCCGAGCAGGGTCACGGCGAGCCGCCGGCCGTCGCGTTCGGCCACCCCCACGTACGTCTGCCGGGCCAGGTCGGTGAAGCCCGTCTTCCCGCCGAGCGTCCCCGGGTAGTGGTCCAGCAGCGTGTTGTCGTGGGTGATGGAGAAGCCCGGCCTCCCCGGCTCCGCCGGGATCTCCGCCACCCGGGTGGCGGCGTACCGCCGGAAGTCCGGGCGGGCGTAGGTGGCGCGCGCGATCAGCGCCAGGTCGTACGCGCTGGTGTACTGACCGGGACCGTCCAGACCGGACGGAGTCGCCGCGTGGGTCTGGTTCGCACCGAGCCGGTGCGCCTCGTCGTTCATCGCCTGCACGCCGCCCTGCCGGCCGGCGGCGCCGCCGCCCACGCGGGCCAGCACGTTGGCCGCGTCGTTGCCCGACCTGAGGAGAAGGCCCAGCCACAGGCTCTCGACCGAGTACCGGCCGCCGGGCACCAGCCCCATCACCGAACTGGCCGGATCGAGATCCTGCAGATCCGCCCGGGTCACCTCGACCACCTGCGCCGGGTCGAGGTGCGGCATCAGGGCCGCGGCCAGCAGCATCTTCTGCACGCTGGCCGGGGTGCGGCGTTCGTGCGGCCCGCACCCGCCCAGCACCGCGCCGCTGTCGAGGTCGGCCACCAGCCACGAGGTGGCGGTCACCGCCGGGGCGGCCGGCGCACCGGACGGAATGGACAGACCCGCCGTCGCCAGCGACTCGCCGCCCACGGCCAGGTCGGCGGCACCGACCGGAGGCGGCGACGGCGCGGGCGGTGGGGCGACCGGCGGCTTCACGGCCGGGCAGGGCACGTACGGCGCGGCGGCCCGCGCCGGTGACGCGGACACCAGGGCCGGCGTGGTCACGAGGGCGCTGAGCGCCACCGCGGCGATACGAAAGAAGGCCACGTCAAAGGACCGTAATCGCCTACCACGCGGGCACGGCCCCGTTGCCGAAAGTGGTCCCGGGAGGGCGGGAAATTCCGGCCTCGGCCTCGCGGCACTCTTCTGATCGCCCTGTGCCGTTTCGCGGTGCTTTGACCCGGGGACGAGCGGGGCCGATGAGCGCGAATCGGCGTAGTCGGGACGGCAACCGGCAGCCCGGCGCGCACGGGTTCTACGGTTTGACGACCCATTGGACGCTGGTGGGCCGCTCACCGGTGCGCAGGAATTCGTGGGCTGCCCGGCGGGCCTGGGCGGTGGTGATCTCGAACGGCTCGCCGCCGTCGGGAAGGGCGAACCAGGGGTTGTCGTACGCGTACTCGGCGTCGCCGACGACCTGGCCGGCCGGGGCGCCGGGCGGCACCGGTCCCCAGGACAGCAGCAGGTCGGTCTCGGTCTCCCAGAACAGGCCGGACCGATCGCCGGAGCAGGTGACATGCAGGGTGCGCCGGCCGTCGTCACTGGCGAGGGTCACACCCCCGGGCGGTTCGGCGCCCAGGATCGCATCGAGGTCGGCAGTGTCGGCCACTGCCGCGGCGGTGCCGTCGATCCACGCCTGCACGGTGTCCTCACCCGATTCCTGATGGTGGCCCGACCCGGGAGGACTCAGCTTATTGCCGACCGGCCGCGGCGACGGCCCCGCCTTCGGCCCGGCGTCAGGCGGAGCCGGCCAGCCCGCGCAGGGCGACGAGACCGGGGACCGGGACGCGGCCGAGTTCGCGGCCCGTGCCGGGATCGTGCCAGCTCACCGAGTCCCGCTGCCCCACGTAGAGACGACTGCCGTCGCGGCTGGGCACGAGGCCCGTGACCGCCTCACGTACCGCCCAGTCCACCGCCCGGGTCAGCCGGGTGAGGTCCAGAGCCCGGACCGCCGTACCGGCGGCGAGGAAGAGACGGTCGGGGCTCGCCGCGGCGTGGGCGTTGCCGGTCGCGCGGTCCTGCGGCACTGTCCGGCGTACCGCCAGGTCCTCGGTGGAGATGTCCGCGACGGTGCCCGACGAGACGTCGGCGACGAGGAGCCGGCCGCCGTCGGGGCTGATCGCCATGGCGTGGCCGGTTGCGGCCGCCTCGCCGAACGGGTGCGGCAGGTCGATGCAGTACGCCCACCACTCCACCAGCTTCAACGTGTGCACGAAGGCGTGCGCGTTGCCGGGTCGGCCGCTGACGAGGTCGCGGGTGTGTCGGTGGCCGGGCTGGTGGGTGTAGAGCGTGTACAGAACGGTCCGGTCCGGGGCGAGCACCGCCTGGCGCCCGTCGCCGCGCATCTCCTCCTCGGCGCCGGGCGGGACCGGCGTCTTGTCGCGCGTGGCCAGTGGGCCGGGCGTGCCGGTGGCGAGGTCGACGACCCGCACCCGGTAACGGTCCGGCGCGGTCGCCGGGAGCCATTCGAGCACGAACAGGCCGCTGCGGTCCCCGCTGAACGCCTCCGGGACGAAGTTGCCCGGCAGTTCCAGCCGCTGCCGCAGCCCGCCGACGTCGGCGACCAGCACCGGCGTCGCCTGCCGGCCGGATGGACGGTCGCCGTTCACCGTCGCCCCGGTCGTGGTGAGCGCGACGCCCGTCCCGTCGGGGGAGACCACCTGGGGCACCCAGCGCCCGGGCAGCACCGACTTCGCCGAGGTGTGGCCGGTCGTGGTGTCGATCCGCCAGCAGGCGGTGTCGCGGCCGGCGGGTGCGGTCGCGAAGATCCATGCGCCGTCCGCGCTGGCGACGGCACGGGGGATCGTGCGCCGGTCGCTCCCGCGCAGGAGACCCGGCCCGGCGTCGACCTGGACGAGCAACGGATCGGGAACGGCGACGGCCGGGGCCGGAGCCCGGCCCCGGGTCGGCTCGCAGCCGGCCAGTGCGGCGGTGCCCGCGCCGGCGAGCAGGGTCAGGACGGTACGGCGAGAGATGGTGACGGTCATGCCGAGGTGACACCCTCGAAGCCACCGAAGTTCCGTGCCGCGAAGGTGGAACCCGCGCCGCGCGACCGGTGTCATGAGGGTGGTCGAAGCGGAGGTCTCCACTGGACGACGACGAGCTTGTCACCCGTGCTCGCGCCGGTGACCTGGAGGGATACGAACTCCTGGTCGCCCGGCACACCGCGTCCGCGCACCGGACGGCGGTGCTGCTCGGCGCGGGGCCGGACGCGGAGGACGTCATCCAGGAGGCGTTCGTGAAGGGGTTCCGCAACCTGTCCCGCTACCGCGGTGAGTCGTCCTTCCGGTCCTGGCTGCTCGCGATCGTCGCCAACGAGACCCGCAACCTGCACCGGACCCGAAGCCGGCGGGACGGACTCGTCCTGCGGGCCACCGCGGCGGACCCCGGGGCGGCGGTCGGCGAGGACGTCGCGGTCGGCGGGGTCCTCGCGGCGGAACGCCGGGCCGCGCTGGTGGCGGCGCTGCGCCGGCTGCCGGTGAAGGACCGCGAGGTGATCGTGTGCCGCTACCTTCTCGACCTGACCGAGGAGGAGACCGTGACGACGCTCGGCTGGCCCAGGGGCACGGTGAAGTCACGGACGTACCGGGCCCTGGCCAAGCTGCGCAGCCTGCTCGACCGCGAGGAGGTGGCCCGTGGATGACCTCGAGCGCGAGCTACGGGACCTCGCCACCTGGCTGGAGGAGCCCGAGGTCCCCGACGTGGCCGCCCGGGTGCGCGCCCGGCTGGCCGCGCCGCCACGCCGGCGACGCCGGTGGCGCCACTGGCTCGCCGCGGCGCTGGCCGCCCTGCTCGTCGCCCTGCTGCCGCCGGGGCGGGCGGCGATCGCCGACGCCGTCACGGGGCTGCTGCGCTTCTCCGGGATCGTCATCGACACCACCCCGGTGCCGGTGGCGCCCACCGGCGTGCCGTCGCCGTTGCCGGCGCAGCGGTCCGCCGCCTTCGACGAGGCGCAGCGGCACCTGCGCTTCCCGATCCGCGTACCGGCCGCGCTGGGCGCCCCGGAGCAGGTGCTGGTCGCCGACCCGGACGGCACGGGCGCGTACCGGGTGGTGACGCTGCTCTACCGCGGTGGTGCGCTGCGCCTCGACGCCTTCGACGGGCAGCTTGACCCGGTCTTCACCAAGCAGGTCAGTGGGCCGGGCGTCGCCTGGGTCGAGGTCGACGGCGACTTCGCCATCTGGATCGGCGGTCCGCACGAGCTGGCCTACGTCGACCGCACCGGCACGGTACGCGTCGAGACCGCGCGGCTGGCCGCGGCCACGCTGATCTGGGAGGACGCCGGTGTCAGCTACCGGCTGGAGGGCGATCTCACCCGGGACGAGGCGATCCGGATCGCCGGATCCCTGGACTAGGCGTACCCGGGCCGGCTTGACCCTCACGCACGGAACCTCGGCGCCATCGGGAGCACCCGAGCGGGCGCCGGCCGCGGCGACGACGAGTAGCCGGCCTGATGCCGATGGCGCAGGCGGCCTGACGCGCCGGGAACCTGCGCCGCCCGGCCGGTGTCGTGAGGACAGGGGTGCCGCCCACCGGCACCGACGAGGTCCGGAGGTGCGGGATGGGTTCCTGGGGAAGACTCCTGCCGGTGACGGTGGTCCTGCTGGCGGGCTGCACCACGGCGGGCGGGGCGGTCACGCCGGCCACCCCGGCGGCGGTCGCACCGACCGGCTGTGCGGCCCGGGTCGAGGCGGGCCGGCTTCCGGACTGGGCGGACGCCGGGTTCAGCGGGGACGCCCGCGCCCCGCACGTGTTCGGCGCGAAGGGGCAGATCCTCGCCGTGCTGTTCGGTCAGCCGTTGAGGGTCGGCCGGACGGAGGGGCCCACCAACAAGATCCTCTGGGTGGCCCGGCCGGCTGCCACGCCGTCGCCCGACGCCGGCGCGCCGGCCACCCTCGTCATCACGGCGACCCTGGCCGGCACCACGACCCGGGCGACCCGGGAGGTCGCCGGCGGTCCCGGCCCGTCGATCGTGGACCTGCCGCAGGCCGGCTGCTGGCACCTCGACCTCCGCTGGTCCGGGCGCACCGACACCATGGACCTCGTCTACCTCCCCGCCTGACGCCGGCATGGCCGGCACTCTCGCCGGGTAACGGGTCGTGATGACCACACCTGAGCAGAGCCGGCAGCAGGAGGACGCGCTGGAGACCGGCGCGGTGTATCAGGACGCCGAGGGGCGCCGGACCAGGGACGCGGGCGCGGGTGCCGCGAACGCGGACAGCGAGGCCGACCGCAACGCCGAGCACCTGAGGCGCGGCGAGGTCGGTCCGGGCGTCCCGGAGGAGTAGCCCCCGGATCGCGCCCGGGGCCGGTCAGTCCGCCTCGGGCGGGGTGGGCGGGACGGCCAGGGCGATGGTGAGGGCGAGCACCGTGGCCGGTTCGTGGAGCCGGTCGCCGTACAGCTCGCGCAGCTTGCCCATCCGGTAGCGGACGGTCTGCGGGTGGACGAACAGGTCGGCCGCCACGTCGTCGCGGCGGCCCTGGTGCAGCAGCCACGAGCGCAGCGTCTCGGCGAGCCGGTGCGCGGTGGCCGGGGGCAGGCCGGCGAGCGGCGCGAGGGCCTGGGCGCGCAGGTCGGCCAGCGCCTCCGGGTCCATGCTGAGCAGCAGCTCGGCCAGGTGCTGCTCGGTGTCGACCGGCCCGGCGTCCGGTTCGCCGAGGCCGAGGGCGAGCGCCCGGGTGGCCCGCTGGTAGGAGGCGGCGACCCGGTGCCACGGCCGGGCCGGGCCGAGCACCGCCCGGTGCCCGTGCAGCAGCCTCGTGAGCTGGCGCCGCCGGGCGCCGTGGGTGTCCGGCACCAGCAGCACGGCCAGTTCCTCGGCGGGGTCCATGCCGGGCAGGTCCTCGCCGCTCTCCAGGGTGTGCGGGCCGAGCAGCGCGAGTACGGCGCGCAGGTTACGGCGGGGGAGCAGGACGACGGTGAGGGTCTGCGGCAGGGGCCAGTCGGCGCGTTCGGCGCTGCGCCGCAGGGCCTCCTCGGGCTCGCCGGCGAGCAGTTGCTGCGTGAGGCGCTCCATGTTGCGCCGGCGGGCCCGGCCCACGCTGGCCAGCTCGTCGGCGTGCCCGGCCACGCTGGCCGCGGACAGCTCGTCGATGTACGCGAACATCAGCTCGGCGAACTCGGCCACCGTCTCGGCGGCCAGCCCGCTGCGCACCGTCGTGGCGGAGACCTCCCGCCAGGCCACCCGCGCCCCCACCCGGTACGCGGCGAGCAGCGCGTCCATGCTGCGCCCGGAGCGGGCCTCGCCGCTGCCCAGTGCGTACGCGGCCTCCAGGGCCGGGGCCAGCGGGGTGCTCGGGTCGGTCAGCTGGGCGCCCTCGATGAGCTGGAGGAAGGTGCCCAGCGCGATGCGTACCGCGTTCTCGATCTTCGCCCGCATCGTGCCGGTGAGCGCGCCGGAGTAGTCGGGGACCTCGGCGGTGATGGCGCTGACCGTGCGTTCCGCGACCAGGGGGAGCCGGTCGCGCAGCCGGGCCGACACCCGCTCGTCGAGTTCGAGATGGGCCGCGCGGTAGCTCGCGTAGTCGTCCGACATGTTGTTCTCCCCGAACAAAAACCTGCGGCTCTTTCACCTTTGCCGGTCAAGATGTTATGCGATCACGCAGTCACCCTGGTGATATGACCACAACTGCCCCCCGCCGCCCCCAGAAGGTGACCTTCCGGGACAGACTGCTGCGGCTGGCCGGCGCGGTCACCACCCCGGTGCTGCCCGGGGACTACCTCGACCTCGTCGCCCCGCTGCGCGCCGGCGCCCCGCTGCGCGGCCGGATCGTCGCCGTCCGCCCGGAGACCCGGGACGCCGCGACCGTCGTGATCCAGCCGGGCCGCAGCTGGCAGGGGCACCTCCCCGGACAGTACGTGCGCCTCGGCGTGGACGTCGACGGGGTGCGCCAGTGGCGCGCGTACTCGGTCACCTCGGTGCCGGGCGCCGCGGACGGCCTGATCAGCGTCACCGTCAAGGCGATCCCGGACGGCAAGGTCAGCAACCACCTGGTCCGCCGGGTCCGGCCCGGCACGATCGTCCAGCTCGACCAGGCGCAGGGCGACTTCGTGATGCCGGGGGCGACACCGGACCGAGTCCTCTTCCTCACCGCCGGCAGCGGCGTCACCCCGGTCATGGGGATGCTCCGCGCCGGCCTGCACGAGCGGGCCGACGTGGTGCTCGTGCACTCGGCGCCGGCCCGGGACGACGTCATCTTCGGCACGGAGCTGCGGGCCCTCGCCGAGGCCGGCGCGCTGCGGCTGGTCGAGCGGCACACCGACACGGCCGGCCTGCTCGGCGTCGAAGAGCTGGCCGGCCTGGTGCCCGACCACCTCGACCGGGAGACCTGGGCCTGCGGGCCGATCGGCATGCTCGACGCCGTCGAGGGGTACTGGGCGTCCCACGGGCTCGCGGACCGGCTGCACACCGAGCGGTTCCGGCCGACCGTGATCTCGCCGGGGGAGGGCGGCACCGTGACGTTCACCGGCTCCGGCGTGACGGTCGAGGCCGACGGGTCCACCCCCATCCTCGACGCCGGTGAGCAGGCCGGCGTGCTGATGCCGTCCGGCTGCCGGATGGGCATCTGCTTCGGCTGCGTCGTCCCGCTGCGCGAGGGCGCGGTGCGCGACCTGCGCAACGGCGACGTGACCACCGCCGTCCCCGGGGACGGCGTGCTCGTGCAGACATGCGTGTCGGCGGCCGCCGGTACCTGCGACATCGAACTCTGACAGGAGGCCCCTCGACGTGACCGTGATCCAGAAGAAGGCGGACAACCCGATCGCCCACCTCAGCGCCGAGGACATCGAGATCATCGGCAAGGAGCTGGACGCGATCCGGGACCGGGTGATCGCCGACCGGGGGGAGCGGGACGCCCGTTACATCCGCAAGGTGATCAAGACTCAGCGGACGCTGGAGATCAGCAGCCGGGCGGTGCTGCTCTTCTCGCTGTTCCCGCCGGCCTGGATCGTCGGCACGGCCGGCCTCGCGGTCGCCAAGATCCTCGACAACATGGAGATCGGGCACAACATCCTGCACGGCCAGTGGGACTGGATGCGCGACCCGAAGATCCACTCCACCACCTGGGACTGGGACCACGTCTCCCCGGCCGACCAGTGGAAGCACTCGCACAACGAGCTGCACCACCGGTTCACCAACGTGGTCGGCAAGGACAACGACCTCGGGTACGGCATCATGCGGGTCGACGAGGACCAGCCGTGGCACCCGATGTACCTGGGCCAGCCGTTCTACAACCTCGTCAACGCCTGCTTCTTCGAGTACGGCATCGCGGCGTACGACCTGGAACTGGGGAAGAACCTCAAGGACGGCGGGCACAAGGACCCGGCGTTCCGGGCCCGCGCCCGGGCGGTCGGCCGCAAGATCCGCCGCCAGGTCCTCAAGGACTACGTGCTGCACCCGCTGCTGTCCGGCCCGTCGTTCCTGTCCACGCTCGCCGCCACGTTCACCGCGAACCTGATCCGCAACGTGTGGAGCCACTCGGTGATCATGTGCGGGCACTTCCCGAACGGCGTGGAGACCTTCGAGAAGACCTCCATCGAGGGCGAGACCCGCGGCGAGTGGTACCTGCGGCAGATGCTCGGCTCGGCCAACATCAGCGGCAGCCGGCTGCTGCACATCATGACCGGCAACCTGTCGTACCAGATCGAGCACCACCTCTTCCCCGACCTGCCGAGCAACCGCTACCAGGAGATCGCCCCGCAGGTCCGGGCGCTGTTCGACCGGTACGGGCTGAAGTACACCACCGGTCCGCTGCCCAAGCAGGTCGCCTCCGCCTGGTGGAAGGTGATCCGGCTGTCGCTGCCCAACCGGCGCTCCGACCGCCGCCAGCCGGTGGCCCCCGCCCCGCTGGTCTCCTCCGGCACGGCCTGACCGTCTCGCCGCCCACCGGGACTATTCCGGTGGGCGGCCCCGCCCCCGATCGGCTACCGTCATGGGCATGGACCTCAGGCGCAGCACCACCGCCGCAGCCGCGCGAGCTTCCCGCTCGCCGGTTGCCGCCGCCTGACCTGCCCCATTCCCGCCGGCGACCGGAAACGGTCCGCCGGCGTTCTCGTGTCACGCCACCGCCCGCGCGGCGGACCGTCCGGTCGTCCCCACCGGAAGGCCCGTGCCATGACACCCGACCAGATCGTCCGCACCTTCGTCGACCACTACCATCGCCGGGGCCACCGGGACGCGCCGGAGAGTTCGCTCGTCCCGCCGCCCGGCGACCCGGTGCTCTTCACCACCTCCGGCATGCACCCGCTCACCCCGTACCTGCTGGGGCGTCCCCATCCCGGCGGCCGGCGGCTGGTCAACGTGCAGCGTTGCCTGCGCACCACCGATCTCGACGAGGTCGGTGACCGCACGCACCTGACCGTCTTCGAGATGCTCGGCTCCTGGTCGCTCGGCGACTACGACATCGCGACCAGCCTCCGCTGGGGGTTCGAGCTGCTCACCGACGGGTTCGGCATCGATCCGGGCCGGCTGCACGCCACCGTCTTCGGCGGCGACGACCAGGTCGGCCCGGACGGGACCGCGCTCGCCACCTGGACCGGGCTGGGCGTACCGGTCGAGACGAACGGAGCGGAGAACTGGTGGTCCAACGGCCCGACCGGCCCGTGCGGGCCGGACTCGGAGATCTTCGTGTGGACCGGGGACGGTCCGCCGGTCGCCACCCCCGGCACCGACGGGCGCTGGATGGAGGTCTGGAACCACGTCCAGATGCGTCACCACCGGCACCCCGACGGCCGGCTGACGCCGCTGCCGATGTCCAGCATCGACACCGGGATGGGCCTGGAACGCCTGGAAATGGTGCTGCGCGGCGGCCGGTCGGTCTTCGAGGGCGCGGGCCTGAGCCCGTGGGTGGGCGCGGTCCGCGACCGGTGGGGCCTGTGTGGCGAGGACCTGCGCGTGGTAGCCGACCATCTGCGTTCCGCGGTGGTCGTGCTCGGCGACGGGGTACGCCCCGGCAACACCGGCCGGGGCTACGTGCTGCGCCGGCTGGTCCGGCGGGCGCTCACCGTGCTGTGGCGCGACGACCCGGGGCGAAGCCTGACCGAGTTGCCGCTCGACGCGTACCGCGACACGCTGCGCCGGTTCCGGCAGGACGGGGAGGCCGGCCCGCTGCGCGGGCTGCTGCTCGACGAGGAGCGGCGGTTCCGCGGGCTGCTGGAGCGGGGCCGGCCGCTGGTCGACCGGGTACGCGCGCGCGGCCCGTTGACCGAGCGCGACTACCACTGGCTGCACGACACCCACGGGCTGCCCCGGGATTTGGTCGACGGCCTGCTCGCCGAGGCGGGCTGACCCGCGCCGGTGGCCGCCGCGCCGGGCCGGTGCCAGACTCGGCAGCGGAGGCCGCCGCAGCGAGGAGTGTGGTCGCATGACGGGGTACGAGGTCCGGCCGGACGTGGAGACGATGACGCTGCTCGGCGCCCGGGTGACCGTCACCGGCGCCGCAGCGCTGCTCGCCGCCGCCGAGGAGGGGCCGGTGGAGCTGCTGGCCGGCGGTGACTTCCCGGCGCCGGTGCGGGAGGTGCGGTGCACCGTGCGCGCCGACAGCCGGGACGGGGTGCCGGTGCACCGATTCGAGGCGTACCTGCGGGCGGACGCCCCGCTGCCCGGCGCCGGCCTGCTCGCCCTCGGCCTGGCCGGGCCGGTCGGGCTGCTGCTCGCCCAGCGCCTCGCCGCCCGGGGCGGTGACGGCCCGGCCGCCGCCGTCGGCCGGGTGGCGGCCGAGGCCGGCTGCCGGCTCGGGCTGCGCCCCGCCGGGGCCGCGCTCGCCGAGCCGGCGCGCGACCCGGCGGGCCGGGCGGTGCTGCGCGCCGCCGAGGAGGCCGGCCTGCGCCCCGAGGTGAGCCACGACGGCGGGGCCGTGCGGGTGCGCGCCGAGGTGCCCAGCGCCGAGGTGACGCCGGCGCACCTGACCGCCATGGTCGGCGTGGTGCTCCAGTCCGTCCGGGAACTGGCCGGCGACACCCCGGAGCCGACGCTGCTGCGCGGCCGGTCGTATCCCGTGGGTCACCGTGCGGCCGCGGCGGTGCCGCGCAGCGCGGCGGTGACCCTCGACCAGGTCGGCGGCCTGGCCGAGGTGGTCGCCCGGTTCCGGGAGGTCGCGGTGTCGTTCCGGCACCCGCAGGCCATGGCTCGCTGGGGCGCGCGACGGCCGCAGGGCATCCTGCTGTACGGCCCGCCGGGCACCGGCAAGACCATGCTGGCCCGGGCCCTGGCCAACGAGATCGGCGCGGACTTCGTGGAGATCCGCACCCCGGAGATCCTGGACAAGTTCCTCGGCGGCTCCGAGCGCAACATCAAGCGGATCTTCCGGGAGGCGCGCCGCTACCGGCGGCCCACCGTCATGCTGTTCGACGAGTTCGACAGCATCATCAGCTACGCCGGCGCCGGCGGCGACGCGGCCAGCCAGGCGGTCAACGCGGTGGCCGGCATCTTCAAGCAGGAGATGAACACCCTGTTCGAGGAGAACCCGGACGTCATCGTGGTGGCCACCACCAACTTCCCGCAGCGGGTCGACGCCTCGCTGACCCGCTCCGGCCGCTTCGACCTCAAGATCGCCATCCCGGCGCCGGACGAGGCGGGCCGCGGCGAGATCCTCGCCAAGATGATCCGGGAGCTGATCGACCGGCACGAGCGGCCCGGCTTCCGGATGTTCGCCGCCGACGTCGACCCGGCCGCACTGGCCGCGGCCACGCCCGGGCTCACCGGGGCCGACCTGCGGGAGGTCCTGCGCCGGGTGCAACTCGCCAAGGCGCTCCGGGAGGCCACGGAGGGTGCGCCGCCCGCCCCGATCAGTCAGGATGACCTCCGAGAGGCCGTCGCGGGGCTGCGCCGCGGCTGACGACGGCCGGCGGAAGGAGCCCCGTGTCGTCGTCCACCCTGCTGTCCCGTCGCGATCTGGCGTTCCTGCTGCACGACTGGCTCGACGTCGACCGGCTGACCGAACGGCCGCGCTACGCCGAGCACTCGCGGGAGACCTTCGACGCGGTGCTGGACCTCGCCGCGCAGGTCGCCGCCGAGCGGTTCGCCCCGCACAACCGGGCCGCCGACGCCAGCGAACCGACCTTCGACGGGCAGCGGATCCGCACCATCCCGCAGGTCAAGGCCGCCCTGGACGCGTACGCCCGCACCGGGCTGCTGGCCGCCACCATGGACGAGTCGGTCGGCGGGATGCAGCTGCCGCACGCCGTGGCCGCCGCCTGCTCCGCCTGGTTCCAGGCCGCCAACGTGGCCACCGCCGCCTACCCGTTCCTCACGCTCGGCAACGCCAACCTGCTGCTCGCCCATGGCAGCGCCGAGCAGATCGCCACCTGGGTCCGGCCGATGGTGCAGGGGCGGTTCTTCGGGACCATGTGCCTGTCCGAACCGCAGGCTGGCAGCTCGCTCGCCGACATCACCACGCGCGCCGAGCCGCAGGACGACGGGACGTACCGGCTGACCGGCACCAAGATGTGGATCTCCGGCGGCGAGCACGACCTGGCCGAGAACATCGTCCACCTGGTGCTCGCCCGGATCCCCGGCGGGCCGCCCGGGGTCAAGGGCATCTCGCTGTTCATCGTGCCGAAGGTGCTCCTCGACGACGACGGCGCGCTCGGCCCCCGCAACGACGTGGTGCTGGTCGGCCTCAACCACAAGCTCGGCTACCGGGGCACCACCAACACCCTGCTCAACTTCGGCGAGGGCGTGCACCGCCCCTACGGGCGCGCCGGGGCGGTCGGTTACCTGGTGGGGGAGCCGCACCAGGGGTTGGCGCAGATGTTCCACATGATGAACGAGGCGCGCATCGGGGTGGGCGCCGGTGCCACGGCGCTCGGCTACACCGCCTACCTGAAGTCCCTCGCGTACGCCCGCCAGCGTCCCCAGGGCCGGCCGGTCGCCGACAAGGACCCCACCGCGCCGCAGGTGCCGATCGTGGCGCACGCCGACGTACGCCGGATGCTGCTGGCGCAGAAGAGCTACGTGGAGGGCGCGCTCGCCCTGATCCTCTACTGCGGGCGGCTGCTCGACGAGGAGAAGACCGCTCCGGCCGAGGCCGACCGCAACCGGGCGCACCTGCTGCTGGACCTGCTCACCCCGATCGCCAAGAGCTGGCCGTCGCAGTGGTGCCTGGCCGCCAACGACCTGGCCATCCAGGTGCACGGCGGCTCCGGCTACACCCGCGACTGCGACGTGGAGCAGCACTGGCGGGACAACCGGCTCAACCCGATCCACGAGGGCACCCACGGCATCCAAGCGCTGGACCTGCTCGGCCGCAAGGTCACCATGCGCGACGGCGCCGGCCTGGAGCTGCTGCTGGAGACCATCCGGGCCACCGTCACCCGGGCCTGGAAGACCGACGGCGAGGCGGCCGAGCTGGCCGGTCGACTCGGCGCGGCGGTCGAGCGGATCGCGGTGGTCACCCGGCGGCTGCACGGCGCCGGTGATCCCGAGGTGACGTTGGCCAACGCCTCGCTCTATCTGGAGGCGGTCGGGCACGTGGTGATCGCCTGGATGTGGCTGGAGCAGCTGCTCGCCGTCGAGGCCCTGGGCAGCCCGGACGGCCCGGACGCCGACTTCCTGGCCGGCAAGCGCCAGGCCGCCCGGTACTTCTTCCGCCACGAGCTGCCCCGGACCGGCCCGCAGTTCGACCTGCTGGAGAGCCTGGACCGCACCACCCTGGACACCCGGGACGCCTGGTTCTGACCGGCGGTGCGGTGTGGCGGCCGATTCACCGCCACACCGCGACCAACGCCTCGGTCAGTTCAGGCTGAACCGCTGGTTGGCCTGCCCGTTGCAGTCGTAGATCTGGATCTGCTGTCCGTTGCCGGTCCCCCACACGTCCAGGCAGCGTCCGGACTGCACGCCGGTGATGGTGCCGTTGCTGTTGACGTTCCACTGCTGGTTGGCCTGCCCGTTGCAGCTGTAGATCTGCACAGCCGAGGCGTTGCCGGAGCCGGCGGCGTCCAGGCACATGCTGCCGTACACGGTCAGCTGCCTGCTCGACGTGAGGGTCCACGCCTGGTTGACCTGGCCGTTGCAGTCGTAGAGCTGGACCCGCGTGCCGTTGGTGCGTGACGCGTTCGGCACGTCGACGCACCTGCCGGACTGGGCGCCGATGATCCGCTTCGCTCCGCCCGGCGTGACCGTGGGGGACGGGGAGGCGGTGCCACCGGTCGGGGACGGCGAGGACGTCGCCGTCGGGCCGGCGGCGTTGAGGGCGTTGAGCACCGAGGTGTAGGCGGCCTTCTTGTTGCCGCCGCCGTCGAAGAGCAGGGGGCTCTCGCTGGAGCGCCAGGAGTCGCTGTCGCGTACGCCCCACACGGTGATGCCGATGCAGCGGGGCACGTTCATGCAGGCCTGGGTCAGCCCGGCGTACTGGGTGGTGGAGGCGTTGGTGACGTCGACCTCGGTGAGGGCGACGTCGACGCCGAGCGCGGCGAAGCTGGACAGGGTGGTCTGGAAGTTGCTGGGCAGCGAGCTGCCGCCGGTGAAGTGGGTCTGCAGGCCCACGCAGTCGATCGGTACGCCGCGGGACTTGAAGTCCTGGACCATGCGGTAGACGCCCTGCGTCTTCCCGTAGGACCAGTTCTCGATGTTGTAGTCGTTGTAGCAGAGCTTGACCGACGGGTCGGCGTTGCGGGCGGTACGGAAGGCGACCTCGATCCAGTCGTTGCCGGTGCCCTGCAGGTTGGACTGCCGGCGGCTGCCGTCCTCGTTGAACGCTTCGTTGACCACGTCCCAGGCGGCGAGTTTGCCCTTGTAGTGGGCCATCACGCCGTTGATGTGGTCGATCATCGCCTGGCGCAGGCTGCTGCCGTTGAGGCTCTGCATCCAGCCCGGCTGCTGTGCGTGCCACGCGAGGGTGTGGCCGCGGACCTTCATGCCGCGCTGGGTCGCCCAGTTGTAGATCTGGTCACCGGAGCTGAAGTTGAACTGGCCCCGCTGGGGCTCCGTCGCGTCCGGCTTCATCTCGTTCTCGGCGGTCACCATGTTGAACTCGCGCCCGGCGATCGTGGTGTACGTCGAGTCACCGAGCCGGCCCGCGGCGATCGCCGTGCCGAAGTACCGGCCCGACTGCGCGGCCGCCGCGCCCAGGGTGCTCGCCGCGGCGTTCGCATTCGGGATCACCAGCACCACACCGAGTGCCGCGACGGCGGCGACGGTGCCGCTGATGAGCAGTCGCATCCGTAACGAGCGACTCCGCGGGGAGCCAGGGGAGTGGACGGTAGAACTGGTTGCCACGATGGCCTCCTTCCTCGGTTCTGGTCCGGGTCGCAGAGCACCACAAGCCGAACCGATGAACGATGGACTTCAATGCCACGTCATGCTGGCACGGTAACACCGTGGAAACAACAACTTCCGGAACACTTCCGAAACCCGTTTCGTACCTGCGGGTCGCCTCGCTTCCAGCGGTTCTGGTGACCACCTGCGGGCGGGCCGTCCGGCGACGCCACGGGGAGGATCGCGGGTTCCGGGCACGGAATCCCTGAAACTTCCGGGACCCGTTGGCGGGCGTTACGGTCCCCGGCGGGGTGAACGGCGACGCCGCTCCCGCCCCGATGCGGGGCAGGAGCGGCGT
The DNA here is from genome assembly GCF_040609975.1 of Micromonospora sp. NPDC004551. NCBI lineage: Bacteria > Bacillati > Actinomycetota > Actinomycetes > Micromonosporales > Micromonosporaceae > Micromonospora > Micromonospora sp. NPDC004551. The sequence goes on along the minus strand of NZ_JBEXLM010000017.1, from coordinate 76,141 downwards.
CGATCCACCAGGCTGCGCGACGACCGGAGGGGATCCCGGCGATCAGGACGTGCGGCGAGCGAGCAGCGTGGAGTCGTGGATGTCGACCGTCACGCCGTCGCGGGTCACCGTCCGGGGCCGCTGCTCGACCACGAGGGCCTCGAAGTCGTCGGGCAGGCCGGGCAGCAGATCCTCGGCGACGAACATGGCCCGGCTCTGGCTCGCGGTCAGGTGGGCGAACGCCTCGTGCGGCGCGTGTCCGACGACGAGCAGGTGACCGCCGGGCGCGACGGCCCCGGCCAGCCGGCGGGTCACCGCCACCATCCCCCCGTCCGGCGGGTGCAGGAAATGGCTGGTGACGAGGTCGTAGGACCGGCCCTCCGCCGCGAAGGTCCGGGCGTCGACCTGCCACCAGTCGGTGCGGTCGGCGACCCCGGCCTGCTCGGCGTGCCGGGCGGCGCGGGCCAGGCCGTTGGCGGAGAAGTCGGCGCCGGTGACCCGCCAGCCCTGGCGGGCGAGCCAGATCACGTCGCCGCCCTCGCCGCAGCCGACGTCGAGCGCGGTACCGGGCGTCAGCCCGGCCACCTCGGCGACGAGCTGCGGATTCGGGTTCCCGCTCCAGACCTTCTCCGGGCCCGAGTACCGCTCGTCCCAGGCCGGCGGCTCGAAGATCGCGGCCGCCTCCTCCTCGGTGAGGTGGTGTCCGTGTCCACTCATGCGGCGGCTTCCTTCCGGTGCTCCGTGCCGATCAGGCCGTGGGGCTCGTTGCTGTCCACGCCCCCAGCATCCGGAACGCTCCGGACGTTGACAAAGTTTCTTGCCACTTCGGCAAATCGCGGCGGGTGGCGCGAGCGGGCATCGGCCTGCGTGGGACCATGCGCCGATGAGCAGTGACGTCCCCCTCGACGTGAGCGCCCTGGCGATCAACGTCACGATCCCTGAAGGGCTCCGCTGGACCGACAGCCGACGCGGCGAGGAGTTCACGTTGAGCACGCTCAACGTCCGGCTCCTGCCCGACGGGCGCCTCGCGGCGAAGGCGTACGGACGGCCGACCGCCGGCGGCCGCGGCACCTACGTCTCGTTCCCCGTACCGGACCGGCCCGAGCTGGTGGCCCTGGTCGACGAGGCCGCCAGTCGCGCCGGCACGCTGTGGGCCGCGCATCGCGGCCTCGGCTGACGGCGGTCGGCCGCCCTGTGGCTCGATGTCCGGCTCGGCGCCGAGCAGCAGGACGCGTGTGTCTGGCTCGGAACGGTGGTGAGCATCGTCGCTCGCACTCAGGAGAAGGCCGCCAGCGCCGCGGGCAGCAGGAAGAGCAGCTTGTAGAGGATCAGGGTGTCCACGACGCCGAGTGTCATCTGCGCTCTCAGCCACCGGCCCGGCCGGGCCAGCCGCAGGCGGCGGAGCGACCGGTACGTCACCAAGACGTGATGCGGGAACAGCGACGCGAGTCCGAGGATGCCGCCCACCGTGGCGAGGTCGCTGACGAGACTGGACAACTTCAGTCCCGCGGGAAGCGAGTCCGCGGCGAACAACGCCAACAGGGTGCCGACGAAGGTGCCCAGGCCGGTGTGCCCGATCGCCCGCTCCGCGACCGCGCGCAGGGTCAGCGGGGAACCCGCCTCCTCGCCGACCTCCGCGGCCAGGAGTTGGACACCGATCAGGGCGTGCAGGAGTCCCAGGAGTCCCAGCAGCCCGACAGCCAGCAACGAGGCCTGCGCCCAGGCCGGTGACGGGTCCTCCGTCCATCGGGACACCCAGTGGCGGGAGAAGCCGTCGAGCACGAGCACCAGGACGACAACCAGGATGATCCACGGCATCCTGCGCTCCCCGGCCGGGGATGGCCGCGGCTCCGGGTCCACCGTCGCCCTGCCGCCGCCGCGGGTCCGGCCACCTCGGCTCATCGTCATGCTCCGATCGCTGATGCGGACGCGGGCGCTGCCCGGACACCTGGTGCGAATCGTGTCAGAGGCCGAACATGGACCGGCAGGCCGCCATCCCGTCCACCCGCACCGCCGGGCGCTGCTGCCGGTTCCACCGCTCGCGGGTGAGCCGTAGGCGGTCGGAGACGAGGGCCTCGTCGCCGCGGGCGTCGACCGAGATGCCGTCGTGCTCATAGCCGAGCTTGCGGGACACGCCCTGGGACGCATGGTTGTCCTGGAACACCTCGGTCCGTGCGGCGCGCGCGTCGAGGTGGTCGAAGGCCAGCGTCAGCAGGCCGAGCCGCGCCTCGGTCCCGTAGCCCTCGCCCTGGTGCGCGATGCCCAGCCACGACGATGTCGTGACCTCCCGGACCACCGGGAAGTCGTGCCCGCGCAGCGTGACCATGCCGAGCGGGTCGCCGTGACGGAAAACCCCGAGACCCAGCCCCCACGCCGCCACGCTCCAGTCGCCGAGCCGGCCCCAGTGTCCCTGCAGGACGGACCGCGCCCGATCCTCGGGGCCGCCGTCGGTCCAGGGCGTCAGGAAGGGACGCTCGTCCGCGCGGTGCACACCCCTGCCCGCGAGGCGGGCCAGCTCCGCCAGTTCCTCCTCCCGGGGCAGGCGAAGCTCAAGCCGTGACGTGACGATGGTGAGGCCGTACAGGGGCCACAGGTCGGAGAGCACGGGCCGATCCTGGCGACCGGGCCGCGGCCGCGCCACCGATTTGCGGGGCCGGCCCGTCAGTCGGCGAACTCGACGCCGCCGAAGGGCAGGCCACGGTACGCGGCGAGCCGTTCGGCCTGCTCGACGATCGGCTCGCGCCGGGCGCCGGACAGCTTCCGCCAGGGCTGGACGACGGGCTTGAACGCCTTGCCCGACTTGCGGGGGCGCCAGCTGCCGGCCAGTTCACCGTCGGCGAGGACGGCGCCGGGGCGGCCCAGCACCGGCCACAACTCCTTGGCCCGGACCGGGTCCGGCACCACGGTTTCCCGGTCCTTCGCCTGCAGGAGCAGGTCGAAGGGGCCGAGCAGGCGGGTGGCCGGGGCGTCCGCCGACTCCAGCGCCGGTTCGTCGGCGGCCAGGAGCGAGCGCGTCTCGCCGTCGACCGTCACCTCGACGACGTCCTCCGGCCAGTGCGCCTTGACCTCCTTGACCGGGGCGTCGAGGTAGCCGGCGACATGCTGGGGGGTGGCCGGCCCGAGCAGCCGGAGGTACGCCCGGATGAGGTCGAACCGGTCGCCCGGCGCGGCCGCCTTCGCGAACCCGGTGATGCGCTCCAGGACCGGCGGCGACGTGTCGAGCCGAAGCTCCAGCCCGGCCCGCACGGCGGCCAGCCGGAACGGCATCTCGTACAGGTGAGTGGCGTTGCACGGCCGGCAGAACCGCAGGTACGGCTCGGGCAGCAGCTCGGCCAGGCGGCCGGAGACGTCCCCCTTGACGGTCGGCCGGCGGACGACGGCGCGCATCCGGGCGGCCACCTCGTCGAGGGCGGCCAGGTTGGCGATGCCGGCCGCCTTCAACGGCTTGGCGGCGTCGTAGATGCGCTTGCCCGCGTCGGCGTCGGAGAACGGCTCGACCGCTGCGGCCACCTCCGCGACGTCGGCGCGGCGGTAGAGGTGGGGTGCGCCGCGCACCGTCCAGAGCAGCACCAGCTCCTCGGCGGGCAGCGCCGCCACGTCGACGCCACGGACGGCCAGGGCCCACCGGCCGCCGTCCGGGCCGGTGTCCTGCACTCCGATGTCGAGCGCGGCGGTGTCCGCGAGCTTTCCTTCGGCCCGGTCGAGCTGCTGCGCCCGGACGCGGAAGTTCATCACCTGGCGACGATCGACCACGCTCCCACCCTACGCAGCCGTCGGACCCCCGCGCGGGCCGGGACACTCGTCATCGCACAGCGCTACGGGATGGGCATAGGGTGGATCGTCATGGCAGGGATCCGGCAGATCCTGCTCGTCCAGGGCGGCGGCGCGGGCGTGCACGACGAATGGGACGACAAGCTGTTCGACAGCCTGCGGCGGGAACTCGGGAACGGATGCGAGGTCCGCTACCCGCGCATGCCCGACGAGGACGATCCGAGCTACGCCAGGTGGGGTCCGGCGCTCCGGCGGGAGATGGCGGCCCTGGACGACGGCGCGGTCGTCGCCGGGCACTCGGTGGGCGCGACGATCCTCGTCCATGCGCTCGCCGAGCGGCCGCCGGAGCGGGAACTCGGTGCGATCGTGCTGATCGCCGCCCCGTTCGTCGGCGCGGGCGGCTGGCCCGGTGCGGAGTTCGAGCTGCCGCACGACCTCGGTTCGAGGCTGCCGCACGGCGTGCCGGTGCACGTGTTCCATGGCCTGGAGGACGAGACCGCCCCACCGTCGCATGCCGACCTGTACGCCCGCGCCGTCCCGCAGGCACAGCTGCACCGGCTCTCCGGACGCGATCACCAGCTGAACAACGACCTGAGCGAGGTCGCGAGGGCGATCAGCCTGACGACCCGTCACACCGGGGGACGGTGAGGAGCCGCCGATCGTTCCGGTAACACCCGCGTCCCGCCGTGCGAAGAAGGGATGTGACCGGCTACGAGAGAGGGCGGCCCGTGCATGATCCTGGCTCAGTGGAGGGTGACATCTCCGGCATCGGTGCCGATCCGGCGGCCTTCGAGGCCTTCTACCGGCGGCACGTGGAGGCGGTGGGCCGTTTCGTGGCCCGGCGGGTCGACGACCCCCACCTCGCCGCCGACCTGACCGCCGACGTGTTCCTGGCGGTGATCGAGTCGGCGGCGGGCTACCGGCCGGACCGGGGTAGCCAGGTCGCCTGGCTGTTCGGGGTGGCCCGCAACGTCATCGCCGACGAGCGGCGTCGGGCGGCCCAACGGCTGCGGGTGACCGGCCGCCTGTCCGGACGACGAGACCTGGACGCCGACGACATCGCCCGCATCGAGGAGCGGATCGACGCCGAGTCGGCGGCGCGCCGTACGTGCCGGGCGTTGAGCGGGTTGCCCGAACGCACCCGGGCACTGGTCGAGAGCGTCGCCGTTGACGGCCTCACCGTCGCGGAGGCGGCGGCCGCGCTCGGGATGTCCCCGGTCGCCGCCCGGGTCCGCCTGCACCGCGCCCGCCGCCTCGTCCGTGCCGTGCTGGCGCGACCGGCCACCAGGCTCGCCTGATCGAAGGGAGACGACGCCATGACCAAGATCGAGCAGTCCCCGCACGGCTTCGAGGAGCAACTCCTCACGGATCTGAAGGCCCACATCGTCCGGCGCCCCGAGACGGTTCCGGCGGCCCGCCCGGTCGGGCACCGCACCCGGTTCCTGCGCGGTTGGCGCCTCGCCGGAGCGTTCGGGCTCACGGTGGCGCTGACCGCCGGTGTCCTGGCGGCCCAGACGATGGGGCTGGGCCACCAGCCGCCGCCCGCGGCGAGCGCGTCGGAGATCCTCCGTCTGGCGGCCGATGCCGCCCGCCGGCAGCCCGAGCTCACCGCCCGGCCCGACCAGTACGTGTTCACGGAGTCTCTGGCGACGAGCCGGGAGAGGCCGGACGCCGGCCCGTACCGCACCACGCGGGTGCAGCTGTGGCAGTCGGCCGGGGGAGTCGCGCACCCGCAGGCGCGGTACCGGCCGGAGAGCGTACCGGACGGGTGGGGCGATCTGCGGGTGCTTCGCCCGAGCGATCCCGCGGATCCTCGCAGGGAACTCGACGAGCTCCCGTCGCCCGCGTACCACGGCGACCTGCCCGCCGACCCGGACCGGCTGCTCCGCTACCTCCGGGAACACCCGGTCGATCTGCACCTGCCAGACGGGGCCGACGAGAAGGCCGTGTACGGGAGCGAGAACATGCCGTACGTGACGGCGCGGTCGATGCTCGACGGCTACGTGCCGCCCCGGGCGCTGGCGGCGCTGTTCGAACTGCTGGCGCGGGAGCCCGGAGCGGTAGTCGTACCGGGCGACGTGGTCGACGCTGCGGGCCGGCACGGCGTGGCCGTCCGCATGCCTGGTGTCATCGGGGGCGCCAACGACTTCGTCTTCGACCGGGACAGCCACGTCTACCTCGGTACCCGCCGATCGGTGGTGCGTGACGGGAAGGAATCGCCGGAATCGGCCGTCGCGCGACTGCGGATCGCGATCGTCGACCGGCCGGGTCAGCTGCCCTGACCGGCGGCGGCCTCGCCCTCAGCCCTCGATGAGCAGGCGGTCGCGGACCTCGCGGCGGAGCACCTTGCCGATCTGCGAGCGGGGCAGCTCCTCGACCACCACCACCCGGCGCGGCACCTTGTAGCCGGCGAGGTGCTGGCGGCAGGCCGAGCGGACCGAGTCCGGGCCGGTCCCCACCCCGGGGTCCAGCACCACGGCGGCGACCACCTCCTCGCCGTCCCCGGTGGGCACGCCGACCGCGGCGGCCTCGCGGACGCCGGGGATCCGGAGCAGAGCCTCCTCCACCTCCGACGGGTAGACGTTGAACCCGCCCGTGATGATCAGCTCCTTGATCCGGTCGACCACGGTGACGAAGCCGTCGGCGTCCATGGTGACCACGTCGCCCGTGCGCAGCCAGCCGTCGGGCAGCAGCACCCGGGCCGTCTCGTCGGGGCGGTTCCAGTAGCCGGCGAACACCTGCGGGCCGCGGACCAGCAGCTCGCCAGGCTCGCCGGGGGCGCGGTCGCGGGCCGGGTCCTCGGGGTCGACCAGGCGCACCTCGGTGGACGGGAACGGCACCCCGACGGTGCCGGGCCGGCGGGTCGGCGCGACCGGGTTGCCCAGGGTGATCGGGGAGGTCTCGGTCATCCCGTAGCCCTCGACCAGCAGGCCGCCGGTCACCGACTCCCACAGGTCCACGGTGGCCGGCGGGAGCGCCATCGCACCGGAGATGGCGTAGCGGATGGAGGTCAGGTCGACGCCGCGTTCCCGGGCCGCGGCGGCGAGCCGCCCGTAGATCGGGGGGACGGCGGGCAGGAAGGTCGGCGGGCGGCGGCGTGCCGCGTCGAGCACCTGGTCGACGTCGAAGCGGGGGAAGAGCACCAGGGTGGCGCCGATGCTCACCGCGAAGGTGAGGCAGAGGGTCAAGCCGTACGCGTGGAACAGCGGCAGCACCGCGTACACCGTCTCGGCGCCGTCGCGGAGGCCGGGCACCCAGGCCCGGCCCTGCGCGGCGTTGGCCCGCAGGTTGCGGTGGGTCAGCACGGCGCCCTTCGGAACGCCCGTGGTGCCGCCGGTGTACTGGAGCAGCGCGACGTCCGTGGGCCGGGGGGCGGGATGGTCGGCGGCCAGCGGGGCGGCCCCGGCGACCAGCGCCGACCAGGAGAGCGCCTCGGGGGCCGGGGTGGTCATCGCGGCGCGGGCGGCGCGGACCTTGGGCAGCGGCAGCCGCAGCGCCCAGCGCTTGAGCCGCGGCAGCGCCCCGGTCAGGTCGACGGCCACCACCGTCTCGACGGCACCCCGCCCGGTGACCAGCTCCGCGACCTTGTCCCACACCACGGCCACCCGGGCGCCGTGGTCGGTGAGCTGGTGGGCCAGCTCGTCGGCGGTGTAGAGCGGGTTGTGCTCGACCACGATCGCGCCGAGGCGCAGCACCGCGTAGAAGGCGACCACGTGCTGGGGGCAGTTCGGCAGCACCAGGGCGACCCGGTCGCCCTTCCCGACGCCGAGCCGGCGCAGCGCCTCGGCCGCGCGGGCGACCTGGTCGGCGAGGTCGGCGTAGGTGGTGGTGGCGCCGTAGAAGTCGAGCGCGACGCGGGGCCCGAACCGGCGGGCGGCGTCGGTGAGCAGGTCGACCAGCGAGCCGGCCGGCTCGGCGATCTCGGCCGGTACGCCGGGGGCGTAGCTGCGCGTCCAGGGCCGCTGCGCGGTCGCGTCCATCGCCGTCTCTCCTCGCTGCCGGATGACGGCCCTCAGCCTAACTTAACCGCTGGGTAACTTACGGCAGAGTAACTTGCTGAGTTCGTCACACGGCGGCAGGTCAGCGGCGTGGGGTGCCCCTCTGTGTGACCCGTCGGCCCCGCACGAAGGCCAGCACGATGAGCACCACCAGCGCGATCAGGCCGATGATGAGCAGCCAGCGGACCGCCTCCAGGAACAGCCCCAGCAGGATGAGCACGGCGGCCACGACGCCGACGATCCAGAGCAATGCCCGCATGTCATCCTCCCGGGAGTGCGGTGGGCCGCCCGCTTTCCCACAACGGCTCCCGTCATGCGCGCCCGGGCCGGTCAGTGCCGGGCCACGTACACGGTGTTCGCGGCCTCCCGGCCCTGCAACGGGTTGGGGAAGCGGACGACGTGCGCCACCGAGGTCGGGAACACCTCGGTCAGCGTCCGCTGGAACGCCGGGTCGGGCGGGTCGTTCGACCAGAGCGCGAACACCCCGTCGGGGTGCAGCAGCGCGGCCAGCCGGCGCAGCCCGTCCACCGTGTAGAAGTCGGCGTGGCTGGGGTGCAGCACCTGGCGCGGAGAGTGGTCCACGTCGAGCAGCACGGCGTGGAACCGGCGCCCCGGCGCCTCCGGATCGAACCCGTCGCCGCCGGCGACCGCCGCGAAGAAGTCCGCCCGCACGAACCGGGTCCGGGAGTCGGCGGCCAGCCCGGCGGCGAACGGCAGCAGGTCGCGGCGGTGCCAGTCGATCACGTCCTCGATCGCCTCGACCACCACCAGCGAGCGCACCCGGGGATCCTCCAGCGCGGTGCGCGCCGTGTAGCCCAGACCGAGCCCGCCCACCACCACGTCCAGGGCCCCGCCGGTCAGTGGGGCCAGCCCGAGCCGGGCGAGTTCGATCTCCGCCACCGGGAAGAGGCTGGACATGAGGAACTCGTCGTCGAGCTTCACCTCGTACACGTCGACGTCGAGTGACGGGTCGCGGCGCCGGCGCAGGCTGATCTCGCCGATCGGCGTCTCCCGCCAGGCCAGTTCCTCGAAGCGTGCGCCCACGGGTGTCCTCTCCGCCGGTCCGTGACCGGATGCTACCGGCCGGTCGCCCGGCGGCCCGAGGTTATGGGCGGCGCGGCCGTTTTTCCCCTCTGCCGGCATCGGCGGGCCGGCGACGGGTACGCCGCCGACGACTCGAACCCGGCGCGGCGGGTGGGGTCGAGGACGCCGGAAAGGGGAGCGAGCGTGGCGGAGATGCTGGCCGGACGGCTGCACGTGGCCGAGCGGGCGCTGCGGATGGAGTCGGTGCCGGTGCCCGAACCGGGGCGCGGGCAGGTGCGGATCCGGGTGGCCGCGGCCGGGGTGTGCCTGTCGGACGTGCACCTGATCGACGGGACCCTGACCCCGCTGTACCTCGGCGGGGACGTGGTGACCCTCGGTCACGAGGTGGCGGGGACGGTGGACGCGCTCGGTGACGGGGTGACGGGCTGGCAGCCGGGGCAGCGGGTGCTGCTCCAGGCGGGGGAGCGGGACCGGTTCGGCCTCGTGCTCACCCGGGGCGTCGACTACGACGGCGGCTGGGCCGAGTACGCCCTGGCCCGCGAAGACACCCTGGTCCCCGTCCCGGACCTGCTCCCGTTCGAGCAGGCCTGCATCATCCCCGACGCGGTCTCCACGCCGTGGGCGGCGGTGACCGAGACCGCCCGGGTCCGGCCGGCGGAGGCGGCCGCCGTGTGGGGCGTCGGCGGCCTCGGCGCGCACGCGGTGCAGTTGCTGCTGCTGGTCGGCGCCGCCCCGGTGATCGCCGTGGACCCGCTGCCGGCGGCCCGGGACCGGGCGGTCGCCCTCGGGGCGGACGTGGCGCTCGACCCGGCGGACGACGGCTTCAAGGACGCCGTGCTCGAACTCGTCGGCACCCGGGGACTCGACGTGGCCTTCGACTTCGCGGGCGTCAACGCGGTCCGCGAGCAGGCCATGACCGTGCTCGGCCGGCACGGCCGCCTGGTGCTCGCCGGCATCGCCAACCAGCCGGTCAGCATCCCGTCGGACAGCCGGTTCACCTACAACCGGCAGGCGGTGCTCGGCCACTACGGCTCCGAGGCCGAGCACGTCGGGCAGTTGGTGACCCTCACGGGGCTGGGCCGGCTCGACCTGTCCGCCTCGGTCAGCGACGTGCTGCCGCTGGCCGACGCGCCGGAGGCGGTGCGCCGGGTGCACGAGAAGGAGGGCAACCCGATCCGGCTGATCCTGCGACCCTGACCGGCCGCGGCACCGGTCACTCAGGGCGGCTCGCCACGACGACCGTGTCGAGCGCGTCGACGGTGCGGCCGTTCGTGGTGGCCACCGGACGGCGGGCGGTCTCGGCGCGCCGGATGTGCAACCCGGCCAGCCCGTCGACCACCGCCTCCGGGGTGAGCAGGACGGCCGGGTCCTGCGGCCCGCCGGTGCCACCCGACAGGTTCGCCAGGTCGTGGCCGACCACCACGAGGCTCCCGCCGGGGCGCAGCGCCTGCCGGGCCGCGGCCAGCACCCCGGCGAGATCGGCGGCGGGCAGGTGCAGGTAGCTGATGAGCACCAGGTCGTAGCTGCCCGGCACCGGCCGGTACGCGGTGACGTCGGCGACCCGCCACTCGACCTCGACGCCGCGCCCGGCGGCCAGCTCGCGTCCCCGGCCGACGGCGACCGGCGAGAAGTCCACCGCGGTGACCCGCCAGCCCTGCTCGGCCAGCCAGACCGCGTTGCGTCCCTCACCGGCGGCCAGGTCCAGCGCGGCGCCGGGCGTCAGGCCGGTGACCGACTCGACCACGAACCGGTTCGGCTCAGCGCTCCACACCAGACCCGGCGTGCTCGCGTACCGGCTGTCCCAGGCGCTGCTGTCCACTGTGTCTCCTCCTCCGGTGGCCCCACACCGCCATGGTGACCGTACCGGCTGCGGCGAGCGCCCCCAGGGTGAGTCCCGCCATCGGGGACAGCTGCTGGGCGAGGACGAAGATGCCCATCACCACCACGAACCAGCCGAACGACTTACGCAGGAGGTCGGCGGGAATCCTCCCGGCGAGCCGGCCGCCGAGAAGGCTGCCGACGACGGCGGCGGCGGTGACCGCGAGGGCGAGGCCCCAGTCGATGCTCACGCTGGAGAGGTAGCCGGCCAGGCCGGCGAAGGACTTCATCGCGATGACCACCAGTGAGGTGCCGACGGCGACGGGCATGGGCAGGCCGCCCAGCAGGGCCAGGGCGGGCACCACGAGGAAGCCGCCGCCCGCGCCGACCAGCCCGGTGACCAGACCGACGACGATCCCGTCGAGGATCACCCGGAACACCGGCAGCTCGTGCGGCACCGGCCCGCCCTCGGCGGTGCGCCGGCCACGGATCATCGCGATCGCGGTGGCCAGCATCATCACGGCGAAGCCGGTGAGCAGGAAGCCCGCCGGGACGAACTCCGCCAGCCGGCCGCCCGCGTAGGCGCCGGTCATGCCGGCCAGGCCGAAGATCAACCCGGTGCGCCAGCGGACCCGACCGGCACGGGCGTGCGGCAGCACGCCCACGGCGCTGGTGGCGCCGACGACGAGCAGGGAGGTGGCGATCGCCTCCTTGGCCGGCAGGTCGGCGACGTAGACCAGCAGCGGGACGGCGAGGATCGACCCGCCGCCGCCGAGCAGGCCGAGGCTGATCCCGATCAGCACGGCCAGGCCGACGGTGAGCAGCAGGGACGGGGTCATGCCCGCTCCCCGTTGCCCTCGCGCAACTGGCCGACGACCGTGTCGAGGTCGCAGCTGGCGCCCCGGTTGTACGGCAGCTTGCTGAGCAGCATGCCCATGGCGCAGGTGTTGGTGACCGCGGCGAAGGTGAGGCCGGCGCCGATGAACGCGGCGACCCACTTCAGGCCCGGCACGAACACCGAGCCGACGATGCTGGCCAGGACGATGGCGCCGGCGACGAGACGGACCTGCCGCTCCAGGTCCCAGCGGGGAGTGCCCTGCCTGGTCGGCGCGTTCGCCGCCTGCCAGGCGAGCATGCCGCCGTCGAGGACCTTCAGGTTCGGCAGTCCGACCCCGGCCAGTGTCTGCCCGGCCTGGGTTGCGCGGGCGCCCGAGCGGCAGATCAGCACCACGTCCTCGGCCAGGTGGTTACGCAGTTCCTCGCGGTGTTCCTTGAGCAGGTCCAGCGGGACGTTGTAGGCGCCGGGGATGTGCACGGTCTCGAACTCGGCCGGGGTCCGCACGTCGAGCAGCCGGGGGGAGCGCCCGGAGTCGATCAGTTCCCGCAGGGTGGCGGCGTCCAGCGTGGCCGGGCGGGTGGTCTCGGAAGTAGTCATTTCTCCTCGTTCAGGGACGAATCGCCATGGTTGACGGCAGGGTGGATCGCCGGCCGGCGCGCGGTGGCGCCGGCCGGGACCAGGGGTACGGGTCAGGCGTTGCCGGACATGGCGACACCCGCCGCCTCGGCCCGGTCGAACCTGTCGTCGATGACGACGACCTCGCGGCCGGCGTTGGCCAGCAGCGACGCGGCGGCGGTGGCGCGGTAGCCGGAGCCGCAGTGCACCCAGACCGCGCCGGGCGGCACGTCGGCGAGCCGGTGGGGCAGGTCGGGCAGCGGGATGTGGACGGCGCCCTCGACGTGGCCGGCGCGCCACTCGTTGGTCATCCGCACGTCGAGCACGACGTCCGGGGTGGGCAACTCGGCCGGGGTGTTCCCGGCGCGGGCCGCGGCCAGTGCCGGGAAGTCGGCCATCCGCAGCTCGCGGAGCTGGTCGGGCGTGGCCGCCCACTGCTCGGCCGTGCCGGTGGCCTGCGCGGCCGGCCGGTCGATGCCGATCCGGACCAGCTCGCGCTGGGCGTCGGCGACCTGCTCGGCGGTCTCGGCGAGCAGCGTGATGGGCGTGCCCCAGTCGATCAGCCAGCCCAGCCAGGTCGACATCGGGCCGTCCAGCGCGAGACTGACCGTGCCGGCCAGGTGCGAGGCCGCGTACGCCTTGCGGTGCCGCAGGTCGACCACCCACTCCCCGGCGGAGATCCGGTCGCTGAGCTGGGCCGCGTCGGCCCGGGCGACCGGGGTGAGGTCGACGGGGGCCGGGCCGGCGCTGTTCGCCACGCCCATGTGGGCGTAGTACGCCGGGTAGGCGTCCAGGCCGGCGAGGGTCTGGGTGACGAACTCGTCCGCGGCCAGTCGCAGCACCGCGTTCGCCTGCTTCTCCCGCCCGATGGTCGAGTCCGGGGCGTCGGCCTGGCTGGCCGAGCAGAAGCTGCCGAAGCCGTGTGTGGGCCACACCTGGGCCCCGTCGGGCAGCAGGTCGGCGAGCCGCCGCGCCGAGGCGTGCTGGTGGTGGGCCAGTGCGTGGGCGTGCTCCTGGCCGAGCAGGTCGGTGCGTCCGGTGGTGCCGAACAGCAGCGAGCCGCCGGTGAAGACGCCCGCCGGCTGCCAGCCGCCGTCGGTGGCCTCGTCGAGGACGTACGACAGGTGGTGGAAGGTGTGGCCGGGGGTGCCGACCACGCGGAGCCGCAGCCGGTCGGAGACGGGCACCCTGTCGCCGTCGGTCACCGGCATCCGGTCGAAGCCGACCTCGTCGTCGGCGGCCACCAGGTACCGGGCGCCGGTGATCCGGGCGAGTTCCCGACCCCCGGAGACATAGTCGTTGTGGATGTGCGTCTCCACCACGTGGGTGATCCGCACGCCCTTGGCGCCGGCGAGGTACAGGATCCGGTCGATGTCGCGCTGGGGGTCGACCACGATCGCCACCTGACCGTCGGAGGCCAGGTAGCTGCGATCGCCGAGCGAGGACGTCGCGATGACGGACACCTCGACTGACATGTGCTGTTCTCCTCTCTTTCCCCATATACCCCGGGGGGTATGTGGGAGACAGACGTCGGCCCGGGTCCCGGGCGTGTGTTTACCCGCCCTCGCCGCGATCACGCGGCGAGGGCGGTGGATTCCTCGGTCAGGCCAGGGCGAGGAAGAGCTTCTCCAGCTCCTCCTCGGTCATCTCCGGCTCCTCGCCCCGCTCCCGGGCGGTGCCGCAGTGCCGCATGCCGGACGCGATGATCTTGAAGCCGGCCCGGTCGATGGCCTTGGACACGGCCGCGAGCTGGGTCAGGGCGGCCCGGCAGTCCTCGCCGCTCTCCATCATCTCGATGACGGCGTTGAGCTGGCCCCGGGCCCGCTTGAGCCGGGTCAGCGCCTCGCTGGTCATCTCGGGTTGAAGCTTCACGGCACTACCTCCTGCCATCAACATACCCCAGGGGGTACCGGTCTGCCAGTGGATACCCCCACGGGTATGCGCAACCGCCCGGTTCTCCGGCGGATTCCCCGCCTGAGTGGCGCGTCACCGGATCCCGGGTGCCCGACCCCCGCGGCCGACCACCATGGGCGTGAAGGGGGCAGACGCCATGAGCTACGCGATGACCACCCGGGTGCCCGCCGGGTTCGCCCCGACGCTGGAGCGCGTCCGGGCGGCCCTGAAGGACCAGGGTTTCGGGGTGCTGACCGAGATCGACCTGCGCGCGACGCTGCGCGACAAGCTCGGGGTCGACCTCGCGGACTACGTCATCCTCGGGGCCTGCAACCCGCCCCTGGCGCACCGCGCGGTGCGGGCGGACCCGGCGATCGGCCTGCTCCTGCCGTGCAACGTGGTGGTCCGCGCCGACGGGCCGGACGGCACGGTGGTGCAGGCCATGGATCCGCAGGTCATGGTGCGGCTCAGTGAGGAGCCCGAGCTGCGGGCGGTCGCCGACGAGGCTGCCGCCCGGCTGCGGGCGGCGCTGGATGCCGTGACCGCCTGAATTCGCGGCGGTCCAGGTCCGGGCATCTGTGGCCGGTGCGCCGGCTCACTCGGGAATGTCGATGCGCGTCCGGCGGGTTAGAGTCGACGTGGGATACCCCCGGGGGTATACGGACTCGAGGAGGAGATGAGCATGCGAGAGGTCGACCTGGCGGAGTTCGCCGCCGCGCACGCCGGAGGGGCGGTCGCCGTGGACGTGCGGGAGCCGTTCGAGTACGTCGAGGGACACGTGCCCGGCGCCCGCTCGGTGCCGCTGGCCCAGTTGCCGACCGTGGTCGGGGAACTGCCGCGCAACCGTCCCGTCTACGTCATCTGCGCCAGCGGCAACCGGAGCCTTGCCGCCGCGCAGTTCCTGGCCCGCGCCGGCATCGACGCCCGCTCGGTCCGCGGCGGCACCGGCGGATGGGCCCGCAGTGGCCGCCCCGTCGTCGCCGGGGTGGACGACCCGGCCGCCTGAGCCGGGCCGGGCCGGTGCTTCCGGGAGGCGGGGCCGTCCGCCCGAAGTATACCCCCAGGGGTATCAGTTACCGCGAGTGCATTGCCAGTCATCATTGCGAAGGAGTTCGGCACGATGTTGTTCACCCAGTACTACCTCGACTGCCTGTCCCAGGCGTCGTACCTGGTCGCCGACG
Organism: Micromonospora sp. NPDC004551; assembly: GCF_040609975.1. Taxonomy (NCBI): domain Bacteria; kingdom Bacillati; phylum Actinomycetota; class Actinomycetes; order Micromonosporales; family Micromonosporaceae; genus Micromonospora; species Micromonospora sp. NPDC004551. The sequence continues at coordinate 61,004 of NZ_JBEXLM010000017.1, read as the reverse complement.
AGAGCACCGGGCGGGCGGTGCTCGTCGACCCACGCCGGGACGTCGACGACTACCTGACCGATGCGCGGGCGCACGGCCTGACCATCGAAGGGGTGATCAACACCCACTTCCACGCCGATTTCCTCGCCGGGCACCTCGAGGTGGCCGCCGCGACCGGCGCGTGGATCGGCTACGGCCGGCGGGCCGAGACCGAGTACCCGAGCCGCAAGCTCACCGACGGGGAGCGGATCAGCCTCGGGGACGTGACGCTGGAGATCATGGAGACCCCGGGACACACCCCGGAATCGGTCAGCATCCTCGTCTACGAGCACGCCGCCGACCCGGTGCCGTACGGGGTGCTCACCGGCGACGCGCTGTTCATCGGCGACGTGGGCCGGCCCGACCTGCTCGCCTCGCTCGGCGCCACGGCCGACGACCTCGGCCGGATGCTCTACGACAGCGTGCAGCGCAAGCTGATGGGCCTGCCCGACGAGGTCCGCGTCTTCCCGGCGCACGGAGCCGGCTCGGCCTGCGGCAAGAACCTCTCCACCGAGCGGCAGTCCACCATCGGCGAGCAGCGCCGCACCAACTACGCCTGTGCGCCGATGAGCGAGGACCGGTTCCTCGACCTGGTCACCGGCGGCCAGCCGGCCGCACCCGGCTACTTCGCGTACGACGCGGTGCTCAACCGCAAGGCCCGGGAGCTGTTCGACCACAGCCGGGTCCCGCGCGCGCTCGGCGCCGCCGAGTTCGCCCGGGCCCGCGCCGGGGGCGCGCTGGTCGTCGACGCCCGCGACCCCCAGGAGTTCGCCACCGGCCACGTCCGGGGAGCGATCAACATCCCGGCCGACGGCCGGTTCGCCGAAACCGCCGGCAGCGTGGTCGCGCCGGACCGCGAGGTTCTGGTGGTCGCCCCGGAGGACCGGGAGGAGGAGATCGTCGTCCGCCTCGCCCGGATCGGCTTCGACCACGTGGCGGGTCACCTGCGCGAGCCCGGGCGCGCGTTCCTCGAGATGGCCGCCGACCTGACCCCGGCCAGCCGGGTCACCGCCACCGAACTGCGCGCGGCGCTGGACACCGCCACACCGCCGCTGGTGCTGGACGTCCGCAACTCCGGAGAGCGGGAGCAGGGCGCCGTCGACGGCTCGCGGCACATCCCGCTCGCGGAGCTCGCCCGCCGCGTCGACGAGGTGCCGGCCGACCGGCCGGTCGTGGTGCACTGCGCCGGCGGCTACCGCTCCTCCGTCGCGGCCAGCCTGCTCCGCAACGCCGGCCGGACGGACGTCTCCGACCTGCTCGGCGGATTCGGCGCCTGGCAGTCCCTGCACGCCGCCGTCTGACCGCCCGGCCGCGGGTGGCCGGGGATCCCCCGGCCACCCGCCCGACGTCTTGGAGAAGACATGACGGCGACCTCCGCCGCGCCGAGGCTGGGACTGCGGGCGAACGCCGCCCAGTTCCTCCTGCTCGTCGTGGTCAATGCGCTGGTCGGCGGCGTGCTCGGCACCGAGCGCACCGTGCTGCCGCTCCTCGGCGCGCGGGAGTTCCACCTGACCGCGTACACCGCCGCGCTGACGTACATCCTCGCCTTCGGTGCGACCAAGGCGGTGACGAACTTCTTCGCCGGCACCCTCGCCGACCGGTACGGCCGCCGACCGGTGCTGCTGGCCGGCTGGCTGGTGGCGATCCCGGTGCCGCTGCTGCTGATCTGGGCGCCGAGCTGGGGCTGGGTGGTCGCCGCCAACGTGCTGCTCGGCCTCAACCAGGGACTCGCCTGGTCCACCACGGTGATCATGAAGATCGACGTGGCCGGGCCGCACCGGCGCGGCCTCGCCATGGGGCTGAACGAGGCGGCCGGCTACCTGGCGGTGGCCGGCACCGCGCTGGCCACCGGCGCCCTCGCCGCGCGGTACGGGCTGCGGCCGGCGCCGTTCCTGCTCGGCGCCGCCTACGTCGCCGTGGGCCTGGGCCTGTCCGCGCTGCTCGTCCGGGAGACGCGGGGCCACGCCCACCACGAGGCCGCCACCCACCGGGGCGGCGCCCACCACGGCGGCCTCACCACGAGGCGGGTCCTGGCCCTGGTCAGCTGGCGGGAACCGGCGCTCAGCTCGGCCAGCCAGGCGGGCCTCGTGAACAACCTCAACGACGGCCTCGCCTGGGGGCTGTTCCCGGTGCTCTTCGCCGCGGCCGGGCTCTCCCTGCCCCGGATCGGCCTGCTGGCGGCCCTCTACCCCGCGGTGTGGGGACTCGGTCAACTCGTCACCGGTCCGCTCGCCGACCGCGTCGGCCGCAAGCCCCTCATCGTGGTCGGGATGCTGACCCAGGCCGGTGCACTCGGACTGATCGCCGGCGCCCACGGCTTCGGCGGATGGGCGGCGGGCGCGGTGCTGCTCGGCGCCGGCACCGCGATGGTGTACCCCGCGCTGCTGGCCGCCGTCGGTGACGTCGCCCACCCGGCGTGGCGCGCCCGCGCCGTGGGCGTCTACCGGCTCTGGCGGGACGGCGGGTTCGCCGTGGGCGCCCTGTCGGCCGGCCTGCTCGCGGACCTCGTCGGCATCCGGGGCGCCACCTGGGCGGTGGCGGGACTCACCGCCGCGTCCGGTCTGCTCGTCGCGCTGCGGATGTACGAGACCCACGTCCGGCCCGCCCCGGCCGGCTGACGGCACCACGCAGGGTCCACAAAGGATCGACGGAGCGTCTATCCTGTGCGCCGAAGCACCCGGCGGAAGGGATCCGATGCCGTCGCGGCAGGACCAGCTCCACTCGTACCAGTTCACCGTCCACCGGGCGGTCACGGCGCTGGTGATGCGGGAGACCGACCCGGCGCAGTCGCCGTTCCGCCGGCTGGCCGGCGCCGGCCTGGCCAGCGTGCTGGTCGCCGTGATCGCGCTCGGCGGGGTCGCCCTCTACGGCCTGTTCTCGGGCGGTCGCAGCGCCTGGCGCGACCCGGGCGCGGTGATCGTGGAGAAGGAGTCCGGCGCCCGGTTCGTCTACCGGGAGGAGAAGCTGCACCCGGTCCTCAACTACGCCTCGGCGCTGCTGGTGATCGGCGCGGATCGGCCGAAGACCGTGCTGGTCTCCCGCCGCTCCATCGAGGGCGTGCCGCGCGGCCTGCCGCTCGGCATCGCCGACGCCCCCGACTCGCTGCCCGCGCCGGGCCGGCTCGCCACCGGGGCGTGGACGGTCTGCTCGGTCACCGCCGCCGAGGCGGGGCGCACGGACGTCCGTTCCGCGCTGCTCATCGGGCGGGACGCCACCGGCGGCCGGTCCCTCGGCGACCAGGGCCTGCTGCTGCGCCATCCCGACGGCAGCCTGCACCTGATCTGGCACGAGCGGCGCTACCTGCTCCGCGACACCGAGCGGGTGCTCGCCGCGCTGGCCACCACCCGGGAGCGGGCGGTGCCGGTGGCCCCGGCGCTGCTCCACACCGTGCCGGCCGGCGCCGACCTGGCGCCGCCCCCGCTGCGCGGCCTGGGCAGCCCGTCCGAGCGGGTCACCGGCGCGACCGTCGGGGACGTCTACCTGGTCCGTAACTCCGGCGGCGGCCGGCAGTACGCGGTGGCCGCGCGCAGCGGCCTGGCCGGCGTCACCGAGTTGCAGGCCGCCCTGCTGCTCGCCCGCACCGGCCAGGGCGACCCGGAACCGATCACCGTCGGCCGGTTCGCGGCCCTGCCGAAGCTCCCGGACCTGGTGCCCACCGGGCCGGCCGCCCCGCCCGCCGTCCCGCCCGCGCTGGCCACCATGGAGGGCGGCGCGCTCTGCGCCCGGGCCGGCGACGACAGCGGCGTACGCGAGGTCCGGCTCGGCGTCACCCCGCCGGACCTCTCCGCCGCCGCCCGCACGCCGGCCGGCCGGAGCGGGCTGGCGGACCAGGTGCTGGTCGAGCCCGGGCGGGGCGCACTTGTCGAGTCGGTCGCCGCTCCCGGCGCCACCGGCGGCGCGGTGTGCGTGGTCACCGACCTGGGCCGGCGCTACGCGCTGGCCGGCGCCGAGGTGCCCGGCATGCTCGGCTACGCCGGGGTGCGTCCGGTCCGCCTGCCGGCGGGCCTGGTCAGCCTGGTGCCGGCCGGCAGCCCGCTCGACCCGGCCGCCGCCCGCACCGTGGCCGCCCCGGCCTGACCCGGCCGCCGCCCGCACTGTGGCCTTACCCGGGCCGCTGCGCCCGCTTCTCGCGGCTCGCCGTCCCGGCCGCACCATCGGCCGCGCGCCGGGTGGCGCCGTCCCGGCCGCACCGACGGCCACGCGCCGGAACGGGCGCGGCGACGGCTCAGGCGGCCGGTCTGCGGAACACGGTCACGGCGAACTCCGCGTCGTCGTGCCAGGGGCGCAGGTCCCAGGTGGCGAAGCGGTGTTCGAGGCGGAGCCCGGCGGCCACCGCGTCGGCGTCCAGCCCGGTGACCGGGTAGCCCCGGTCGGTGCCGAAGCCGACCACCACGAGGCCGTCCGGGCGGACGTGCGCGGCGACGCGGGACAGCACCGCGCGCTCGGTGCCGGGGGCGACGAACACCATCACGTTGCCGGCCACCACGGCCGCGTCGAACGGTTCGGGCTCGTCCTGTGCGGCCAGGTCCAGCTCGGCCAGGTCGGCCACCAGGAAGCGCGGGCCGGGATGATCGGCGCGGGCCGCGTCGACGAGCACCGGGTCGGCGTCGACGCCCACCACGGTGTGGCCCCGGGCGGCCAGCGCGGCGGCCACCCGGCCGGTCCCGCAGCCGGCGTCCAGGATCCGCGCGCCGGGCGGGACCAGCGCGTCCAGCAGCCGGGCCTCGCCGGCCAGGTCCGCCCCTTCGGCGGCGAGCCGGCGGAACCGGTCGATATACCACTGCGAGTGGCCTGGCTCGGTCTCGGTCACCCAGCGGGTCGGCTTACCCATGCCGTCACGGTAACTGATCTTGTCGGGCCAGGGCGGGGGAACCTCGGCCGAGGGCTGGAAGGCGCCGGTGGCGGCCGGGGCGCCGGTGCGCGTCCCGGCCACCACCGTCCGCCACGGTCGGTCAGCCCTTCTCGGCGCCGCTGGTGAGGCCCTCGGTGAGCAGCCGCTCGCTGGCGAAGAAGAGGACCACGATCGGCAGGGTGAGGATGACCGAGCCGGCCATCAGCACCGTCTTCGGCACCTCGACGCCGTCGGCGAGCAGGGACAGGCCCAGCGACACGGTCCACCGGTTGGGCCGGTCGACCAGGAAGAGCAGCGCGAAGAGGAACTCGTTCCAGGCGATCATGAAGTCGTAGAGGGCGACCGCCATCACCGACGGCGCGGCGAGCGGGAGGCTCACCCGGCGGATGATGCCGAGCCGGCCGGCCCCGTCGATCGCCGCGGACTCCTCCAGGCTGACCGGGATCGTCTCGAAGTAGTTCTTCAGCATGTAGACCGAGACCGGCAGGGTTTGCGAGATGTAGACCAGCACCAGCCCGACCAGCGACCCGCGCAGCCCGGCCCGGGTGAAGACCACGAAGAGCGGGATCGCGATGACGATCGACGGGAACAGGTAGACCGCCAGGAACAGCGCGCTGACCTGCCGGCGGCCGAAGAACCGCAACCGGGACACCGCGTACGCGCCGGGGATCGCGATCACCAGGGTGAGCGCGGTGGCGGCCAGCGCCACGATGCCGCTGTTGCGGATGAAGGCGAGGAAGCCCTGCCCGCCGTCCTCGACCGACTTGAGCACCTCGGCGTACGTGGCCACGGTCAGCTCGCCGACCGGCACGAGCAGCGAGCCGGGGTCGAGCAGCAGCCGCTCGATGGGGCGCACGGAGAGCACCAGCATGTACCAGAACGGCAGCAGGGTGACCACGAGGAAGGCGGCGATCACCAGTCGGCGCAGCCAGCGCAGGCTCACCGTCTCGACACGGTCCCGGTCCATCACGCCTCCTCCCGCCGGCCGCCGAAGAAGCGCAGGTAGATCGCCACGAAGACGATCAGCACGACGGCCAGCACCACCGCCTGCGCCGCCGCCGCGCCGATATCGGTGCGCGCGGTGAGGAACTGGTAGACCCGGACGCTGACCACCTCGGTGCCGGCCGAGCCGCCGGTGAGCAGGTAGACGTCGTCGAACTTGTTGAAGGTCATGATGAACCGGAGCACCCCGATCAGCGCGATCACGGGCATGAGCTGGGGCAGCAGGATGTGCCGGAAGCGCTGGGTCGGGGTGGCGCCGTCGACCCGGGCGGCCTCCTCCAGCTCGGCGGGCACGGCCTGGAGCCGGGCCAGCAGGAACAGGAAGGCGAACGGGAAGTAGCGCCACGCCTCGAACGCGATGACCGTCCAGAGCGCGGTGGACTCCTGGGACAGGAACGGCACGGGCGCGTCCCAGCCGAGGAACCGCCGTCCCCAGTCGTTGACGAAGCCGATCTGCGGGTCGAGCATGACCTGCCAGACGAACGTCATGGCGACCACCGGCGCCACGTACGGCAGCAGCATCGACGCGCGGACGATCGTGCGGCCCCGGAACGGGCGGCGGACCACGAGCGCCGCCACGAGGCCGACCAGGATCGATCCGGCCGTCCCGCCGGCGCTGTAGACGACGGTGGTCCAGAGCGTGTCGGCGAAACCGGGGGTGTGCAGCACCCGGTCGATGTTGTCCAGGGTCAGCTCTCCGAAGAGGCCGGTGCGGCGCAGGGTCGCGAGGCGTACCCGTTGGAAGGCCAGCACCACGGTCCAGACGATGGGGATGCCGATCACCGCGACCACGACGAGCAGGGTGGGGGTGACCAGCGCGAGCCCGGCGCGGGACTCGCGGCGGCGCAGGGTGAGCGGGCGTCGGCCGCCGGGTCGGCGGGGTCGCTCCCGGGTGGGGGAGCGGCCGGCCTCCGGCGCGGTGGTGGTCAATTCACGCCCTTGGCGATCGCGTCGACGTCCTTCTTCGCCCGCTCGGCGGCGGCGCGGGCGTCGGACTTGCCGCCGATCACGTCGGCGAGCGCCTTGGGCACGGGCAGTTCGCCGAGGATCGCCCCGACCAGCTTCCCCTGGCCCTGGGTCAGCCCCCAGCGCTGGAAGGTGTCCGGGCTCTTGCGCAGGGTGGCGAGCACGTCCTCGCCGTAGACCGCCGACAGCGGCTGCTTGCGGTCCACCCCGGCCTGGCTGGTGTTCCAGGCGGTGAGGAAGTTCTGCTTGTCCTCGGCGGTGCCGGTGCGGACCGGGAAGCGTCCCTCGGGGGACATGCCGAACCAGCGCGGGTAGCCGTCGGAGAGCATGTACTCCACGAAGGACGACGCGGGGTCGCTCGCGCCGTCGAGCACCGTCCAGGAGCTGATCTCGCCGTACTGGGCCGGCTCGGCGCCGTTCGGGCCCTTGATGGCGGTGACGAAGCCGCTGTTCTTCGCCAGCCACGCCGGGTCGGACTGGCACTGCGGGCAGGTCGGCTTGGCGTCGTTCCGCAGCCCGGCCAGCTCGTCGAGGATGAACGGCGACCAGATCAGCATTGCCGCCTTGCCGGCGAAGTAGGTGGCGCGGGTGGTGTCCACGTCCTGCGCGCCCTTGACCGAGTTGTTCCGCATCAGGTCGCCGTAGAAGCGGAACGCCTCCACGCACTCGGGGGAGTCCAGCGTGACCTTGCCCGCGTCGTCCGTGAGCTGGCAGTTGTTGGCCAGGGCCAGGTGCTCGAAGGTCTGCTGGGTGAAGACGTCACCGGGTGCGGTCGCCGCGGTGATGCCGGCGACGCCGCCGGTGTTCAGCTTCGCCGCCGCGGCGGCGATCTTCTCGTACGTGTCGGGGGCGGGCAGGCCGGCCGCCGCGAACAGGTCCTTGCGGTAGACCAGCAGCTGGCCCCACCCGTCGCTCGGCACGGCGAGCTGCCTGCCGTCCTCGCTGGTCAGGTCGAGGGCGCGCGGGGAGAAGGTGTCCCGGCCGAGCTTCTCGACGACCCGCTTGTTGGCGTCCGGCTCCAGCAGGTCGTTGCCGGCCAGGGTGCGCACCCCGGCCAGGGAGACCGAGCCGACCACGTCGGGCAGGTCGCCGGCGGCGGCGCTGGAGGCGATGAGGGAGGGGAACTGGTCCTCGTTGACGGTGACCAGATTGACCTTGACGCCGGTCTTGGCGGTGTAGTCGGCGATGATCGCCTTGGTGGCGTTCACCCGGTCCGCGACGTCTTCCAGGCTCCACACGGTTATCTGGGAACTGTCGGATTTCGGCTCGTCGTCACCGCAGGCCAGCAGGGTTGTCCCGGCAAGTGCCATGATCAGGGTGGAGGCGAGCATCCGCATCGAGGGTGATGACATCGGTGGCACTCCTCTCGAAGGGTACATCAGGGATTCAACGCCCTCGATTGATCAATTACAAGACATTTGTCGATATTTCGGGGTAGGATCGGGTCCGGCACTTCCCTCGGAGCGACGCCATGGGCAACTGGGTTGTCTCTCTGGCCGGGCCCCGGCGCGTGAGCCTGGAGCCCTGCCCCCCGGACCCGCTCGGCCCGGGCCAGGTCCGCGTCCGCACCTGCTACTCCGGGATCTCCGCCGGCACCGAACTGACCCTCTACCGGGGCAGCAACCCCCGGCTCAGCAAGGACTGGGACGACGCCACCCGGATGTTCGTGCCCCGGCAGGCCGCGCCGGCCTACCCCGTGGTGGGCTTCGGCTACGAGGAGGTCGGCGAGGTCGTCGAGGTCGCGCCCGACGTCGCCGACCGCCGGCCCGGCCAGGTCGTCTGGGGCATCTGGGGGCACCGCGCGGAGGCCGTGCTGGCCGCCGGCGCGGTCACCCCGCTGCCGCCCGGGCTCGACCCCCTGGTCGCCGTCTTCGCCCGCCCGGGCGCCATCGCGCTGACCGCCGTGCTCGCCGGTGACCTGCACCTCGGCGACTGGGTCGGTGTCTTCGGGCAGGGCGTCATCGGGCTGCTCGGCACGCGGCTCGCCGTGCTCTCCGGAGCCCGGGTGGTGGCCGTCGACCGGGTGCCCGACCGGCTCGCGCACGCCACCCGGCTGGGCGCCCGCCGGGTCGTCGACGCCGCCGTCGACTCCGCCGCCGCCGCACTGCACGCGGCCACCGGCGGCCGCGGCGCGGACGTCTGCCTGGAGCTGTCCGGGTCGTACCCGGCGCTGCACGAGGCGATCCGCGCCACCGCCCACGCCGGCCGCGTCGTGGCCGCCGGCTTCTACCAGGGGTACGCGCACGGGCTGGGACTCGGCGAGGAGTTCCACCACAACCGGATCCAGCTGGTGGCGGCCCAGGTGTCCGGGCCCGCCCCGGCACCCGGCACGGCCGGCCGGTGGACCGGGGCGCGGATCGCGCACACCTTCATGGACCTGGTGGCCGAGGGCAGCGTCGACCCGCTGCCGCTGGTGAGCCACGTCGTCGACGCGGGCGCGGTGGCCGACGCGCTGGCGTTGCTCGACCGCGGTGACGGTGACGTCCTCCAAGTGGTGCTGAGGTTCTGAATGACCATCCCACTCGCCTGCCAGGAGCAGTTGCTCCCCGGCGCCGGCCTGCCCGAGAAGTACGCCCTCGCCGTTTCCCTCGGCTACCAGGGCATCGAGCTGCGCGGCCGGGGTGACCTGGCCTTCGCCCGGCGGCTGCCGGAGCTGCGCCGCGCCCGCGCCGAGGGCGTGGTCATGCCGACCGTCTGCGTCGAGATGGACCACTTCATCGGCGACTTCGACCCCGAGCGCTCCCGCGACGCCGTGCGCAACCTGCGCTCCCAGCTCTCGGTGATCGCCGAGCTGGGCGGGATCGGCGCCATGACCCCGGCCGCCTGGGGGATGTTCTCCCGCCGGCTGCCGCCGTTCGAGCCGCCCCGCCCGCCCGAGGGCGACCGGCAGGTGCTGGTCGACACCCTGGGCGAGCTGGGCGAGCACGCCCGCGCCGAGGGGGTCACCCTCTTCCTGGAACCCCTCAACCGCTACGAGGACCACATGGTCAACCGGCTCGACGAGGCGGTCGACCTGTGCCGGGCCGTCGGGCTGCCCTCGGTGCGGGTGGTCGCCGACACCTACCACATGAACATCGAGGAGGACGACGCCTGCGCGGCGCTGCGCGCGGCCGCGCCGTACCTGGGGCACGTGCAGGTCAGCGACTCCAACCGGCACCAGCCCGGGGCCGGGCACCTGGACTGGCCGGGCCTGCTCGCGACGCTGGACGGGATCGGCTACCCCGGCTGGCTGGCGCTGGAGTGCCGGCTGCGCGGCGAGCCGGTCGCCGCCCTGCGCCAGGCCGCCACCGTCCTGGCCCAGGCCCGGCCGCGGCGGGCGGCGGCGTGAACGCCGGTGTGCCCGGCGGCGCCGCCGGGGTACGGGCCGGCGGGCCCCGTCGCACCGGCGCCGAGCGGGCCGCCCGGCTGCGCCGGCTGGCGCTGGCCACGCTCGACGCCAACTGGGAGCACGACCACACCGTCCCGTCCCGCACGCTCTACCCGCACCAGTGGAGCTGGGATTCGGCGTTCATCGCGGTCGGGCTGGCCCACGTCCGGCCCGACCGGGCCTGGCGGGAGCTGCGCACCCTGTTCGCCGCGCAGTGGGCCGACGGGCGGGTGCCGCACATCGTGTTCAACCCGGCGCTGCGGGTCGGCGCGTACTTCCCCGGGCCCGAGTTCTGGGACTCGGCCCGGGCCGACGGCGCCCCGGCGGCGGCCACCTCGGGGATCGTCCAGCCGCCGGTGCACGCCCCGGCCGCGTGGCTGGTGCACCGCCGCGCCCCCTCCGAGGCGTCCGTGGCGGCGCTGCGCTGGCTCTATCCGCGGCTGGTGGCCCAGCAGCGCTACCTGACCAGCCGGCGGGACGTCGGCGGGGGCGGGCTGGCCGCCGTCGTGCACCCGTGGGAGTCCGGCCTGGACAACAGCCCGGCCTGGGACGCCCCGCTGGCCGCGGTGCCCGCCGACGAGGCGGTGATGCGGGCGTACCGCCGGCACGACACCGCGCACGCCGACGCCGCGCACCGCCCCACCGACCTGGACTACGCCCGCTACGTCGCGCTCGTGGACGCCTACCGGGCGGGCCGCTACCGGGACGAGGGGCTGCGCGGCCGGCACCCGTTCCTCGTGGAGTGCCCGCTGGTCAACGCGGCGCTCGGGCTCTCCGAGCAGGCCCTCGCGCGGATCGCCACCGTGGTGGGCGCCGACCCGGGCCCGCACCGGGACCGCGCGGCGCGGATCACGCAGGCGCTGGTCGACCGGCTCTACGACCCCGTCACCGGCACCTTCCGCCCGCGCGACGTCCGGGCCGACCGGCTCGTCCCGGCCCGCACCGTGCTCGGGCTGATGCCGCTGATGCTGCCCGACCTGCCGGCCCAGCACGTGCGGGCGGTGCTCGCCGAGGCGTGCTCGCCCCGGTTCGGCCTGGCCGCCCGGATGGACCGCCCGCTGCCCACGTACGACCGCACCGCGCCGGACTTCGAGCCGCTGCGCTACTGGCGCGGCCCGAGCTGGGTGAACACCGGCTGGCTGCTGTGGCGTGGGCTGCGCGCCCACGGTCACGCCGACCTGGCCGCCGGGCTGCGGGAGTCCCTGCTGGACCTGGTCGACGCGGCCGGCTGCCACGAGTACTTCCACCCGGACACCGGCGCCGGGCTCGGCTCACCGGCGTTCGGCTGGACCGCCGCGCTCGTGCTCGACGCCCTCGCCGAGGGCTGAGCCGCCCGCGCCCGCCGGCGTCGCGGGGGGAGGCGACGCCGGCGCCTCAGGCGGGCAGGGTCAGGCGATGCCGGCGGGGGTCGCGCCGCCGGCCCGCAGCGCGGACATCGGCGCGTCGTCGATCGCGTAGCCGAGCGCGTCGACCACCTCGACCACGCCGCTGACCTGCCGGGCCAGCCGCAGCGCCAGGCGCACGGTGGACCAGCGTTCGAGCTGCCCGGTCATGGTCACGACGCCACCGTGCACGGTCACGTCCACCACGCCGTCGGGCATGCCGAGGGTCCGGCGCAGCACCTCCTCGCGGACGTCCCGCCGGATGTCGGCGTCCGGCCGCAGGTGCACCTTGAGCAGGTCACCGCGGGTCACGATGCCGACCAGCCGGCCCAGGTCGTCGACCACCGGCAGCCGCTTCACGCCACGGGCATCCATGGTGCGGGCCGCCTCGACCAGCGACGCGTCCGGCGCGACGGTGACCGGAGGTGCGGTCATCAGGTCGTCGGCCCGGGTCGCGCCGGCCTTCGCCCGCGCCTCCCGCCGGTGCCGGTCGGGCAGGATCCGCCGCGGCTGCGGCTGCCCCAGCAGCTCCACCTTGTACATGAGGTCCGCCTCGGAGACCACCCCGAGGACCAGCCGGGCCTCGTCCACCACCGGCACGGCCGTGACCCGCCGGGCGGTCAGCACCTCCACGATCTCCCGGTACGCCGTGTCCTCCCGTACCGTCGCGACGTCGACGGTCATCACGTCCTGCACCTGCCACGTTCGCATGGCGACCTCCCTCTTCCCTCCGGCACTCCAGCTCGGCGCCTCTTGCGCTCCGCCGCGACCTGGAGCCGCCGGTTCCGACGCTACGGACGGGCGGTGAATGGGAGCAGGGGCTCAGGGACCGGGCCGGCGGGCCGGAAGTCCCGGCTCAGCCGGCCGGCACCGGCGCCGGATCGGCGGGTGCGGCCGGGGTCGGCACGGCCGCCGCGCCGTCGGCGGGCGGGTCGGGGATCAGCAGCTCGGCCGGCACCGGCTCGACCTCGACCCGGCAGTCGTGGAACGTCGGCGCCGCACCCAGGTCGGTGTCGCGCACGGCGGTGACCGCGTTGACCGTGGCCCGGCCCGGGCTCAGCCGTGCCCAGTAGGCCTTGTAGGTGAACGCCAGGCCGGGCCGGGTCGCCTCGTCGACGGCGACCGCCGCGAGGAACGCGCCCCGGTCGTTGCGTACCCGCACCGCGTCGCCGTCGGCGAGGCCGCGCGCCGCCGCGTCGGCCGGGTGCAGGTGCACCCGGGGCGGCCCGGTGCGCCGGGCGTGCCAGGGCAGCGAGGCGAAGGTGGAGTTCATGAGGAACCGGCCGGCCGGGGCGAGCAGCACCAGCGGGAACCGGCGGGCCAGTTCGGCGTCGGCCGCCTCGACGGGCGGGGTGTGCCCGGGCAGCGGGTCCACCCCGAGCCGGGCCAGCGCCGGGTCGTGCAGCCGGGCCCGGCCGTCCGGGGTGGGGAAGCCGCCGGCCGCGAAGGGCGCGGCGCCGACCGGCACCCCGGTGGTCCGGGCGTACGTCTTCTCGCGCAGTTCCTCGAAGCCGACCGGCGTGCCGGCCAGCAGTTGCCGGGCCAGGTCCTCGTCGCTGTCGCGGAACCGGGGGTGGTCGATGCCGAGCGCGGCGGCGATCCGCCGGAAGATCTCGGTGTTCGGCAGCGCCTCCCCGGGCGCCCGGGTGACCGGCAGGTTCAGCGTCGTGTAGTGGTGACCGTAGGACGAGTGCAGGTCGAGGTGCTCGGGCTGCATGGTCGCCGGCAGCACCACGTCGGCGTAGTCGCAGGTGTCGGTCCAGCGCTGCTCCAGCACCACGGTGAACAGGTCGGCGCGGCGCAGGCCGGCGAGGAGTCGGTTCTGGTCCGGGGCGGTGGCGGCCGGGTTGGCGTTGAACACCACCAGCGAGGTCACCGGCGGGTCGGCCTCGCCGGTGAGCAGGGTCGCCAGCCGGCTCATGTTCAGCTTCCGGGCCCGCGGGGCCGGCATGCCGGGCGGCCGGACCACCCGGTCCTCGTCGATCGGGTGGTGCCCGCTGGTCGACACCAGCGCGCCGCCGCCGGGGTGGCGGAAATCGCCGGTGACCAGCGGCAACGCGCAGATCGCCCGGATCGCCTGGCCGGCGCCGTGGTGGCGTTGCAGGCCCAGGCCGACCCGCACGGCGGTGGGCCGGGTGGCGGCGATCCGGTCGCCGAGCCGGCGGACCACCTCGACGGGCAGGCCGCACTCGGCGGCGGCCCGCTCCACCGGCCACTCGTCGAGCCGGGCGGCCAGCTCGGGCCAGCCGACGGTGTGCGCGGCCAGCCACTCCTCGTCGGCCGCGCCGGCGTCGCGCACGTGCCGCATGAGCCCGAGGGCCAGGGCCGCGTCGGTGCCGGGCAGGAGAGCGACGTGCTCGTCACCGCGGGCCGCGGTGTCGGTGCGCAGCGGGTCGACGGTGACCACGTACGCGCCGCGTTCCCGGGCCTGCTGCACGAACGGCCACAGGTGCAGGTTGGTGGCGAGCGGGTTGGCGCCCCACAGCACGACGAGCTTCGCCGCGACGATCGACTCCGGCTCGAAGCCGACCGAGCCGCCGTAGATCGACTGCAGCGCCGCCCGGGCCGCGCCGGTGCAGATGGTGGTGTCCAGCCGGGACGCGCCCAGGTGGGCGAAGAGCCGCTGGCCCATCGTCCAGCCCTGCACGTGGCCCATGGTGCCGGCGAAGTAGTAGGGCAGCACCGACTCCGGCCCGTCGCGGTCGATGCTCGCCCGCAGCCCGGCGGCCACCCGCTCGACCGCCTCCGCCCAGCTCGCCGGCCGGTAGGCGACCCGCCCGGCGCCCTTCGGGCCGGTGCGCACGTAGGGCGTGGTCAGCCGGTCGGAGCCGTTGACCGCGTCGAGGTAGCGGTTGACCTTGCCGCAGAGCGCGCCCCGGGTGAACGGGTGGTCGCGGTCGCCGCGCAGCGCGACGGCCCGGCCGTCTTCCACGGTGAGCTGCCAGACGCAGGTGTCCGGGCAGTCCAGTGGGCAGGCGCCGGGGTGGGTGGTGCGGGCCATGCGGCGAGCCTACCGAGCCGCGGGCGCCGGCCGGTTCCCGCAGCGGTGGCGGGGCGGGTCAGGCGATCGGTCGCCAGTCCGGTCCCTCGGGCCGCCCCGTCGAGGTCAGCGCGGCGAGCATCACGTCCTCGACCTGCTCGGGCGTCAGGTGCTCCCGGCGGTCGGCGCCCGGCACGTACGCGCCCCACGCCCGGCCGTCGGGCTCCTGCAGGACGACACCGACCGGGTCGCGGTGGTCGCTCACCGCCGCGATGACCCCCCACGGCCGGCGGATGTGGACCTGCTGCCGGAGGTCCGGGTCGAGTTCCCGCAGCCATCGCCGGACGGTCTCCCGGTCGTCCAGCCCGACCGTCTCCGTCGTGGTGCGGAAGAGGCTGTACGTGGTCAACAGCTCCGCGACGTCCTGCCGCGGCCGGTCCGGCCTGCCCAGCAGTTCTCCCAGCCATCCCATCCGGCTGCTCCGTTCCCGCGTCGGCGCCCCGGCCTCCGGGCGGCACGGCGGAAGTGCCCCGTCGTGCGGCGGCGGCAAACCCGACGGCCGCCGCGGTGGCCCGCCGGCCCGGGCGGAGCCGCCCGGACGCCGGGCCCGGCGGAGTGCTCGGACGGCACTACGCTCCCCACGCGGTGGTTCGCGGAGAACCGGGTTCGGTGCCTGGATGTGGGGAGCACGAGGAACATATGCGCGAGATCGACAAGGTTGCCTGGATCCGGATCGAGGACGGCCGGGTGCTGAGCACCCGGTCCCGGGGCAAGGACGTCTGGTATCTGCCCGGCGGAAAGCGGGAGGCCGGTGAGACCGACCTGGCCACGCTGGTCCGAGAGGTCGCCGAGGAGCTGGACGTGGCCGTCGTGCCGGAGTCCGCCGCGCCGGTGGGCGTCTTCACCGCGCAGGCCCACGGCCACGGCGCCGGCACGCTGGTCCGGATGACCTGTTACGCCGCCGACTACCGGGGCACGCTCCGGCCGGCGAGCGAGATCGCGGAGCTGGCCTGGCTCGGCTACGCGGACCGGGACCGCGTCTCCCCGGTGGACCAGATCATCTTCGACCACCTCCGGTCCCTCGGCGCACTGCGCTGACCGCCGCTCCCTCCGGCAGCAGTCGGGCCAGGGCGCGCAGCGCGGTGCGGACCGTCTGGTCGTCGGCGCTGAGGCTGACCCGCAGCCCGGCCGGGGCGCCCCGCCGGGCGGCGAACTCGTCGGTGCCGGCGACCGCGACGCCGCGCCGGCGGGCGAGCGCGGTGACCGCCTCGGCGTCGCCGTCGAGGCGTACCCATGCGAAGGGGGCGGGCCCGGGCGCCGCGACCCGGTCGCCGAGCAGTTCCCGGGCGAGCGCCGCCCGGCCGGCCAGCTCGGTGGCGCGGGCGGCGGCGAGCTGGTGCGCGTGCCCGCCGAGCACGAGCTGCGTGGCGACCTCGGCGACCAGGGGAGCGGGCGCCCAGGCGAGGGCGCGGGCCGCGGCGCGCAGCGGCTCGGCCAGCGACGGCTGGGCGTACCGGTAGCCGATCCGTAGCCCCGGGGCGAGGGTCTTGGTGAGCCCGCTCAGGTGGACGGTGCGGGCGTGCCACGCGGCCACCGGCGCCGGGCGGTCGGGCAGCAACGCGCCGAACGGGTCCTCCTCGATGACCACCAGGTCGCGGGCGGTGGCGACGGCGGCGAGCTCGCGGCGGCGGTCGGCGGGCACGGTGAGCCCGGTCGGGTTGTGCAGCGTGGGGTGCAGGTGCAGCGCGGCGACCGGGCGGCGGGCGCAGAGCCGGTCGAGGGCGTCGGGCCGGGGGCCGGCCGCGTCGCTGGGCACCGTGGCCAGCTCGACCCGGAGCAGCCGGGCGGCGGCGAGCAGGCCGGGGTTGGTGAGTTCGGTGGTCACCACCACCTGCCGGGGCGCGGCGAACGCGGCGAGCGCGGCGGCCAGCCCGTGCTGTCCGCCGGCGGTCACCTCGACCCGGTCCGGCTCGGGCCGCCAGCCGGCGTGCGCCATCCAGCGGGCGCCGGCGATCCGGTGCCGGACCGCGTCGGCGTCCTCCGCGCCGATGGCGTGCGGGTCGGCGGCGAGCCGGTGCAGGATCGGCGCGACGGCCCGGTGCACCGGGCCGTGGCCGGGCGGGTGCACGGCGGCCACGTCCAGCACGGGCGCCGCGCCGGCCGGTGGCGGGGCGGGCGCCGGGGCGACGAAGGTGCCCCGGCCCACCTCGCCGGTGAGCAGGCCGCGCCGGGCGGCCACCTGGTAGGCCCGCCCGACGGTGGCGACCGTGACGCCGAGCCGCCGGGCCAGGTCCCGCTGCGGCGGCAACCGGTCGCCGGGGCCGAGCCGGCCGGCCGCGATGTCGGCGCCGATCGCGTCGGCGAGCGCCAGGTAGCGGGGCCCGAGGCTGACCAGACCCGTCGGCTCCCAGATTGTCACCGTGACAATCTAGCTGCCGCGCGCCCCGGCCGCCGCCGGATTGTCACCGTGACAATCCGCACCGGCCGGTTCCCCTGGTACGCGCCGGAGGCTGCCCGCATGACCGCCACCTCGGCCGCCCTCTGGCGGCACGCCACCTTCCGCCGGCTCTGGCTCTCCGACGCCGTGAGCACCCTCGGGACCCACGTGACCAGCGTGGCGCTGCCCCTGGCCGCGCTGACCGCGCTCGGTGCCGGCGCGACCGGGGTCGCCGCGCTCACCGCCGCCACCACCCTGCCGTACCTGCTGCTGGGTGTGCCGGCCGGTGCGCTGGTGGACCGGCTGCCCCGCCGCGCCGTGCTGGTCGGCGCCGACCTGGCCCGGGCCGTGCTCCTGGCCAGCGTCCCGCTCGCCTGGGCGGCGGGCCTGCTGAGCCTGGCCCACCTCGTCGCGGTGGCACTGCTGGCGGGCTGCGCCACCGTGCTGTTCGACGTGGCGTACTTCGCGGCCGTGCCGGCGGTGGTGCCCGCCGCCCGGCTGGCCGACGCCAACGCCCGCCTCGAGGCGACCCGGGCGGTCGGTCAGACCGCCGGCCCCGGCCTGGCCGGCGTCCTGGTCGGCGTCCTCGGCGCGCCGCTGGCCCTGCTGGTCGACGTCGCCAGCTTCGTCACGTCGGCGCTCTTCCTGGCCGGTACGCCCCGGCTGGCCCGCTCGGCGGCGCCGGGATCCGGCGGGCTGTGGCGGGACGCCGCCGGGGGGATCCGTTTCGTGTTCCGGGACCCGGTGGTGCGGGCGCTGACCCTGTGCTCCGGCCTGACCAACCTGTGGCATGCCGGCTTCCTCGCCATGCTGCTGGTCCACGCGGTACGCGAGCTGCGGCTGCCCGCCGCCACGGTCGGCCTGCTGGTCGCCGCCGCCAATGTCGGTTACCTGCTCGGCGCGGCGGTGGCCGGCCGGGCCCGCGCCCGCCTCGGCGTCGGCCGGGCGGTCACCGGGGCGGCGGTGCTCCAGGCCGGGGCGGCCCTGGTGCTCTGGCCGCACCCGGCCGGCATCGCCCTCGGGCTGGCGGCGAGCGCCTTCGCGAGCGGGCTCTACAACGTCAACGCGGTCAGCCTCCGGCAGGCCGCCACCCCGCCGGCGCTGCTGTCCCGGATGACCGCCACCAGCCGGTTCGTCATCTGGGGCGCGATGCCGCTCGGCGCGGCGCTGGGCGGCGCGCTGACCGGGCTGCTGGGTGCGTCGGCGTACCTCGGGCTGGCGGCCGCGGGGATGGCCGCCGCGGCGCTGGTGACCCGCTGCTCGCCGGTCTGGCGTATCCGGGACTTCCCGGTCCCCCGGGCGACGCCGGCGGACGCCGCGACGCCGGCGGCGCGATGAGCGCCGTTTGCCGTCGGAGGAGTCGGGTAACCGCGGGCGCGACACTCCGGGCCGGCTCGGGCCGGGGCTGTCGGACATCCGGCGGCGTCCGGCGACGACAGGAGTACGGCTGTGCGGTTTCCCCGATTCGTCGAGGCGGTGTCCCGCCGGTCCGAGCTGCCCACCGAGCAGGCCGCCACGATCTCCCGGGCGGTGTTGCAGACCCTCGCCGAGCGGATCACCGCCACCGAGTCGGTGGACCTGGCCGCGCAGCTGCCCGACGAGGTCGGCAGCTATCTGGCCGCGCCGGGTGAGGGCGGCACGACCGGCGGGGCGGTCGCCTTCCTGTACCGGGTCGCGGAGCGGGCCGGAGTGGACCCGGCGGTCGCCGAGGTGGGTGCCCGCGCGGTGCTCGCCACGCTGCGCGACACGGTCACGGTCGGCGAGTTCGAGGATCTCGTGGCGCAGCTCCCCAAGGGATTCGACGCGATGGTCGACCCGATCCCGCGTCCGCCGTACGATGTGTAGGCAGGCTCCCCGCGACCCGGGTTGAGCTGCGGCGACGAGGCCGCCCAAAGTGGAAAATCCACGGCCGGGAAGTATTTTCACCGTAAAATAACTCGCGAGTAGACGCCTACGCGGTAAATCGTCTACGCGCTAGAGGGATGATCGGACGAATTCCTCCGGCCGAGCTTCCACGTGTTGTCATCCCTTCGGTCTTACCTGCATCGATGGCCTCCCCATCGAGAGATTGAGCTTTATTCTGCATCCAATGTGAAGTCCTGGGGGGGATCATGATCACATTCACCGAACGCTGCGCTCCTGCCGTCAACGGGGAACACACAGCCCGCTGACATGGCACAGCCGATGATCATCAATCGTTTCGGCGAGATCGCGGCGCGTCACGGTGATCGCAAGGCCCTGCTCGGTGAGACCCACGAGGTCACCTATGCCGAGCTGGCCGCGATGGCCGGGGGACACGCGGCTGCGCTCGTCGCCGCCGGCGTCCGACCCGGTGACCGCGTCGCGCTGCTCACCGCCCATGGCGCCCCGACCGTCGCGGCGCTGCTCGGCGCCCTCGCCGCGGGGTGCGCGTACGTGCCGCTGGACCCGGGTTTCCCGGTCGACCGGCTGCGCCACATGCTCGCCGCCGCCGGGGTCACCGCCCTCGCCTGCGCCGCCGAGCACCGCGAGCTGGCCCGGGACCTCGCCGACGGGCGCACCGTGCTGCCACTGGACCAGGTGCCGCCCGCCCCGCTGCGGCCCGTCCCGGTCGACCCGGACGCGCTGGCGTACGTGCTGTTCACCTCCGGCTCCACCGGCGTGCCCAAGGCCGTCGGGCAGACCCACCGCAACCTGGCGCACGTCGTCGACAACCAGATCGCGGCGCTGGCGATCGCCCCGACCGACCGGCTCAGCCTGCTCGCCTCGTTCAGCTTCGACGCCGCCATCCCCGACCTCTACCCGGCGCTGCTCACCGGCGCCGCGGTGGTCCCGGTCGACCTGCGCCGGCAGGGGCTCGCCCACGCCGTCGCCCAGCTCGACCGGCACCGGGCCACCGTGCTGCACTGCACCCCGACCGTCTACCGCTACCTGCTCGACACCCTCGGCGACCGGCGCCTCGACGCGGTCCGGCTGGTGCTGCTCGGTGGCGAGCAGGCCACGTACGCCGACGCCGCCCGCGGCCGGGACCGGTTCGCCCCCGACTGCCGGCTGGTCAACGGCTACGGCGCCACCGAGATGACGTTCGTGGCCCGGCACGTGCTGCCGCTGTCCACCGTGGATCCGGCAGCCACCGGCCCGTTGCCGATCGGCACCGCGTTCCCCGGCTACCAGCTCGACCTCGCCCCGGACACCGGCGAGCTGGTGGTCCGCAGCCGGCATCTCGCCCCCGGCTACCTCAACCAGGACAGCGACCGGTTCACCGTCGACGCCGACGGGACGCGGTCGTACCGCACCGGCGACCTGGGCCGGCGGCTGCCCGGCGGCGAGCTGGTCTGCCTGGGCCGGCTCGACCGGCAGGTCAAGGTGCGCGGGCATCGGGTCGAGCTGACCGAGATCGAGGCCGTGCTCGCCGCCCAGCCCGGCGTGGCCGGGGTGCGCGCCATCGCCCGCGACGGCGAGCTGCTGGCGTACGCGCGCCCGGCCGGCGACCGCCCCGACCCGGCCGCGCTGCGCGCCGCGCTCGCCGCCGCCCTGCCCGGCTACGCGCTGCCCCGCGCGGTCGTGGTGCTCGACGAGTTCCCGCTCACCGTCACGGGCAAGGTCGACGAGCGGGCGCTGCCCGATCCGGTGGCCGAGGTGCCGGCCGGTGCGGCGCCGGTCACCGACACCGAGCGGGCCGTGCACGACATCTGGTGCGCCGTGCTCGGCCGGCCGGCGGTGGGCCGCACGGACAGCTTCTTCGACGTCGGCGGGCAGTCCCTGCTGCTGGGCCAGGTACAGCAGCGGCTCGCCGATCGGTTCGGCGTGCGCCTGCCGATGCTGCGCCTCTTCGACCACCCGACGGTGGCCGCCCAGGCGGCGCTGCTCGACGCCCCGCCCGAGGCGGTCCGCGCCCCGGTGCTGCCCGCCCCCGCCGCGCCCGCCGCGGCGGCCCGCGAGTACACCGGAGACGAGATCGCCGTGGTCGGCCTCGCCGGCCGGTTCCCCGGCGCGCCCGACGTGGCCACCTTCTGGTGGAACCTGTGCACCGGAGTCGACGCGATCCACGAGCACACCGACGACGAGCTGGCCGCCCTCGGCGTCGGGCCGGGGCTGCGCGCCGACCCCCGGCACGTGCGGGCCGTCGGCCGGCTCGACGGGGTCGCCGACTTCGACGCGGAGTTCTTCTCCTTCGCCGCCGACGAGGCCGCCCGCACCGACCCGCAGCACCGGCTGTTCCTGGAGACCGCCTGGGAGGCCCTGGAGGACGCCGGGCACGACCCGGAGCGCTTCCCCGGCCTGGTCGGGGTCTACTCGGCCACCTCCGCCAACCGCTACTTCCTGTTCCACCTCATGGACAACCCGGCCGTGGTGGGCGACGTCGACCCGGACGACTGGGAGGCGCGGCTCATCGGCCGGCAGTTCACCGACCACCTGCCCGGGCAGGTCGCCTACCGGCTCGGGCTCACCGGGCCCGCCCTGGCCGTGCAGAGCGCCTGCTCCAGCTCGCTGGTCGCGGTCTGCCTCGCGGCGCAGAGCCTCGCCGACTACCAGTGCGACCTCGCGCTGGCCGGCGGGGTGACCGTCACCTGGCCCCGGCACCGGCACGTCCCGGGCGGCCTGGCCTCCCCGGACGGCCGGTGCCGCGCCTTCGACGAGGGCGCCAACGGCTCCGGCTTCGGCTCCGGCGTCGGGGTGGTCGCGCTGCGCAGGCTCGCCGACGCGCAGGCCGACGGCGACCGGATCTACGCCGTGCTGCCCGGCTGGGCGGTCACCAACGACGGTGCGGACCGCGCCGGCTTCGCCGTGCCCGGTCCGGCCGGGCAGGCCGCCGCGGTCGCCAACGCGCTGGCCACCGCCGAGGTCGCCCCCGGCGAGGTCGGCCTCGTCGAGGGGCACGGCAGCGGCACGCCGCTCGGCGACGCCATCGAGGTCGCTGCACTGCACGAGGTGTACGCGGGCGCCGCGCCCGCCGAGAGCTGCGCGCTCGGCTCGGTGAAGACCAACATCGGGCACCTCGACGCGGCCGCCGGGATCGCCGGGCTGATCAAGGCGGTGCTCGCCGTGCGGCACGGGGTGATCCCGCCGAACCTGCACTTCACCCGCCCGCACCCGGAGATCGACCTGGCGGCCGGCCCGTTCTACGTGCCCACCAAGGCGCGGGACTGGCCCGACGGGCCGCGCCGGGTGGCCGGGGTCAGCGCCTTCGGTCTGGGCGGCACCAACGCGCACGTCGTGGTGGAGCAGCCGCCGCCGGCCGACCCGGCCGACCCGCCCGGCGAGGGGCCGTGGCTGCTGCCGGTGTCGGCGCGTACCCCGGCGGCGCTGCGGGCCGCGGTGGCCCGGCTGCGGGCCCACCTCGGCGGCGACGGCCCGGCGCTGCCCGAGGTGGCCGCCACCCTGGCGCTCGGCCGGCGGGCCTTCGCCCACCGGGCCGCGGTGGTCGCCACCGACCTGCCCGGCGCCCTGGCCGGACTGGACGCGCTGCTGGACACCGACGCCCGGATCGCGGGCGAGGGTGGCCCGCTGCGCGAGCTGGCGGCCGACTGGGTCGCCGGGCGGGACGTCGACTGGGACGCCCTTCACCCCGAAGGCACGGTCCGGCGCACCGGGCTGCCCACCTACCCGTTCCAGCGCCAGCGGTACTGGATCGACCCCATGCAGAAAGGTCCGCGGTGAACTGGTTCGTCTCCGCCGGAAGCCGACCCCAGGCGCCGGTGCGGTTGTTCTGCCTGCCCTACGCCGGTGCCGGCGCGAGCGCGTTCCGGCGCTGGCAGGAGGGGATCGGCCCGGACGTCGAGGTCCTGCCGGTGCAGCTGCCCGGCCGGGAGAACCGGATCAGCGAGGATCCGCGCTTCGACGTCGCCGAGGTGGCCGAGGCCGTCGCCGCCCGGGCCGACCGCCCGTACGCCATCTACGGCCACTCGATGGGTGGCCGGGTCGGCTTCGAGGTGGTGCGGGAGCTGCGCCGGACCGGCGGGCCGCTGCCGCTGCGCCTCTACGTCGGCGGCGCCCGCGCCCCGCACGTCACGGCGCCCGGCCCCTTCGACGGGCTGTCCCGCGCCGACGACGAGGAGCTGCTGCGCCGGCTCGCGGACGGCGGTGGCCTTCCCACCGAGCTGTTCGACCACCCGGAGCTGGTGGAGCTGCTGCTGCCGCTGCTGCGGGCCGACTTCGGCCGGGTGGACGCCTACCGGTACGTGCCCGGCGAGCCGCTGCCGCTGCCGATCGTCGCGTTCTGCGGCCGGGACGACCGGGCGGTCACCCGGGAGCAGCACGCCGCCTGGGCCGAGCACACCGCCGCCGGTTTCACCCTGCACGAGCTGGCCGGCGGCCACTTCTTCCTGAACGACCGGCTTCCCGACCTGCTCGCGCTGATCCGCGCCGACCTGGCCGGGGCGCTCGGCGCCGAGACCACCCGCTCCGGCGCGCCGGCCGCGGGTACGCACCCGGTGCGCACCGCCGGCCGCGGGACCGCCGGCGGTGCGCACCGGGTGCCGCTCGGCGACACCGCCTGGTCGGTGTGGCGCGACGCCATCCTGCGTACCACCGGGTTCCCGGCCGACGGCCTGGACCTGTTCGCCGCGCCCCGGGCCGCCGCGGCGGCCGACGAGCTGGTGGCCACCGGCACCGGCGAGGACCGGTACGACAAGGAGTTCGACGAGGCGGTCCGGGCCGTCGCGGGGCGGATCAGCGAGCTGGCCGCCGACCCGCTGCTGCGCGAGGCGGTCACCTGGCAGAACCGCGGCGCGCTGGTCGCGCTCGACGGGCTGGCCCGGGGCGGCGCCGACGCGGCCCGCAACGTGCGGCGCCGGGACCGCGAGCGGGCGCTGCTCAAGTACTGGCAGCGCTACTGCGGCAAGAACGAGACGGTCGGCTTCTTCGGCCCGAGCTGCTGGGTGACCGTCGACCCCGACCAGCCGGAGACCGCCCGCATCCACCCCGGCGCCGGGCTGACCCGCCGGCGCTGGGTCTGGTTCGAGTCCTGGGCGCTCGCCGCGTACGCCGAGCGGATCGGCGCGGACCTGGCCGTCCGCCGGTGGTGGCCGCCGGTGCTGCGCCCGCACCTCGCGATCCGGGACCGCACCGTGCTGCGCCCCGGCCGGCCCCCGCTCGCGCTGACCCCGGTGGAGGCGGCGCTGCTCGCCGCCGCCGACGGGCACCGCCACGCCGCCGACCTGGTGGCCGACCCGGCCATCGGGCTGCGCCGCCCCGAGGACGGCTACGCCCTGCTGGACCGGCTGGTCGAGCGGGAGCTGATCAGCTGGGACGCCGCACTGCCGGTCAGCCCGGACGCCGAGGCGGTGCTGGCGGACCGGATCGCGGCGATCGGCGACGAGACCGCCCGGACCGCCGCGCAGGCCGGGTTCGACCGGCTCCGCGCCGCCCGCGACGAGGTGGCCGCGGCGGCCGGCGACCCGGCGCTGCTGCGGTCCGCCCTGGACGCCCTCGACGCCACCTTCACCGAGCTGACCGGTGTCCCCGCCGTCCGCCGGGCCGGCCAGATGTACGCCGGCCGGACCATCTGCTACGAGGACAGCGCCCGCGACCTGGACGTGGTCTTCGGGGCGCCGCTGCTGGCCGAGCTGGCCGCCCCGCTGGACGTGCTGCTGCGCGCCGCCCGGTGGATGGCGAACGCGCTGGCCGAGGCGTACGACGAGGTGTTCCGCGGGCTCTACGAGGAGTTGCGCGCCGAGGCCGGCGACGGTCCGGTCGCCCTGGCGGACCTGTGGTTCCTGGCCCAGGGCTTGTTCTGGGGCGGCGGCGAGCGGCCGGTCGACGCGGTCGCCGCCGACTTCGCCGCCCGCTGGGCCGGGCTGTTCGGGCTGGACGCGCTGCCGGCCGGCACCACCGACGTGCGGCTGCGCGTGGCCGACCTGGCCGACCGGGTCGACGCGGTCTTCCCCGGCGCCCGGCCGACCTGGTCCAACGCCGTGATGCACAGCCCTGACCTGCAGATCTGCGCCACCGACGCGGCGGCGCTGGCCCGGGGCGAGTTCACCGTGGTGCTCGGCGAGCTGCACGCCGCCTGGTCGTCGTTCGACTGCGCGGTGTTCACCCCGTCCCACCCGGAGGTCGAGCGGCTGCGCGCCGCGCTCGCCGAGGACATGGGCGACCGGCGGGTCCGCCTGCTCTTCCCCACCGAGTGGCCGCGCCGGACCAGCCGCACCTCCGAGTCGCTGACCGGGCCCACCGACCGGCACCTGGCCTTCCAGGACGCGCCGGGCGCCGAGCCGGCCCGGGTGCTGCCTACCGTGGACCTCACCGTCGGCGAGGTCGACGGCCGGCTCGTCGCCACCGCCTCGGACGGGCAGCGGTGGCCGCTCACCGAGGTGTTCGCCGAGCTGCTCAGCGCCCACGCGGTGGACGGCTTCAAGCTGGTCGCCGCCGCGCCGTACACGCCCCGGATCACGCTGGACCGGCTGGTCGTGGCCCGGCAGACCTGGCGGACCACGGTGGGGGAGAGCGGTCTGGCGCTGGCCACCGGCGAGCGGCAGCGCTTCCTGGCCGTGCGGGAGTGGCGACGCGGTCTGGGCCTGCCCGAGCAGGTCTACGTCAAGCTCGGCACCGAGACCAAGCCGTGCTTCGTGGACCTCTCCAGCCCGGCCTTCGCCAACATGTTCTGCGCCATGGTGCGGGCCGCCCGGGTCGACGGCGGCGACGACGTCTCACTCACCGTCAGCGAGATGCTGCCGACCACGGACCAGGCCTGGGTGCCCGACGGGGCCGGGCGGCGCTACTTCAGCGAGCTGCGTCTGCACATCGTGGACACCCAGGGGACGGAGAACCGATGAGCCACCTGCTGCCCCTGGGACGGACCGGCTGGTCGGTCTGGCGGGACACGGTGGTGCGGACGGCCGGCTTCCCGGCCGCCGGGCTCGACCGGTTCGCCGGGCCGGAGGCCGCCGCGGCGGCCGACGCCCTGCTCGACGGGGACGGCACGCGGGAGGTCTTCGAGAAGGCGCTGGCGGACGCGGCCGACGAGAGCTCCGCCGCGGCCCTCGACCTGGCCGCCGACCCGCTGCTGCGCGAGGCGGTCACCTGGCAGAACCCGGACATGCTCATCGCCCTCGACGGGCTGCTGCGCACCGACCCCTCGGTCCGCAACAGCCGGCGCCGCAAGCGGGAGATGGCCCTGCTGCGCTACTGGCAGCGCTACTGCGGCAAGGCGGAGACCATCGGGTTCTTCGGGCCGGTGAGCTGGGGCACCCTCGAACCGGAGACGGCCACCTCCGTGGTCACCCCCGGCGCGGGCCTGGTCCGCCACCGCCGGGTGCACTTCGAGGCGTGGGCGCTGACCGCGTACGCCGACCGGCTCGGCGCCGACCTGGCGGTGCGCCGCTGGTGGTCACCGACCCGGCCGCCGCACCTGACCGTGACCGGCCACCGGCTGCACCGGCCGCTGCACCCGCCGGTCGAGCTGCCCCCGGTCGAGGCCCGGCTGCTCGCCGCCGCCGACGGCCGCACCCCGGCCACCGAGCTGGTCGAGCGGTTCCGGGCGGCCGGCGACCTGCGGACCGCCGACGACGGCTACCTGCTGCTCGACCGGCTGGTCGAGCGCGGCCTGCTCGCCTGGGACGCCGCCCTGCCCACCAGCCCGGCGGCGGAGCGGGTGCTGGCCGGGCGGATCGCCGCGATCGGCGACCCGGCCGCCCGGGCGGCGGCCGAGGCCGGCCTCGACCGGCTCCGGGCGGCCCGCGACGCGGTGGCCGCGGCGGCCGGCGACCCGGACCGGCTGGGCGCCGCGCTGGCCGTGCTGAACAGTGAGTTCACCGAGGTGACCGGTAGCGCCGCGACCCGGCACGCCGGCCAGATGTACGCCGGCCGCACGCTGGTCTACGAGGAGACCGAGCGGGACCTGGACGTCCGGGTGGGCGCGGCCGTGCGGGAGGCGCTGGCCGACCCGCTCGCCGTGGTGCTGACCGCCGCCCGCTGGCTGACCGCCGAGGTCGGCGCGGCCTGCACGGCGGTCGTCGCCGACCTGCACGCCGAACTCGCCGAGGACGGCCCGGTCCGGCTCGCCGACGTGTGGGCGCCCGCCCAGGGGCTGCTGCTCGCGCCGGACGGCCCGCTCCAGCGCGCCGCCGCCGGGCTGACCGCCCGCTGGCGGGAGCTGTTCGGGTTGGCCGACCTGCCGCCGGAGCAGGCCGAGCTGACGCTGCGCAGCGCCGACCTGGCCGCGCGGGCGGCCGAGCTCTTCGCGGCCGACGGTCCGGGCTGGCCGTCCGCCCGGATCCACAGCCCCGACGTGCAGATCGCCGCCGCCGACCTCGACGCGCTCAACCGGGGCGAGTTCCTGCTGGTCCTCGGCGAGCTGCACCCGAGCCTGAGCACCTTCGACAGCGCGGTGCTCACGCCGTTCCACCCGGACCCGGCGGCGCTGCGTGCCGGCTTCGACGCCGACCTCGGGTCGGTCCGGCTCCGGGTGGTCTACCCGGCCAACTACCCGCGCCTGACCACCCGGACCACCTACGAGCTGACCGGCCCCCAGGACCGGCAGATCGGCATCGACACCGCCCGGGGCGCCGACCTGGACCGTCTGGTCCCGGCCACCGACGTGCGGATCGAGCGCGCCGGCGCCGCGTTCGACGCGGTCTTCCCCGACGGGCGGCGCTGGCCGCTCACCGAGGTGTTCGGCAACCTGTTCTCCGCGCTGCTGCTGGACAGCTTCAAGCTGCTCGACCCGGCCCCGCACATGCCCCGGATCACCATCGACCGGCTGGTCGTGGCCCGGCGCACCTGGCGGACCACAGTGGGGGAGTGCGGGCTGGCCGGGGTGACCGGTGAGGCCGAGCGCTACCTCGCGGTGCGCCGCCTGCGGCAGCGGCTCGGCCTGCCCGAGCGGGTCTTCGTGAAGGTCGGCACCGAGGTCAAGCCCTGCTACGTCGACCTGACCGGCCCGCTGCACATCCGGTCGCTGTGCGCCATGGTCGACGCCGCCGCCCGCACCGGCCCCGACGTCGCCGTGGTGGTCACCGAGCTGCTGCCCGACCCGGCCCGCTCGTGGATCACCGACGCGCAGGGCCGCGGCTACGTCAACGAACTCCGCCTCCAGATCACCGACCCAGCCCACCACCGGGGAGACCACGGGTGACCGACATCCTGACCGTCAGCGCCGCGTACGGGGCTGACCTGCCCTGGCCCGACGCCACCGTGGCCGACCTGGTCACCGCGCAGGCCGCCCGCACACCCGACGCGGTGGCGGTGCGCCAGTGGGACACCCGGCTGACCTACCGGCAGCTCGTCGACCGGGCCGCCGGGGTGGCCGCCGCCCTGCGCGAGCGCGGGATCGTCCCCGGCGACCGGGTCGGGGTCTGCGGCGCGCGTACCCCCGACCTGGTGGTCACCGTGCTCGGTGTGCTGCTGGCCGGCGCCGCGTACGTGCCGCTGGAGCCGGGTGGGCCCCGCGAGCGGCTGCGCGAGATCGCCCGGGACGCCGGGGTACGGGTGGTGGTCGGCGACGCGGCGGCGGCCGAGTTCGGCGACGAGCCCGGCGTCGAGGCGGTCGGCCTGCCCGGCCCGGCCCCGCTCGCGCCCTGCCCGGCCCGCCCCGGCGACCCGGCGTACGTGCTGTTCACCTCGGGCTCCACCGGCCGGCCCAAGGGGGTGCTCACCAGCCACCGCAACGTGGTCGAGTTCGTCACCGGGGTGGTGGCGCTGACCGGCGCCGACGCCTCGGTACGCAGCCTCGGCATCGCCTCGCTCGGCTTCGACGCGGCCACCATGGACCTGTTCGTGCCGCTGCTGCTCGGCGGCGCGGTGCAACTGCTCGGCGCCGACGACCGCGCCGACCCGGTCCGGCTGGCCCGGTTCATCGCCGCGCACGAGGTGACCTGGGGCTTCATCACCCCGACCGTGCTCGCCCTGCTCGACCCGGCGGAGCTGCCGTCCTGGCGGGTGCTGCTCTGCGGGGGCGAGGCGGTCCCGGCCGAGCTGGTCGCCCGCTGGGCCCCCGGCCGGCGCTTCCTCAACGGCTACGGCCCCACCGAGACCACCGTGCTGGCCGTCAGCGACGACCTCACCGCCGGCGACACCGACCCGGTGCCGATCGGCCGGCCCCTGCCCAACCACCGGGCGTACGTGGTGGACGCCGACCTGCGCCCGGTGCCGCCGGGGGAGACCGGCGAGCTGCTCATCGGCGGTCCCGGCCTGGCCGACGGCTACCTGAACCGGCCCGGGCTGACCGCCGAGCGGTTCGTCCCCGACCCGTTCGGCGACCGGCCCGGCGAGCGCCTCTACCGCACCGGCGACCTGGTCCGGCAGGCGCCGGACGGCCGGATCGTCTACCTCGGCCGGGCCGACCGCCAGGTCAAGGTGCGCGGCCAGCGGATCGAGCTGGGCGAGGTCGAGGCCGTGCTGGCCGGGCACCCCGGCGTCGACCAGGTCGCCGTGGAGGCCGTGCCCGGTCCGGCCGGCACCGAGCTGGTCGCCTTCCTCACTCCCGCCGACGCGCCCGGCCACGAGGCGCTGCGGGCGTACGCCGGGCCGCGGCTGACCGCCGCGATGCTGCCCGTCCGGACGGTGCGGCTGGCCGCGCTGCCGGTCAGCCCGACCAGCGGCAAGCTGGACCGGCCGGCGCTGCGCGCGCTCGCCGCGGCCGCACCGGAGGTGGCCGAGGAGGCCGACGGCGGCGACCCGGTGGAGGCGGCGGTCCGGCGGCTGTGGATCCGGCTGCTCGGCGTGAACCCCGCCCCGGACAGCGACTTCCTCGCCGCCGGCGGCAACTCGATCGCCGCCATGCGGCTGGTCGCCGCGCTCCGCGCCGAGCTGGGCCGGCGGGTCGACACCCGGGTGCTGTTCACCGACCGCACCTTCGCGGCACTGGTCGACCGCGTACGGGCCGCCGACCCCGCCGGCGGCGACGAGCTGACCACCGGCAACCCGCCCACCCTCTCCCCGCCGCAGCGGCGGCTCTGGTTCATGGACCAGCTCGCTCCGTCGAGCGCGCCCTACAACATCGCGGTGGCGCACCGGCTGCGCGGGCCGCTGGACACCGCCGCGCTCGGCGCCGCGCTGCGCGCCGTGGCCGAGCGGCACGACGTGCTGCGCTGGCGGATCCCGCAGACCGGCGGCGTGCCGTACGCGGTCCGCGAGGAGCCGACCGACGTGGCCGTGCCGGTGGTCGACCTGACCGGCGCCGCCGACGCCGAGGCGGAGCTGGCCACCATGCTCGCGGCCGGTGCCGGGCACTCGTTCGACCTGGCCACCGGCCCGCCCTGGCAGGTGACCGTCTACCGGCTCGCCGCCGACACCCACGTGCTCGCCGTCACCGTGCACCACGCGGTCTTCGACGGGTGGTCCGAGGCGCTGCTCTACGACGAGCTGGCCGGCGCGTACGCCCGGGCGGTCGCCGGTGAGCCGCCGGTCCGGCCGCCGCTGCCCGCCACGTACGCCGACTACGCCGTCTGGCGGGCGGAGCGGGACCGGCACCGCGGCGCGGCCGACCTGGCCTGGTGGACCGACCACCTGGCCGGCGCACCGACCGTGCTGGACCTGCCCCGCGACCGGCCCCGCCCGGCGGTGCAGACCTACGCCGGCGTGGAGGCCGCGGTGCGGCTCACCGAGGCGGCCGACCGGGCGGTGCGCGACCTGGCCGCCCGGCGGGGCACCACGGTGGCGGCAGTGCTGCTGGCCGGCTTCGGTGAGCTGCTGCGCCGGCTCACCGGCGGCGACGACCACGTGCTCGGCGCGATCGTCGCCGACCGGCGGCTGGCCGCCTTCGACGACGTCATCGGCTTCTTCATCGACACCGTGCCGGTGCGGGTCCGCACCGGCGGGGCGACCTTCGCCGGCCTGGTCGACCGGTGCGCCGCCGAGCTGCACGCGGTCACCGAGCACCCCGGCGCGCCGCTGGAACGGATCGTCGAGGCGCTCGGCGTCGGTCGGGACACCTCCCGCGCCCCGCTCGTGCAGGTGCTGTTCAACGTGCTCAACTTCGTCCCGCCCCGGCTCGCGCTGACCGGCCTCACGGTCGAGCCGGTGCCGGTGCCGAAGCCCGGCTCGCCGTTCGACATCACCGTCTACGTGGTGGAACGCGACGGCCGGGCCGGCGTCGAGGTGGTGCACAACCCGGACCTGTTCGACGCCGACCGGATCGAGGCGCTCCTGGCCGACCTGGCCGGCCTGGTCGGCGCCCTCGCGGCCGACCCGGACGCGCCCGCCGACCAGGTCGCCCCCGAGCTGCCACGTCCCGCGGTGCGGGTCGCGGCGCTCGGCGCGATGAGCGTGGCCACCGCCGAGCCGGCCCGCGCCCCGCTGCCCACCGGGCCGGACGCGCTCACGGCCACCGAGGAGCTGATCGCCGGCATCTGGCGGGAGGTGCTCGGCCGGGACCGGGTCGGCGTCGCCGACAACTTCTTCGACATCGGCGGCCACTCGATGGCCCTCGCCGCGGTGCACGCCCGGCTCACCGAGGCCACCGGCCGCTCCCTGACCATGCTCGACCTGTTCCGTCACCCGACCGTGCGGGCCCTCGCCGCCAGCCTCGACGGCGCCGCCGACCGGCCGGAACTGGCCCGTGCCGCGATGCGGGCCGCCGCCCGGCGTGGCCGCGCCCGCCGTACCCCACCCCGACGACCGAACCAGCCGTAACCCCTCCCCGACGCACCGCGTGAGTTAAGGACAGCCCCGATGCAGAACGACATTTCCTCCACCGACGACGGCATCGAACCGATCGCGATCGTCGGGCTCGCCGCCCGCCTGCCCGGGGCGGCCGACGTCGACGAGTTCTGGCGCAACCTGGTCGACGGCGTCGAGTCGGTGACCGAGCTGACCCGCGAGGAGCAGCTCGCCCGCGGCGCCACCCCCGAGGAGGTCGACGACCCCGGCTGGGTGAACCGGGCCCCGCTGGTCGACGGCTACGACGAGTTCGACGCCGGCCTGTTCGGCATGACCGCCCGCGAGGCGGAGATCACCGACCCGCAGCACCGCCTCTTCCTGGAGACCTGCTACACCGCCCTCCAGGACGGCGGCTACGACCCGGGCCGCTACGACGGCGCGGTCGGCGTCTACGCCGGCACCGGCGGCAACACCTACCTGCACCGCAACGTGCTGCGCAACAAGCGGGTCGGTGGCAGCCCGCACGGCGCGGTCTCCCTCGCCACCGGCAACTCGCCGAACTACGTGGCCACCAACGTCTCCTACCGGCTCGACCTGCGGGGCCCCAGCCTCACCGTGCACACCGCCTGCTCCACCTCGCTGGTGGCCTTCCACCTGGCCTGCGAGGCGCTGCGCAACGGCGAGTGCGACATGGCCCTGGCCGGTGGCGTCAACATCGAGCTGCCGCACGTCGGCTACCTCGGCATGGACGGCTTCACCTCGCCGGACGGCCGTTGCCGCCCGTTCGACGCCGGGGCCAACGGCACGGTGTGGGGCAGCGGAGTCGGGGTGACCCTGCTCAAGCGCCTCTCCGACGCGATCGCCGACGGCGACACGATCCGCGCCGTGGTGCTCGGCAACGCCATCAACAACGACGGCGCCGGCAAGGTCGGTTTCACCGCCCCCAGCATCGACGGGCAGATGGAGGCGGTCGCCCAGGCCGTCGGCCTGGCCGGCATCGACCCGCGCACCATCAGCTACGTCGAGGCGCACGGCACCGGCACCGCGCTCGGCGACCCGATCGAGATCGCCGCCCTCTCCGCGGTGTACACGAAGGACACCGAGGACCGGGGCTGGTGCGGCATCGGCTCGGTGAAGTCCAACATCGGCCACCTCAGCCAGCCCTCCGGCATCGTGAGCGTGATCAAGACGGTGCTGGCCATGGAGCACGGCCTGATCCCGCCGACCATCAACTACGAGACCCCGAACCCCGGCATCGACTTCGCCGACACCCCGTTCTACGTGGCGAACACGCTGACCAAGTGGGACACCGACGGCGGGCCGCGGCGCGCCGGGGTCAGCTCGTTCGGCATCGGCGGCACCAACGCGCACGTGGTGCTGGAGGAGGCGCCGGCCGCGTACCGGACCGAGCGGCGGGTCCGCCCGGCGCACCTGCTCCAGGTCTCGGCGAAGTCCGCGACCGCACTCGACACCGCCGTGAAGCGCCTCGCCGACCACCTGGAGAGCGGCACCGCGGGCGGTCCGGAACTGCTCGCCGACGTCGCGCACACCCTGCGGGTCGGCCGCCAGCAGTACGCGCACCGCGCCGCCGTGGTCGCCACCGACCTGCCGTCCGCGGCAGCGGCCCTGCGCGACAAGCGCAAGGCGCACCGGGGCGCCCTCGACGGGCCCGCCCCCCGGGTGGCCTTCCTGTTCAGCGGCCAGGGTTCCCAGTACGCCGGCATGGGCGCCGAGCTGTACGCCGAGGACCCCGCGTTCGCGGCCACCGTGGACGAGTGCGCCGAACTGCTCCGCCCCGAGCTGGGCCTGGACATCCGGGACCTGATCCTGGGCCGCGACCCGGAGGCGGCGGAGAAGCTCACGCAGACCCGCTACACCCAGCCCGCCCTGTTCACCGTCGAGTACGCCCTCGCCACCGCCTGGCAGCGGGCCGGGGTCGCCCCGGCCGCGATGCTCGGACACTCCATCGGCGAGTACGTCGCCGCCACCGTGGCCGGCGTGCTCACCCTCCCCGACGCGCTGCGGGTGGTGGCCGCCCGGGGCCGGCTCATGCACTCGCTGCCCGCCGGCTCGATGCTGGCCGTGACGCTGGACGAGTCGGCCGTCGCCGACCGGCTGCCCGAGGGCCTGTCCGTGGCCACCGTCAACGGCCCGGGCACCTGCGTGGTGGCCGGCGAGACCGCGCTGATCGAGGAGTTCGCCGCGAGCCTCGGCGGCAAGAACAAGTCCAAGGTGCTGCGCACCTCGCACGCCTTCCACTCGCCGATGATGGACCCGATCCTCGACGAGTTCACCGCGCTGATGGCGAGCGTCCCGCTGCGCCCGCCGGCCGTGCCGTTCCTGTCCAACGTGACCGGCACCTGGATCACCGAGGCGGAGGCCACCGACCCGGCGTACTGGGCCGCGCACCTGCGCCGGCCGGTCCGCTTCGGCGCCTGCGTGGCCACGCTGCTGGCCGAGGGCACCTGGGCGCTGGTCGAGTGCGGCCCGGGCCGGCAGCTCGCCAACCTGGCCCGGATGCAGGTCGCCAAGGCCACCGAGGCGCAGCGGAAGCTGACCCCGCTGGGCAGCCTGCCGGGGCCGGGCGAGCCCGTCGGCGATCTGGCCACCCTGCTCGGCAGCGCCGGCGCGCTGTGGTGCGCCGGGGTGCCGGTGACCCTGGCCGTCGACCCCGACGCCCGCCGGGTGCCGCTGCCCACCTACCCGTTCGAGCGCCGCCGCTACTGGGTCGACCCCGACCCGGTGGAGCTGGCGGCGGCCCCGGTCGAGACCGGGCCCCGGCCGCTGCCCGAGTGGTTCGCGGTGCCGGTGTGGCGGCAGGCCGCCCCGGCGCGGACCGTCGTCCCGCTGGGCCGGTGCCTCGTGCTGGCGGACGGCCCGCGCGGTGACGCGCTCGTCGCCGCGTTGCGCGCCGCCGGCGACGACCCGGTCGAGGTACGCGCCGGCGACGCCTTCGCCGCCACGGCCACCGGCTTCCGGCTGCGCCCCGGCGCCCGCGAGGACCACGAGGCGCTGGTCGCCGCGCTCGGCGCCGACCTGCCGCGCCGGATCGTGCACGCGTACGCCCTGGACGGCGACCCGGCCGGCACCGACATCGCCGCGGCCTGGGCCGCCCAGGACCGGGGCTTCTTCAGCGCGCTGCACCTGGTGCAGGCGCTCGCCGGCGCCGGGCTGACCGCCGACGAGGAGGGCATCCGCCTCGACCTGGTCACCGCCGGCATCGGCGACGTCCGGGGCGACGACCTGGTCCGGCCGGAGCACGCCACCCTGGCGGGCCTGGCCCGGGTGCTCCCCGTCGAGCTGCCCGGGCTCACCGTCCGGCTGGTCGACGCGGACACCGCCGCGCGCGGGGTCGCCGCGCTCGCGGCCGAGCTGCGCGGCCCGGCCGACCCGGAGCACCCGGAGGTGGCGCTGCGCCGCGACCGGCGCTGGGTCGCCGGCTACGAGCAGGTCACCGTGGACGCCGAGGGCGACCCGGGCGTGCTGCGCGAGGCGGGCCGCTACCTGATCACCGGTGGTCTCGGCGGCATCGGCGTCACCCTGGCCGAGGACTTCGCCCGCCGGGCCCGCGCCAAGCTCGTGCTGCTGGCCCGCTCCGGCCTGCCCGAGCGGGACAGCTGGGACGAGCACCTGGCCGTGCACGGCGGCGCCGACCGGGCCGGCCGGGCCATCGCGGCGATCCGCCGGATGGAGGCGGCCGGGGCCGAGGTGCTGGTGCTCGCCGCGGACGTCACCGACCCGGACGACCTGCGCCGCGTCCGCGAGGCCGCCGAGACGCGGTTCGGCGGGCTGGACGGCATCGTGCACGCCGCCGGCCTGCCCGGCGGCGGCATGGCCGAGATCAAGGACCGGGCGGAGGCGGAGCGGGTGCTCGCCCCGAAGCTCGCCGGCACCCTCGCCCTGGCCCAGGTCTTCGGTGACCTGCCGCTGGACTTCGTGGCGCTCTGCTCCTCGATCACCGCCGTGATCGGCGGCTTCGGCCAGGTCGACTACTGCGCGGCGAACAACTTCCTGGACGCCTGGGCCCGCTCCGGCGCCGGCTTCCGCGCCCCCGTGGTCTCCCAGAACTGGGGCGGCTGGGCCGAGGTCGGCATGGCCGTGGAGACGAACGCGCCGGCCGCCTTCCGGGCCGCCGGCCGGGACACCGTCACCGCCCCGGTGGACCACCCGGTGCTCACCACCCGGGTGACCGGCCCGGACGGCACGGTGCTGCACGGCCTGGTCTCCGCGAGCACCCACTGGCTGCTCGACGAGCACCGGATCGGCGGGGTGCCGGTGGTGCCCGGCACCGCCCACCTGGAGTCGGTGCGGGCCGCGGTGACCGCCGCCCTGCCCGCCCCGGCGCCGGACGCCGCCGTGGAACTGCGGGACGTGGTCTTCCTGGAGCCGTTCTCGGTGCCGGACGGCACGGTCGCCCAGTACCGGGTGGAGCTGACCCCCGCCGAGGACGGGGTCGACTTCACCGTGGCCAGCCTCGCCGCCGGCCAGCTGCGCACCCACGTGCGGGGCGCCGCCGGCTGGACCACCGAGCCCGCCCCGCCGGCCGGCACCCCCGCCGTCGCCGGCCGCCGCGTCGACGACGACGCCTCGTTCGGTCGGGGCCGCACCAGCATGCTCACCTTCGGCCCCCGCTGGGCCGCCCTGGCCGAGCACCACCTGGCCGAGGGGGAGGAGCTGGCCCGGGTCGAGGCGCCCGCTGCCGCGCTGGGCGACCTGCCCTCCTGGGGGCTGCACCCGGCGCTGCTGGACGTGGCCACCGCGTTCGGCCGCGGCCAGGGCTCCGGCACCTACCTGCCGCTGTCGTACGGGCGGATCGTGGTGCGCGGGTCGCTGCCGGCGACCTTCCACAGCCACCTGCGGCACCGCACCAGCGCCACCGAGGAGGTGGTGGCGGCCGACCTGTCGCTGCGCGACACCGACGGCCGGGAACTGGTCGCCATCAGCGACTTCGTGCTGCGCAAGGTGGACCAGGGTGCGGTCACCGGTGGCCTCGCCGACGCCCCGGCCGCCGCCGAGGCGGCGCCGGCCCCGGTCACCGAGGACATCCGGCCGGTCGACGGGGCCGAGGCGTTCCGCCGCAGCCTCACCGCCGGCCTGGGCGCCCAGGTGGTCATCACCACCCGCACGGTCGCCGACATCCGGCGGCGCGCGGCCCGGGTGACCACGGACAGCCTGGAGGCGGAGACCGAGGCGCCGGCCACCGCGGCGGCCGGCGCGGGCGGTGGCTCGGCGGCCCCGTCGACAGAGCTGGAGAAGACCATCGCCCAGGTGTGGCGCGACGGCCTCGGCGTCACCGAGGTCGGCGTGGACGACGACTTCTTCGCCCTCGGTGGCAACTCGCTGGTCGCGGTGCAGCTGATCGCCGCGATGCGCAAGGCCACCGGCGTGCGGCTGCCCATGCGCAGCCTCTTCGAGACCCCCACGGTCGCCGGGCTGGCGGCCCGGATCGAGGAGCTGCGGGCCAGCCAGCCCGCCGACGAACCGGCCGCTCCGGCGGCGATCCCGGCCATCCCGCGGCTGCCCCGCGCCTGACCCCCGAAGAACAAGGAGACACCGCACATGAGCGACACGATCGCCACGCTCCCGGTGGTCGTCGAGAACGACGGCCGGGCCCTGACCGACCTGATCGCGGCGCGCCGCGCGGAGCTGCGGGCCACCCTCGTCGAGCACGGCGGGCTGCTGTTCCGCGGCTTCGACGTCGGCGGGGTGGACGGCTTCGACGGGGTGGTCCGCGCCCTGTCCGGCGAGCCGCTGACCTACACGGAGCGTTCCTCGCCCCGGCACTCCATCAAGGGCCGGGTCTACACCTCGACCGACTACCCGCCGGACGAGGAGATCTTCCTGCACAACGAGAACTCGTACCAGGCGCGTTGGCCGCTGACCCTGTTCTTCTACTGCATCACGGCGCCGGAGACGCAGGGCGCCACCCCGCTCGCGGACGTCCGCCGGGTCCACGACCTCATCGACCCGGCCGTGCGGGAGGAGTTCGTCCGGCGGCGCTGGATGCTGGTGCGCAACTTCCACGGCGACTTCGGCACCCGCTGGCAGGAGGTGTTCAACACCGAGAACCGGTCCGAGGTCGAGGCGTACGCGGCGGCCAACGGGATCACCGTCGAGTGGGTCGGCAAGGACGGCCTGCGCACCCGGGCGGTGCGGAACGTGGTGCACCACCGGCCCGGCTCGGACACCCCGCGCTGGTTCAACCACGCCACCTTCTTCCACGTGAGCACCCTGCCGAAGGACTACCAGGAGGGACTGCTCGCCATGTTCGGCGCCGACGGGCTGCCGTCGAACACCTACTACGGCGACGGCGGCGAGATCCCCACCGACGTCATGGATCACCTGCGCGCCGCCTACCGGGCGGCCACCGTCCGCTTCGACTACCAGCGCGACGACGTGCTGGTGGTGGACAACATGACCGCCGCGCACGGCCGGGAGCCCTTCACCGGCCCCCGCAAGATCGCCGTGGCGATGGCCGAGCCGCACACCCCCGACACCTCTGGAGCGAACTGAGATGGCCGAACCCCGATTCCTGGTCGTCCGCAATGACGAGGAGCAGTACTCGATCTGGTCGGCCGACCGGGACCTCCCCGCGGGCTGGCACGACGCCGGCTTCGCCGGCACCCGCGAGGAGTGCCTGGCCCACGTCGACACGGTCTGGACCGACATGCGTCCCCGCTCCGTCCGCGAGGCCCACTCATGAGTCAGGAGTGGACCTTCCCGGCCTCCTTCGCCCAGGAGCGGGTGTGGATGGCCAACCAGCTCGACGCCGGCTCGCCGGTGTTCAACGTGTCCATCCCATGGCGCTTCCCGGCCGGCCTCGACGCCGACGCGGTCAGCGACGTGGTCAACCGGGTGGTGGCCCGGCACGAGGCGCTCCGTACCCACCTGCGGGTCGACGACGGCGCGCTGGTGCAGGTCGTCCGGGCGCACGAGCCGGCCCCGCTGCCCACCACCGACCTGCGGCACCTGCCGGAGCCCGAGCGGCTGGCCGCGTTCGAGGCGATCCGGGCCGAGCTGGCCCGCACCCCGATCCCGCTGGACACCCCGCCGCTGTGGCGGGCCCGGCTGGTCCGCCTCGACGACGCCTGGGCGCTGGTCTTCGTGGTGCACCACGCCGTCTTCGACAGCCACTCGGCGGTGCTGTTCCACGCCGAACTCGCCGCGTTCTCCGCGGCCGCGCAGACCGGCGCCGAGCCCGCCGTGCCCGAGCTGCCCATCCAGTACGCCGACTTCGCGGTCTGGCAGCGCGACCAGCTCGCCGGGGCGGAACTGGACCGGCAGCTCGCCTTCTGGACCGGCCACCTGGCCGGGGCGCCACCGGCGACCAACCTGCCGCTGGACCGGCCCCGGCCCGCGCAGCTCGGCTTCGCCGGCGACGAGGTGCGCTTCGACCTGCCCGACGGGCTGCTCGACCGGGTCGGCCGGCTGGCGGCCGGCGCCTCGGCCACGCCGTACATGGTGCTGCTGGCCGGCTTCGCGGCGCTGCTGTCGCGGATCTCCGGCGACAGCGACGTGGTGGTCGGCGTCTCCACCGCGGGCCGGGACACCCCCGAGCTGGCCCCGCTCATCGGCATGTTCGTCAACCCGGTGGCGCTGCGCTGCGACGTCGCCGGCGACCCGTCCTTCGCCGCGCTGCTCGGCCGGGTCCGCGACGGCCTGGTCGACGCCATGGAACACGGGCAGACCCCGTTCCAGAAGATCGTCGAGGCGGTCGACCCGCAGCGCGACCCGTCGGTGCAGCCGATCTTCCAGACCGCGCTGAACTACATCCCGGACTCCGGTCTCGACCCGGTGGAGCTGGGCACCACCAAGGACGACCTGGCCTTCGACATCACCACCGGCGAGTGCCGCCTGGTCTACCGGACCGCGTTGTTCGACCGGGCCACCGCCGAGACGGTGGTGCGCCGGTACGTCCGGCTGCTCACCGCCGCCGTGGCCGACCCGGAGCGCACCGTCGCCGCGCTGCCGCTGCTCACCGACGACGAGCGGGACCTGGTGCTGGGGGCCTGGAACGACACCGCCCGCGAGGTGCCGCCGGCCACCGTGGTCGACGAGGTGCAGCGGCAGGCCGCGGCCACCCCGGAGGCCACCGCGCTGGTCTGCGACGGCGTGCCGCTGACGTACGCCGAGCTGAACACCGCCGCGAACCGGCTGGCCCGATTGCTGGTGGCCCGTGGCGCCGGCCCGGAGGCCCGGGTGGCGCTGGCCCTGCCCCGCTCCTGCGAGCTGGTGGTGGCGATGCTGGCCGTGCTCAAGTCCGGCGCCGCGTACGTGCCGGTGGACACCGCCTACCCGGCCGGGCGGATCGCCTACCTGCTGGAGGACGCCGCGCCGGCCCTGGTGGTGACCACCCCGGACACCGCCGGCCTGGTGCCCGGCGACGCGCTGGTGCTCGACGGCGAACTCGGCGCGGACCAGCCCGGCGGCGACCTGACGGACGCCGACCGGCGGAGCCCGCTGCGCCCCGAGCACCCGGCGTACGTGCTCTACACCTCCGGCTCGACCGGGCGGCCCAAGGGCGTGGTGGTGGAGCACCGGTCGGTGACCGCCTACCTGGCCTGGGCCCGGGCCACCTACCCGGGGCTGGCCGGGACCGCGCTGCTGCACTCGCCGGTCTCCTTCGACCTCACCGTCACCGGCCTGCTCGGCACGCTCACCGCCGGTGGCACGGTCCGGCTCGCC
This sequence comes from Micromonospora sp. NPDC004551, assembly GCF_040609975.1. Lineage (NCBI taxonomy): Bacteria > Bacillati > Actinomycetota > Actinomycetes > Micromonosporales > Micromonosporaceae > Micromonospora > Micromonospora sp. NPDC004551. Next base: position 20,795 of record NZ_JBEXLM010000017.1, on the reverse strand, counting down.
GCGATCGACGAGCCGACCGCCCGCGCCGGTGGCCGGCCGGCCTTCCTGAAGGTCACCCCGAGCCACCTGCCGCTGCTCGACGGCGAGCTGTCGCCCACCACCGACCTGGTGATCGGCGGCGAGGCGCTCACCGGCGAGCAGCTCACCGGCTGGCGGGCCGCCCACCCCGACGTGGCGGTGATCAACGAGTACGGCCCGACCGAGGCCACCGTGGGCTGCGTGGCCGCCCGGATCGCCCCGGGCGAGCCGGTCCCGGCGGGCCCGGTGCCGATCGGCACGCCCACCTGGAACACCCGGGCGCTGCTGCTCGACGCCGCCCTCCAGCCGGTGCCCCCGGGCGTGGTCGGCGAGCTGTACGTCACCGGCACCCAGCTCGCCCGCGGCTACCACCGCCGCCCCGGCCTCACCGCCGAGCGCTTCCTGCCCTGCCCCTACGGCCCGCCCGGCACCCGGATGTATGCCACCGGCGACCTGGCCCGCTGGCGGCCCGACGGCACCCTCGACTACCTGGGCCGCCGGGACGACCAGGTCAAGGTGCGCGGCATGCGGATCGAGCTGGGCGAGGTCGAGGCCGCCCTGCTGGCCCACCCGGACGTCCGGGCGGCCGCCGCGGCGGTGCGCACCGACACGGGCGAGCCGACCCTGGTCGGCTACCTGGTGGGCCCCGCGCACGAGGACTCGGTCCGCGCCGAACTGGCCCGCGAGCTGCCCGCGCACCTGGTGCCGACGGCCCTGGTCCGGCTCGACGCGTTGCCGCTGACGCCGAACGGCAAGCTGGACCGGGCCGCGCTGCCCGCGCCGGCCGCCGCCATACCGGCCGAGGACGCCTACGTCGCGCCGCGCACCGAGGCCGAGTCCCTGGTCGCCGAGGTGTACGCCGAGATCCTCCAGGTGGAGAAGGTCGGCGCCCTGGACGACTTCTTCACCCTCGGCGGCAACTCGCTGCGCGGCATGCGGGCGATGGCCCGGATCCGCGCCGAGGTGGACGTCGACCTGCCCATGCGGGCGCTGTTCAGCAGCCCCGTGGTGGCGGACCTGGCCGCCCAGATCGAGCAGCGGATCGCCGCGGAACTCGACGGGCTCTCCGACAGCGAGGTCGCCGCGCTGCTCGCGGCGGAAGAGGAAAGCAGCTGATGACCGACCTGAAGGATCCGGCCCGCGAGGCGGCCCGGCAGGCGCTGATCGCCAAGCGGCTGCGCGCCCGCCAGGCCGCCCCGGCGGCCCGGATCACCCCCCGGCCCGCCGGCGCCGAGGTGCCCCTGTCGTACGCCCAGGAGCGGGTCTGGTTCATGGACCAGCTCGCGCCGGGCGAGGCGGCGTACCACATCGCGGTGCCGCTGCGGGTGCGCGGCCCGCTCGACGTCGAGGCGCTGCGCGCGGCCCTGGCCGCGCTCGCCGCCCGGCACGAGTCGCAGCGCACCCGCTTCCCGGCCGACTCCGACGGCCGCCCCACCGTGGTGGTGGAGGAGTCCGTCGAGGTGCCGCTGACCATCGTGGACGCGCCGGACGAGGCGAGCGCGCAGGCGCTCGTGGACGCGGCCGCCGCCGAGCCGTTCGACCTGGCCGACGGGCCGCTGCTGCGCGCCCTGCTGATCCGGCTGGCCGCCGATGATCACGTGCTCTTCCTCGGCCAGCACCACATCGTCGGCGACGGCTGGTCGGTGGACGTGCTGCTGCGCGACCTGATCACCCTCTACCGGGGCGGGGAGCCGCCCGCCCTGCCGATCCAGTACGGCGACTTCGCGGTCTGGGAGGCGGGGGAGCTGGACGGCCCGCAGGCCCGGGCGCACATCGACTACTGGAAGCAGCGGCTCGCCGGCATCACCCCCCTCGAACTGCCGCTGGACCTGCCCCGCCCGGCCACCCAGACCTACCGCGGCGACTTCGTCGAGTTCCAGCTCGACCCGGCGGCCACCGAGGCGCTCAACGCGCTCACCCGGGCCACCGGCGGCACGCTGTTCATGACGCTGCTCGCCGCGTACCAGGTGCTGCTGGCCCGGCACGCCGGCCAGGACGACTTCGCCGTCGGCGCGTCGGTGGCCGGCCGTTCCGCGCCCGAGCTGGAGAACGTCGTCGGCATGTTCATCAACATGCTGCCGCTGCGGGCCGAACTGGCCGGCGACCCCACCTTCACGGAGCTGCTGGCGCGCACCCGGCGCAGCGTGCTCGACGGCTTCGAGCACGCCGAGGTGCCGTTCGCCAAGGTCGTCCACGAGCTGGGACTGCCCCGCGACGTCAGCCGCTCCCCGGTGTTCCAGGCCATGTTCGTGTTGCAGAACTACGAGATGGGCCGGTTCAGCGGGGTGTCCCGCGCCGACGAGGTCAGCTTCGAGTGGACCCCGATGGAGCTGCGGGCCACCCGGTTCGACTTCGAGCTGCACGCGGTGGAGACCGTCGACGGGCTCTGGGGCAAGCTGATCTTCAACACCGACCTGTTCACCCGGGACACCGTCGAGCGGATGGCCCGGCGGTGGACGTCCCTGCTGGCGGCGATCGTCGCCGCGCCGGACACCCCGGTCTCCCGGCTGGAGCTGCTTCCCGCCGACGAACGGGCGCTGCTGGCCGGGTGGAACGACACCGCCGCGGACTTCCCGCGCGAGCAGACCCTGCACGGCCCCATCGAGGAGCGCGCCGCCGCCACCCCCGACGCGGTCGCCGTCACCATCGAGGGGCGCAGCCTCACCTACGCCGAGCTGAACGCGGCGGCCAACCGGATCGCGCACCGCCTCCGCGCCGCCGGCGTCGGCCCGGAGACCCTGGTGGGGGTCTGCGCGGAACGCTCCGTCGAACTGGTCGCCGGCCTGCTCGGCGTGCTCAAGGCCGGCGGCGCCTACCTGCCGCTGGACCCGGAGTACCCGGCCGACCGGCTCGCCTTCATGGTCACCGACGCGGACGCGCCGGTGGTGCTGGTCCAGGAGCACCTGCGCGACGTGCTGCCGGCCACCGCCGCCACCGTGCTCGCCCTCGACGACGCCACCGTCTGGGCCGACCAGCCGGCCACCGACCCGGCGCCCACCGCCGGCCCCGAGCACCTGGCGTACGTCATCTACACCTCCGGCTCGACGGGCCGACCGAAGGGCGTGCCGAACACCCACCGGGGCATCGTCAACCGGCTCGACTGGATGCAGAAGACCTACGGCCTGGGCGCCGACGACGCGGTGCTCCAGAAGACCCCGGCCAGCTTCGACGTCTCGGTCTGGGAGTTCTTCTGGCCGCTGCGCACCGGCGCCCGGCTGGTGCTCGCGAAGCCCGGCGGCCACAAGGACGCCGGCTACCTGCGTGACCTGCTGGTCGCCGAGCGGATCACCACCGCGCACTTCGTGCCGTCCATGCTCACCGTGTTCCTCGCCGAGGAGGGCGTCGAGGCGGCCACCGCGCTGCGCCGCGTGATCTGCTCCGGCGAGGAGCTGCCGCTGACGTCCGCGCTCGACTTCACGGCCCGGCTGCCGCGGTGCGGCCTGCACAACCTGTACGGCCCGACCGAGGCGGCCATCGACGTCACGGCCTGGCACTGCGACCCGGCCCGGCTGGCCGAGGTGACCGGCGTGCCGATCGGCGCGCCGATCGCCAACCAGCGGCTGCACGTGCTCGACCCGGCCGGCGCGCAGTGCCCGGTCGGGGTCGCCGGGGAGCTGCACATCGGCGGCGTCGGGCTGGCCCGCGGCTACCACCGCCGGCCGGCGCTCACCGCCGAGAAGTTCGTCCCCGACCCGTGGTCCGGTGAGCCGGGCGCCCGCCTGTACCGCACCGGTGACCTGGCCCGCTGGGTCGTCGCGCCGGACGGCACCGGGGTCATCGAGTTCCTCGGCCGGATCGACCACCAGGTCAAGCTGCGCGGGCTGCGCATCGAGCTGGGCGAGATCGAGAGCGCGCTGCGCGAGCAGCCCGGGGTGACCGAGGCGACGGTGATCGTCCGCGAGGACAGCCCGGGCGACAAGCGGCTCACCGCGTACCTGGTGGGGCCGGCCGAGCACGCGACGCTGAAGGCGGCGCTCAAGGAGACCCTGCCGGAATACATGGTGCCGGCCGCGTTCGTCACCCTCGACGCGCTGCCGCTGACCCCGAACGGCAAGCTCGACCGCAAGGCGCTGCCCGCGCCCGTCGTCACCCGCGAGGCGTCGGTGGCGCTGGTCGAGCCCCGCGACGACACCGAGCGCGCGCTCGCCGCCATCTGGTCGGAGGTGCTGGGCGTCGACACGCTCGGCATCGACGACGACTTCTTCGACCTGGGCGGGCACTCCATGCTCGCCACCCAGGTGGTCGCGAAGATCCGCAAGGCGGAGCTGGGCGGCCGGGCGGTCGGCGTCATGGACCTGTTCCAGCAGCGGACCATCCGCGAGCTGGCCGCGTTCATCTCCGGTGACGCCGCCGACGCCGGCCCGCGCCGGCTGCTCTACGAGCTGACCAAGCCGATCCCGGCCGCCCAGCGGGTGCTCACCTACGTCTGCGTCCCGTACGGCGGCGGCAGCGCCATCGTCTACCAGCCGCTCGCGGACGCGCTGCCCGCCGGGCACGCGCTGTGGTCGCTGGCCATCCCCGGCCACGACGTGGGCCTCAGCGAGGACGCGCTGCCGTTCGACGAGCTGACCACCCGGGTGGCCGACGAGATCCTGGAGCGGGTCGAGGGGCCGCTGGCCCTCTACGGCCACTGCGGCGTGGGCAGCGCCATCGTGGCGGAGGTGGCCCGCAAGGTGGAGGCGGCCGGGCGGAACCTCGACGCCGTCTACATCGGCGCCATGTTCCCGTTCGCCCGCCCCAAGGGCCTCTTCGCGGCCGCCCGCAACCGTCTCGAACAGCTGCGCAGCAACAAGCACTACGCCAGCTGGCTCAAGTCGATGGGCGTCGACACCGACGAGCTGGACCCGGAGCAGGCCGACCGGATCATCAGCAACATGCGGGCCGACTCCCGCGCCTCCGAGGAGTACTTCACCCGGCTGCTCGACCAGCGGGCGGCGAAGCTGCGCGCACCGATCATCTCGGTGGTCGGCTCCGAGGACCCGGTCACCGACTACTACCGCGAGCGGTACGCCGAGTGGCAGTTCCTCAGCGACACCCTCGGGCTGGTGGTCCTCGACCAGGCCGGGCACTTCTTCCTGAAGTACCGGGCCGAGGAACTGGCCGAGATCGTCACCCGGGTGCACCCGGCCGTGGTCGCCGGCGACATCACGGAGCTCGGCCCGGAGGCCCGGGGCGAGGACGCCGGCTGGGCGGTCCTCGACCACCTCCGGGTCGGCGCCGAGGAGCGGCCGGCGGCCACGACGGTCAAGCCGAGCATGGCGCGCTTCCTGTCGATCACCGTCGGGCAGCTCATCTCCAGCACCGGCTCGGCACTGACCGCGTTCGCCCTGCCGATCTGGCTGTTCAACCGGACCGGGTCGGTGGCCGACCTCGGCCTGCTCTGGGCGCTCGCGCTGATCTGCGGCGTGTTCATGCTCCCGGTGGCCGGCGCCATCGTGGACCGGGTCAGCCGGCGCCGGATCATGATGCTGGCGAGCTCCGCGGCCGGCTCGGTCCAGTTGGTCCTGGCCACCCTGCTGTGGACCGACAACCTGGTGCTCTGGCACATCTACCTGCTGGTCGCGCTCAGCTCGGTGGCCGGCTCGTTCCAGCGGATCGCGTTCCAGTCTGCGGTGCCGCAGCTCGTACCGAAGCGCTACCTCGGCCACGCCATGGGCATCACCCAGCTCTCCACCGGCGTGGCCACCCTGCTCATGCCGGTCTTCGCGGCCGGCCTGCTCGCCGCGATCGAGCTGAAGGGCATCCTGCTCATCGACGTGGCCAGCTACGTGCTCGCCGTGCTCACCCTGGCCGTGGTCCGCTTCCCCGACCTGCTCGGCTGGCGGCCCCGGGAGCGGCTGCTGGTGGCCATCGCCAACGGCCTGCGCTACTCCTGGCAGCACCGCGGGTTCCGGCTGATGCTCGGCTACTTCGCGCTGGGCAACATCTTCCTCGCCCCCGCGCTGGTGCTGACCACCCCGCTGGTGCTGTCCTTCGGCAGCCCGACCCAGGTGGCCCAGGTGGCCCTCGCCGAGGCGGTCGGCGCGGTGGCCGGCGGCGTGCTCATGTCGCTGTGGGGCGGGCCGCGCAAGCGCCGGATGATCGGCGTGCTGATCGGCAACCTGGGCACCGCCATCGGCTGCGTGCTGATCGGCCTGGACGCCTCGCTCGCGATGATCTGCGTGGGCATGTGCTGGCTGGCCATGGCGATGACCACCGCGCAGTCCATCTACGCGACCATCGTCCAGGTCAAGGTTCCGCAGCGCTTCCACGGCCGGGTGTTCAGCCTCAACCAGACCATCGCCTGGTCGACCCTGCCCATCGGGTTCGCGCTGCTCGCGCCGGGCGCCACCGCCCTGTTCGAGCCGATGCTCGCCCCGGGCGGTGCGCTGGCCGGATCGGTGGGCGCGGTGATCGGCACCGGTCCGGGCCGCGGCATCGGCTTCGCGTACGTCTGCTTCGGGGTGATCCTGGTCCTGATCACCCTCGGCGGCTTCGCGATCCGCCTGCTGCGCCGCTTCGACCTGGAGGTCGAGGACTCCCTGCCCGACGACCTGATCGGTGCGCAGGAGCGGGAACGGCGGCTCGCCGCCCGCGCCGCCGAGCGGGAGAAGGTGGCGGTCTAGGCCGGTGGGGGCCTCCGGCCGCGTCCGGAGGCCCCCACGCTCACCACTGCACCGGCGGGTCCGCCACCTCGTCCTCGGGTAGTTCCGCCGGCTCGGCCACCCACCCCGAGTAGACCGGCAGCCCATGCCACGGCCCGCCCGCCTCGTCGGTGGCCACGGCCACCACGGCGTACGGGTTCCCGAACCGCAGCTCCGCGATTCGCGCCACGCCCTCCGGCGGCAGCCCCGCCGCGACACCGAACGCGGTCACCGCGGCGGCCTCGAAGCCGTACCGCCCGAACCGGGCCACCGCCGACTGCACCGCCTCGAACGGCGGCTCCGCGAGCCCGAGCAGCGCCCCCAGCGCCCGCGCCGCCCCGTCGAAGCCGAACCCGGCCGGCGTCAGATCGTGCCGGCTCTCCGCCGACCAGCAGGGCAGCACCGCCGCGGCCCGCTCCTCCCGGCCGTCCGGGGCGAACGTCCGGGTCGGCTCCTCCCGCAGCGTCCACAGCGGCGTCTCGCCCAGCGGCAGGTCGAACAGCGACCGCCGGCCCGGCTCGGCGCCCCCCGGGACGGTGGCGGCCGTCGCGGCGAGGTCCTGCGCGGCGGCCAGCACGTCCGCCGAGGGCACGTCCGGCGCGGCGGCCACCGACACCACCAGCAGCCCGGCCCCGCCCTCCGCCGGCCGGGCCGGCGCCACATGCACCGCCACGTCGCCGGCCCGGTCGGTGGCCGCCACCCAGCAGCGGTGCCCCCAAGGCGGCGTCCGCAGCACCCGCCGCAGCCGGCCCGCCCAGGCGCTGCCGGCGCCCAACTCGCCCGCGGGCGCGACCCGGAACGGGTCGGCCCAGGACACCCGGGTGGCCAGCGCGCTGGCCAGGATCAGCAGCGTGTCCGGGGTGACGGCGACCGGGAACCGCTCGATGAGGCCGCCGGTGCGCTCCCGGGCCCAGGCGTCCAGCGTCGCCTGGTCGGGCAGCGGGCCGCGCTCGGTGCGCTCCGGCAGGCCGGCCCGCCAGGCGGCCAGCTGCTCGAAGGGGGTCCGCTCCCACAGCGCGGTGGCCGCGGCGACCAGTGGGTGCGGCTCGGCGAGCAGCGCGCGGGCCGCCGCCGCGGCATCGTCCGCGTCGGTGCCGAGCGCGTCGGTGAGCGTCGCTCTCGTCTCGCCGGTGGCCGCCGGACCGGTCAGTGCGAGCAGCAGCCAGGCGCCCAGCGGCGAGGCGACGTGGTGGGCGTCGCCGGCGGCGCGGTGCAGCCGCTCGGCGTAGTGGGCCAGGGGTGCGTGGAGTGGATTCACCGCTCCACTGTGCCGGTCGGCGGCGCACCCGGCACGCCGGTCAGGACCACAACTCGAACGGCTCGTCGATCTCCTCACCGGCCAGGAACGCCGGCAGCAGCTCCGGCAGCCGCCCCGGGTAGCAGCGCGGTTGCTCGGCGACCACGTCGGCCACCGGCCACCAGCGGAACCCGAAGTAGTCCTCCACCTCGTAATCCAGCCGTTGCGCCTCGTCCACGTCCGGCCCCGGCCCGGGCAGCCGTACCGGCACCACCACCTCGTCCTGGAGGTGCCGCCGCTGTCGGTGCCGGAAACTGGCCCGTCGCCGCCAGGTCGGCGCACCCACCTGCGCGGGCGCGACGGCGATGCCAGCCTCCTCGCGCAGCTCCCGCACGGCGGCCTCCAGGTAGGTCTCCCCGGGGTCGAGCCCGCCGCCGGGCAGCTCCCACCAGGTGCCCAGGACGGGATGGTCGGGGTCGCGGGTGTGGAACAGCAGCACCCGGTCGGTGGCGTCCAGCACCACCAGCCGGACCGCCTGCCGCTCGAACAACGGCAGGTCGCGGGGCAGCTCCGGGTCCACGGCATTCCCTCCGTCGGGGCGGTGGCGGCCGGCCGGGCCTGCGATGATGTCGATCATGTCGCAGCTCTTCGGTGAGGTGGCCGGCGCCTACCACGAGGCCCGCCCAGGCTATCCGGCCGAGATCGTCGCGGCGATCCGCGCCTACCACGGCGGGACACCCGAGCTGCTAGCCGAGGTGGGCGCCGGCAGCGGCCTGGCCACCGCCACCCTGCTCGGTCTCGGGGCGCCGACGACCTGCGTCGAGCCGGACCGCCGGATGGCCGGGGTGCTGGCCGAGCGCTTCCCCCAGGTCGACGTGGTGACGGCGGCCTTCGAGGAGTGGATCCCGCCGGCTGGCGGCGTGTCGGTGCTGGCCTGCGCCATGGCCTGGCACTGGCTCGACCCGGCCACCCGCAACCGGCGTGCACACGACGCGCTGCGTCCCGGCGGCACGCTCGCCGTCTTCGGTCACCGCTACGACTACGTCGACCCGGAGCAGCGGGCCGCCCTCCGGGCGGCGTTCGAGTCGGCCGACCCGCAACGGCAGACCGACCGCCCCGACGGCTGGTTCCACGACGACATCGCGGGCAGCGGCCTCTTCACCGACGTCCGGGCGCCGTTCTTCCGCCGCGACGTGCCGCTGGACACCGCGGCCTACCTGCGGCTGGTCAGCACCTTCTCGCCGCAGCTGCGCCGCCCGCCCGCGCTGCGCGAACGGGTGCTCGCCGCGGTGGGCGCCGCGATCGACGGGTTCGGCGGCACCGTCGTCCTCGACCTGCGCACCACGCTCGTCCTGGCCCGCCGGCCTGGCTGACCCGGCCGGCACCGGCCGGTGCCGACGCGAGCGTCACACGGCGTGCGCCTCGGCCTGCCGGCCGAAGGTGACGGCTTCGCGGACCAGCCGAGGCGCCTTCTCGGCAAGCTGCGGATCCGGGCGTGCTCCCAGCGCGTCGTTGACGGTGGAGAACGCCAGCCGGAACGCGATCCAGGTCGTCGCCTCGAAGATCTCCTGGTCGTGGAGACCCGCGTCGCGCAGGCGCTGCACGTCGGCCTCGGTCGTGGCGTTCGGGTCCTGCACCACCTGACGAGACCAGGCGGCCAGCGCGTTCTCCCGCTCGGACAGGTCGGCGTCGCCGCCCCGCAGCACCTGCGCGGCGGTCGCCTCGTCACTGAGTTCGGCGAGCCTGGCACCCCAGGCCAGCGCGCAGTAGGCGTCGTCGCGGGCGGCGGCGGTGGCGGCGACCAGCACGGCCACCTCCCTCGGTGACAGGCCGGAACCGGCCAGGAGATCAGCACGCACGGCCTGGAAGGACGCCAGCACATCGGGACGCCAGCACCAGACCCGGGTGAGGTTGTTGACATAGCCGTCGGAGGCGACGTCGCCCTCGTAGGCGGCGGTCACCGCCTGGCTCAGCGGCGGATCGGCGAGGAATGCGGCCGGACGATTCATCGGGCCAGTGTGCGGCACCCGGCGATCGCGGAGAGACCGATCAACGACAGTTCGGATGTCACGTCGCTCTTCCGTCGCTCCGGCCGGGTCCGGATGTCGCCGAGCGTCACCTCGCGGGGTCGTGCAGTGACGTCGGGGACAGTAGCGGCCGAAGCAGGGCGTCGTCGACGATCCCCGGCGACCTCCGCGCCACCCCCGCGAGGAGGTCGGCGACCTGGACCCGTGGATCGTCGCGGGAGTCGACCATCACGAGCCCGGCCAGCGGCGATGTTCCGGCCGGCAACGCACCGACCGTGCCGGCGTCCGCCGCCGACGACCCGCCGTGGCCGGCCAGCGCCTGCTGGAGGCGGGTCAACCGGTCGGCCGTGAGGGCGCTCTGCTCGTCGTGGGTCACCAGCACCTGCCGCTGTCCGCCGCTCCAGGACAGGACCGTTTCCGCCAGCGCCGGCAGCATCGGTTCCAGCGGTGGCGGGATCGACCGGTCGTCGTTGTCGAGCCTGGTCACCACAGCCCACACCCGGGGCGGGTCGAGCCCGTCGAGGACGGCGTCGGCCGGTCCGCCGAGACCGGTTCGTGCCAGCGCGTCCCGGGCCTCGAAGAACCGCTCCACGGGCCGGCGGCCCGGTGGCCGCCGTTTGTGCCGGACCAGGTCGACGAAGGCCGCCAGGAAGGCGCCCCAGTCGCCGCCGGCCGAGCGCCTCGCCCGGTAGAGAGCGAGAGCGGCCGGACGGTGCTCCTGCGTCAGGCGGGTGCCGGCCGCGTACGACGGCTCGGTCAGCAGCAGGTCCACGATCCTGGTGACGAGAAAGAACTCCTTGTCGACCAGGTGAACGGAGGCGCGGCCCCGGAGCGCCCCCAGGAACCACCCCAGCGCCTCGGCCGCGCCCGGTCCGCGAAGGAACTGCCCGGACTTGAACTCGTGCGGCGAGAACCGGAACCCGGACCGCAGCGTCGTGATCAGCTCGATGGCCTCGTCCACGCCCAGGTCGACACTCGCGTGGGTGATCACCGGGGCCGTCGAACGGAGCAGGTTGGTGCCCGAGAACCCGGACTCGTCACAGGCGATCTCGACAACGGCGCCGACCACCGCGTCGACCGGCGGGAGCCCGCCCTGAAGCGGCGTTCTCACTCCCGATCTCCCGCCATGCCGACCATGGTCGGCCGTGCACCACCGTCGAACAACCGAATTGTGCGCGGAACGGAGGGCATCGCTCGACCGGTGCGGCGTGATCCCGGCAGGCCGCGACGACCAGGCCGACTCGACCATCCCGGGCCGGCCGGCGCCTCAGTCGGAATGGGCGCCGGCCACCCGGGCCACCTCGGTCGGCAGCGCGTACGGCCGCTCGACCGGCAGCAGCGCGGTCGCGCCGGGCTCGTCGCCGGCCGTGAGCCGGGCGTGTACCGCCCGGGCCAGCGGCGTGACGTCGGTGAGGCCGACCAGCCACTCGTCGACGTACCGGCGTACCGCCTCGCCGGACAGTCCCACCTGCACCGACCGGTACGCCAGCGGGGCCAGCCGCAGCGAGCGTTCCGGGTCCCACTGCACCCGCACCGGGCTGGTCCGCAGCTGCCGCCGCCAGCTCTCCCGGTCCGGGTGCCGCCGGGGGTCGAAGTCGCTCAAGCAGGCGTGCCCGAGCGCCCACTCGAAGCCGGAGCGGCTGATCTCCACGGCGAGCACCCGCTCCTGGCCCGGCTTGAGCGCCCAGCCGCAGCGGTACATCATCCACCGGAACGAGGGCTTGATCCACGTCATCCGCTCGCGCTTGAACGGCGGCACGAACCGGCCGGCGGCCAGCGCGGCGTCGGCGATCTCGGGCCGGTACGCCTGGTAGACGGTGACGGTGTCGGCGGTGAAGGCGGCCCGGATCTGGTGGCGGGGAACGGTCACCGGGGCATCGTCGCGGAGCACCGGCCGGCGCGGCCACCGGTTTCCCCGCCTCCGCCGCCGCGCGCCCATCCGGGGCGGAGGATAGGCTGCCCGCCGTGGCAGGTCTGTTGAGGAACGTGGCGTCCCGGCTCGGCCGGATCGCCGGGGGCGCCGCCGCGCCCACCCGTACCGCCGGGCCGATCCCGGCCCAGGTCGCCCGGCGCCGCCAGGTCACCGCGCTGCAGCGGCGCGAGCTGGCGTACGCGCCGGAGCTGGACGGGCAGGCGGACCCGGGGGAGATCGTCTGGACCTGGGTGCCCTACGAGGACGACCCCCGCCAGGGCAAGGACCGGCCGGTGCTGGTGGTCGGCCGGCAGAGCCGCACCCTGTTCGGGCTGATGCTGTCCAGCCAGAGCGACCGGAACGGCCAGCGGCACTGGCTGGCGTTGGGCCCGGGGGAGTGGGACCGGGACCAGCGGCCGAGCTGGGTCCGCCTGGACCGGGTGCTCACCATGCGCGAGGACAGCATCCGCCGCGAGGGCGCGGTGCTGGACCGGCGCCGGTTCGACCGGGTGGGCCAGGCGTTGCGGGCCGGCTACGGCTGGCGCTGACGCAGGCGCTGCGGATCGGTTCGGGGCTGTAGCTGAGGCCGGCTCAGCACTCGCCGACGAGCTGGCGGGCCGCGCGGGCGGCGCCGACCGCCTTCGCCCGGTACATCGCCGCGTCGGCGCGGCACAGCGCGTCGGTGAGCTGGGTCGGGCCGTGCACGGGGGCGAGCCCGACCGACGCGGTCACCCGCACGCTGCGATGGCCCAGCGGGATCGGCGCGGCGAGCGCCTCGCAGAGCCGGCGGGTGGCGTGCTCGATCCAGCGCCGGTCCACGGTCGGGCTGACCAGCAGGCCGGCGAACTCGTCGCCGCCGAGCCGGGCGACCAGGTTGTCCCCGGCGAACGCGGCCAGCCGCTGTGCCACGCTCACCAGCACCTGGTCACCCGCGGCGTGCCCGTAGCGGTCGTTGACCTGCTTGAAGTCGTCGAGGTCGAGCACGACGGCCACCAGCGGCTTGCCGGCGGCGTCGGTGAGGAGGGTGGCGGCCAGCCGGAAGAAGGCCCGCCGGTTGGGCAGCCCGGTGAGGGGATCGTGGCTGGCCGCGTGCCGCTCGGCCGCCAGCTCGGCGTGCAGCAGCGCGATCTCGGCCTCGGCGCGCAGCGCCCGGCGGCGTAGCTGCCAGGCGGAGAGCAGGGCACCAGCCGCGGAGATGCCGGAGGCGACGGTCATCGGATCCGGCACGCGCCCTCCCTCACCGCAGTCCCCGGCCTCGCCGGACGGATGCCGGGCCGGACCTGTTCTGTCTGCTCGCAACCGGGATCCGGGTAACCGAACGTGAACGTCCGGGTACACCGCACGTGCAGTATCATGCTCGCTGTCCATTGCAGATGCAATAGCAGATGCACGTGCATCTCCGTCCTCAGTCGACAGCCCCCCGTCGCCACCCACCGCTCCTCCCCGCGGCACGGCTGGCTCTTCCCGCGAAGGACGCCCCATGCAACACCCCTCGAACGGCGTACCCACCTCCGAGCTGCCGCCGGTGCGGTGGCTGAAGAGCCGGCGCAGCAACCCGAGCGGCAACTGCGTCGAGCTGGCCGAGCTGCCGGACGGCGGCGGCATCGCGGTGCGCAACTCCCGGCATCCCGAAGGGCCGGCGCTCATCTACACGGTCGACGAGATCGCCGCCTTCGTGCTCGGTGCCCGGGACGGCGACTTCGACCACCTGATCGCGCGCCCGACGTCCCGCTGACGGGATCGTATTCCTCCGTCCGGAGGTGTTCACCTCACTGTCGGTTCATGGCATGCTTACTCCTCGCCGGGCTGGGGCGTCCGGTGAGGACAGTCGGCAAAGGACGGTCAGGTGACGACGGTGTCCGTCGAGGGAGGCCCGACCAGCGGCCCGACCGTGCTGCGCATGCTGCTCGGGGCACAGCTGCGCCGGCTCCGGGAAGGCGCCGGGGTGAGCCGGGAGAGCGCCGGCTGGGAGATCCGGTCCTCCGAGTCCAAGATCAGCCGGATGGAGCTGGGCCGGGTCGGCTTCAAGGAGCGCGACGTGGCCGACCTGCTCACGCTCTACGGCGTCGGCGCGCCCGACGAGCGGGCCGCGCTGCTCCGGCTCGCCCGCGACGCGAACAGTCCCGGCTGGTGGCAGCGCTACGGTGACGTGCTCCCCGCGTGGTTCCAGTCCTACCTGGGGCTGGAGGCCGCCGCCGCGCTGATCCGCACGTACGAGGTGCAGTTCGTCCCGGGCCTGCTCCAGACCCCCGCGTACGCCCGGGCGGTGGTCCTGCTCGGTCACCACGGCGCCCCGCCCGCGGAGATCGACCGGCGTGTGAGCCTGCGCATGGAGCGCCAGGGGCTGCTGCGCCGCAGCGACCCGCCGCAGCTCTGGGCGGTGCTCGACGAGGCGGTGCTGCGGCGGCCGGTCGGTGGTCCGGCGGTGATGCGCGAGCAGGTCGACGCGCTGATCGCGGCGACCGCCGCGCCGCACGTGCGGCTCCAGATCGTCCCGTTCGACGCGGGCGGGCACGCCGCCGCCGGCGGCGCCTTCAGCATTTTGCGCTTCGGTGACCAGGACCTGCCGGACATCGTCTACATCGAGCAGTTGACCAGCGCCGTCTACCTCGACAAGCGCGACGACCTCGACCACTACACGGGGGCCATGGAGCGGCTCTGCGGCGAGGCCGCACCGCCGGAGCGCACCCCCGAGCTGCTGTCCCGCATCCGGGGCGAGCTCTACCCGGCCTGACCGCGCCGCTTTCCCGTTGACGCCCGCCGATCGGCGGGGTAACTTCTGAATCGATACAGCACTGAATCGATTCAGAAGGGCAGACCGGTGAAGCCGACCCTGCAGGACGTCGCCAACGCGGTGGGTGTCTCCCGCAGCACCGTCTCCAACGCCTACAGCCGGCCGGACCAGCTCTCCGCCGCCCTTCGGGCGAAGATCCTCGACGCCGCGCGCCGCCTCGGCTACCCCGGCCCCGACCCGACCGCTCGATCACTGCGCCGCGGCTTCGTCGGCGCGATCGGCGTCCTCTTCACCTCCGAGCTGTCCTACGCCTTCACCGACCCGTTCGCGGTGCGCTTCCTCGCCGGCGTCGGCCAGGTGGCCGAGCAGCACGGCACCAGCCTGCTGCTGGTGCCGCTGCCGCGGGACCGCGAACGGGCCCGGGCCGCCGTGGACAACGCGGCTGTCGACGGCTTCTGCGTCTACTGCGTCGGCGACGAGGAGCACGTGCTCGGGGCGATCCGCGACCGCGGGCTGCCGCTCGTCACCACCGCGCCCGAGGCGGCCGGTCCCGCCGACCGCTTCGTCGGCATCGACGAGCGGGCCGCCGCCCGGTCCGTCGCCGCGCACGTCGCCGGTCTCGGGCACCGACGGGTGGCCCTGCTCGCCGACACCGTGCTGCCCGACGCGCCGGCCGGGCCGCTGCGGCTGGCCGATCCCGCCGACGCCCCCCATCCCACGACCCGCGGCCGGCTCACCGGCTTCGCCGACGCGTTCGCCGCGGCCGGCGTCCCGTGGTCGGCGATCACCGTGGTCAACGCCGCCGGCAACAGCCGGGCGGCCGCCACCGCGGCCATCGCCCCGGTGCTGGCCGGCGACGACCCGCCCACCGCCGTGCTGGCCTGCTCCGACGTGCTCGCGCTCGGGGTGCTCGACGCGGCCGGCCCGCACCCGGGCCTGTCCGTCACCGGCTTCGACGATGTCGCCGAGGCCGCCGAGGCGGGGCTGACCACCGTCCGGCAGCCGGCCGAGGAGAAGGGCCGGCTCGCCGCCGCACTGCTGCTGGAGCCGCCGGCCGACCCGGCCGACGGCCACCTCCTGCTCCCCACCGACCTCGTCGTCCGGACCTCTACCGGTCCCGTCCACAGGAGTTGACCATGGAACACTCCACCGGATTCGTCCTCGCCGTCGACGCCGTGACGCGGCACGTGAACTCGGCCCGCCCCGACGCCCCCGTCCGGCCCGACCGGCCCCGCACACCCCGGCTGGCGCCCACCCGGCTGGCCGCCGCGACGGCCCTGCGCCGCCTCGCCGACCGGATGGAACCGCGCCCGGCCCCCCTGCCCACCTGCCGGTCCTGAGCCGCGGGGCGGCCCGGACCGAGTGGCCGCCGCCACCCCGGCCGGCCCGGAACCGCCCGATCGGCACGCAACCGGGCACCGGGTTGGTGAGGCGCCCCTGCGGCCAGGCACACTGGACCACCATGTCGCCGTTCACGCCCTCGCTTCGGCTGCACGACCGGTACGTCCTGCGCGAGCGCATCGGGCTCGGCGGGATGTCCGAGGTCTGGCGCGCCGACGACGAGGTCCTGCACCGCCCCGTCGCGGTCAAGGCCCTCGCCACCCAGCTCGCCGCCGATCCGCAGCTGCGCGCCACCATCCAGCGCGAGGCCCGCGCCGCGGCGCGGCTCACCCACCCGCACGTGACCCAGGTGTACGACTACGGCGAGGCGACCCTGCCCGACTCCTCGGTCGTGCCCTACCTCGTGATGGAGCTGGTCGAAGGGCAGACCCTCGCCGACCGGCTGGCCGGTGGGCCGCTCGCCTGGCCGGAGGCCGTCCGGCTGGCCGGGCAGATCGCCGCCGCCCTGGCCGCCGCGCACCGGATCGGCGTGGTGCACCGCGACATCAAGCCCGGCAACGTGATGCTCACCGAGACCGGGGCCAAGGTGCTCGACTTCGGCATCGCCACCCTGGCCGGCCCGCGGCACCCCCTCGCCGGGCAGACCGGCGAGCTGCTGATGGGCACCCCGGCGTACTTCGCGCCGGAACGGATG
The DNA here is from genome assembly GCF_040609975.1 of Micromonospora sp. NPDC004551. NCBI lineage: Bacteria > Bacillati > Actinomycetota > Actinomycetes > Micromonosporales > Micromonosporaceae > Micromonospora > Micromonospora sp. NPDC004551. The sequence continues at coordinate 4,209 of NZ_JBEXLM010000017.1, read as the reverse complement.
ACCCCCGGCCCGGCGAACCCGGCCAGCGACGTGTACGCCCTCGGCGCCCTGCTCTACCGCACCCTCACCGGGCGCGCCCCGCTGCCCGTGCAGACCTGGGACGACGTACTCGACGTGCGGGCCCACCGGCCCCCGGTGCCGCCGCTGCGGATCCCCGGGCTGCCCGCCGACGTCGCCGAACTCACCCTGGCCTGCCTGGACGTGGACCCGGCGCGGCGCCCCACCGCCGCCCAGCTGGCCACCCGCCTCGGCGCCGGCCAGCCGGCCGACCCGCCCACCGCGATCCTGCCCACCGTGTCCCGGCCCCAGCACCCGCCGACGCTGATCGAGCGGGCCCCCCGCTCGGTGCCGCCGCCACCGCCGCCACCCGCGCGGCCGGCCGCCCGGTCGAACCGGCTCGTCGGGGCGCTGGTCGCCGCCGGGGTGGTGCTGTTGCTCGCCCTCGTCGGCACGCTGCTGCTCGATCACGACTCCGGCACACCGACGGGCACCGGGCCGGTCGCCGGCCCGTCCACCGGCCCGTCGACCGACACGGCGCCGGCCGAGGAGCCGAGCCCGTCCGGGCCGGCCACGTCCAGCCCGGCCCGTCCCGCGCCGGTCACGCTGCGCCAGCTCGCCGCTCAGTTCGCCGAGGTGGTCGACCAGGCCGTGGCGGAGGACCGGATCGAACGGAAGACCGCGAACGACCTGCGCGAGAAGGCCGCCGAGCTGGACCGCGGCAAGCCCAAGGACCGGGCCAAGCGCGTCGACGACCTGCGCGAGCGGATCGACGACCTGGCCGAGGACGGCAAGCTCGACGACGGCACGGCCGCCGCCCTCCAGGACCTGCTCGACGCGTACGCGGGGCTGCGCGGCGACGGCCGCGGCGAGGGCTGAGTCACCCGGCTCCGGCCAGCCGCACCGGGTCGCCCGGCCGGACCCGGCCGGGTCGCACCACCTGCGCGTAGGCGCCCACGCACGGCTGCGGCCCCAGCCCGTCCAGCGGCACCACCCGGTTCAGCCGGGCCGGCACGCGCAGCGCCTCCGGGTCGCGGGGGAGCGGGCCGTGTGCCAGCGTCGGTACCGCGCAGCGGGGCGTACGGGCCAGCACCCGCAGCACCAGTTCCGCGCCGATCCGCAGCTCGCGGCCCGGCCAGTCGTTCTCCTCGAATCCGGCGCCGGCGGTGTCCAGCACCAGGTTCGGCCGGTACCGCACCGGGTCCACGGCGCCGGACGTCAGCTCCGCGCCGATCCGCCGCAGCGTCGCCGTGGTGAGCAGGTGCACCGGGGCGAAGTCGACGAAGCCACCCGGCGGCGCCGCCCCGCCGAGTCGCCCCTCGTCCACCGGCACCGGCACCGCCACCCCCGCGGCGAGCACCTCCTCCGGGCGGGACCGTTCGAGCACCGCGTCCGGCGGCGGGGTGTCGATCAGCGTCACCGGCGCGCCGAGCACCTCGGAGAGCACGTCGTCCACCCCGTCGTCGCCGGCCTCGACGCCGCGGCCGTCCGGCAGCACGATCCGCACCGCGCCGGCATCGCCGGTGGCCCGGAGCGTGGTCAGCGCCCGCCACCGGTACGGGTTCTTCGCGCTCGCCACCCGCCCCGTCTCCCGGTGCAGCAGGGCGAGCCGCCGGTCCCCGGCCAGCCCGGCCTCGTCCACGGCCACCTCGTCCAGCGGCTCACCCAGCAGCGACTTCACCGGGTAGCGGCAGATGCTCAGCACCCGCCCGATCACCGGCGGTCCGCCAGTCGTGCCGTCGGTCCCGGCGGCGCCCACGGTCGGTGTGCTCGCCATCCCCCGCTCCGTCCCGGGGGCCGGCGGCCCCACCGGCCCACCGTAGGCGGCTCGCCGGACCGTACTCAGTGGAGGGTCGCCGTCACGAGGTCCCCGACCCCCGCTCCGGCCCGGGCCACCGCCACCCCGTCCGGGGACCAGATCCCCGACCCGCCGGCCGCCTGCGCGTAGCCGCCGCCGGTGGCCCCGGCGAAGCTGGCCAACGCCACCCACACCTCGTGCGCGGTGGCGATCCGGCTGGCCCGTTCCTCGGGGACCGCCGCGTCGTCGGCGGACTCCAGTACGCCGGCCAGGTAGGCGTCCGCGCCCCGGGCCACCGTCTCCGCGGCGTGCGCAGGGATGCCGGTGTCCTTGCAGACTGCCAGGCCCAACCGCCAACCATCCACGTCGAGCACCGCCGGCTCCGGCCCCGGCCGGAAGTGTCGCGACTCCGCGCCACCCAGCCACATCTTCCGGTACGCCACCCGTGCGCCATCGCCGTCCACCGCGAGGACCGCGATGTGCCGTCCCGCCACCGGCGCGCCCGCCAGCGCCAGGGCACCGCTGTCGGCGCACGCCGCGACCAGGGGCGCGAGCCGGGTGTCGGCCGGGTTCAGCGCGTCCGCCTCCAGTTCGTACCCGGTGAGCGACAGTTCGGGGAAGACGACTACCCGCGCTCCCGCGGCCCGGACCGCGGCCGCGTGCCGCTCGGCGTTGCCGGCGACGTCGTGCGAGCGGCAGAGCGGCTGGGCGACGGCGAGGCGCAGCGGCGTACGCATGTCCCGCAGCGTAGTGGCCCGCGTTTTCGTGGTCGCCCGCCGCGTCGCCTCGTAACGTTGTCGGATGATCGGAAACGCGCAACTCCTCGTCGGTCCCCGGGTGGCGGCCCCGCGCGCCGCGGAGCCGGCCGGCGAAGGACCCGTCGGCTGGGTCACCGGCCTGGTCGAACGGCTCGGCGGCCCCGGCGCGGGCCTCGCGGTGGCCCTGGAGAACCTCTTCCCGCCCATCCCCAGCGAGGTGATCCTGCCGCTGGCCGGTTTCACCGCCAGCCAGGGGCGGATGAGCCTGATCGGGGCGATCGCGTGGACGACCCTCGGGTCGGTTCTGGGCGCGCTGGTCCTCTACCAGATCGGCGCGGCCCTCGGCCGCGACCGGATGCGGGCCCTCGTGGGCCGGCTGCCGCTGGTCAAGCTGGAGGACGTCGACCGCACGGAGGCGTGGTTCCTCCGGCACGGCGTCAAGGCCGTGTTCTTCGGCCGGATGATTCCGATCTTCCGCAGTCTCGTGTCCATCCCGGCCGGCGTGGAACGGATGCCCGTGCCGGTCTTCCTGCTCTACACCGCACTGGGCAGCCTCATCTGGAACAGCGCCTTCGTGCTCGCCGGCTACCTGCTCGGCGAGAACTGGCACGTCGTCGAGGCGTACGTCGGGACGCTGCAGAACGTGGTCATCGTGGCGTGCGTGGGCGGGGTCGGCTGGTTCGTGGTCAGCCGGGTGCGCCGTTCGCGCCGCTCCCGCCCCGCCTCGGCCGAGCCGCCCCGCGGCACCCTGTACCGGGGCGGCTGGTGGACGCCCGAGGAGTCCGACGACCGCTGAGGTCGCACCCGCCCGGTTCACGCCCGGTCGGCATGGTGGCGGTGTCCGGGTGGGGTGAATTCGCCGGTCTGAAAGTCGGTCGTGCCCGCCCTCCCCGGCGCGGGTGGCGGTGCCCATCTCCTCGCCTTTGCTCTGCAGCCGCGGACGCAACGCTGACGGCCCCGAAGTGTTGCGCCCGTGGCTGCAGAGCAAAGGGCCGAGCGGGTGAGTGGGTGTGGCTGGGGTTGGGCAGGTCTCGGCCGCGGGGTGTATGTCCGGTGCGCGTCCCGGCTCGACCGATGAGTGGAACGCTACGTGTGTATCCGAGGTCCGGATACCCACACAGCGTTCCACTGACGGGCCTCACTTGCCCTGCCGGGGGAGTGGTCTGCCGGGTGTCGTGGCCGGCGAATGCGAGGCGGAGTGTTCTGCGGGTCCTGGCTAACGGATGTGGGGCGGCGGGTGTCCGGCCTGGCAATGTGGGCGGGGTGTCCGTTTCGCGGGTGACCGGCGGCGCCCTGGTGGCGGAATGGCTGGTGGGTGGGGGTCGTTATACCCGGTGCACGGCCGAGGACCACGCCCCGCCCTGCGGGGTGGCCGGTCGCCCCGCCGATCGAGGTGGGTGTGCCGGGCCCGGAATGATGGCGGGCCTCCGGTCGTTGTACATGGTCCCGGCGCTGCGAAGAGGCCCCGCCCCGCGCGCCGGATGATCCCCCCTGAGACTTTCCCCCCTTTGAGCGCCTGACGTGGTGCTTGCGCACACCGCCCCAGCCGACCCCCGTCGGCGTGTGTGCGCCAACCCCCGAGGAGCTTTCTCATGAACACGATGCTGCGTAAGAGTGTGCTGGGTATTGCTGGTCTGGCTTTCACCGGTGGTGTCT
>NZ_JBEXLM010000016.1:0-168653 GCF_040609975.1 Micromonospora sp. NPDC004551 | reverse complement strand
CCCCCCCCCCGGGGGGGGGGGGGCGCCCCCGGGGCCCCCCCCCCCCGGCCCGACGACGCCGGCGTCGCGGCTCACTCCGGCCGGCGCACCGCCACCGGCAGCCCGCCGCGGATGCGCAGCGAGAGCATCGGCTCCGGCCGCACCCGCCGCCCGGGCGGGACGACCAGCCGCAGCTCCCGCATCACCATGGCGAGCACGAAGACCGCCTCCATCATGCCCAGGTTGCTGCCCACACAGAACCGGGGTCCGGCGCCGAACGGGATGTAGGCGTACCGCGGTCGCTCGGCGCCGCCGTCCGGCCCGAACCGGTCGGGGTCGAACCGCTCCGGCTCCGGCCAGAAGCGCGGATGCCGGTGCAGCGTGTACGGGCACACCAGGATGTCCGCGCCGGCCGGCACGTGGAAGCCGCCCACCTCGTCGTCCTCACGCGCCTTGCGGGTGAGGATCCACACCGGCGGGTACAGCCGGATCGCCTCCTGCACGACCATCGCCGTGTAGGTGAGCCGGTGCAGGTCGTCGTAGACCGGCGTCCGGTCACCGAGCACCTCCCGGGCCTCGTCCCGCAGCCGCCGCGCCACCTCGGGGTGCCGGTCGATCAGGTACAGGCTCCAGCCCAGCGTGCTCGCGGTGGTCTCGTGGCCGGCGAGCAGCAGCGTGACCAGCTCGTCGCGCAGCCGCTGGCGCCCGATGCGCGGGTCGGCCTCGGCGCGGGTCGAGACGATCAGCCGGGACAGCACGTCGTCCCGGTCGTCCGCCTCCGCGCCCCGGGTCTCGACCAGCCGGTCGACGACCCGTTGCAGGTGCCGGCGGGCGCGCCGGAACCGCAGCTGCCGGGGCAGCGGCACCCAGGTGGGCACGGCGCTGAGGGTGCTCAGCTCGAACATGGCCTGGTCCTGCACGGCGGCGAACGAGTCGCCGACGCCGGCGAAGCCGCTGAGATCCGAATCGAGCAGGGTGCGGCCGAGCACCCCGAGCGTCAGCGCGGTCATCTCGTCGAGCACGTCGACCGGCGCGCCGCCGATCCGCCCCGACAGCCGCCGGACCAGCCCGGCCGCCTCCTCGCCGACCACACCGGCGTAGTCGGCCAGCCGCCGGTTCTGGAAGGCCGGCTGGATCACCCGGCGCTGCTTGCGCCACAGCTCACCCTCGCTGGTGAGCAGCCCGTCGCCCAGCGCGCGCCGGGCGTGCACCAGGCCGATGCCCTTCTCGTAGTTGGCGCTGTTGTCGGCCAGCACGTGCTTGGCCTGGTCGGGATGGTTGAAGAAGTACAGCTGCTTCGGGCCGACCGGGAGCCGCGCGGCGTCGCCGTAGCGCGCCGCGGCCGAGGTCATCATGCCCAGCCGGTCCCGGCCCATAGCCAGCAGGAGTCCCGGACCGGCCAGGGCCGAGGGCCCGGGCGGCCGGCGCCGGCCACGCTCGCGTACGTCGGTCATGCCGCACCGCTCCGTTCCCGCTCAAGCTGTCGGAAGCGCCCGGACAGGAACAGCAGCGCGTCGGTGTCGGCGCTGCGCTCCAGGGAGACCAGGCTGCCCAGGAAGATGCTGTGGTCGCCGCCGTCGTAGCTGCGCCACAACCGGCACTCGAAATGCGCCACCGCGCCGGCGATCAGTGGCACCCCCGTGTGCCGGCCGGGCAGCCACGGCACCGCGTCGAACTGCGCGCCGCCCATCGGCCGGCGCCGGTCGGCGAAGTACCGGGCCACGTCCTCCTGGTCGGCCGCCAGCACCGAGACACCGAAACCGTCGGCCTCGACGAGGCAGGTGTGCATGACCGCCCGGCGGTCGACGCAGACCAGCACCAGCGCCGGGTCGAGCGACACGGTGGTGAAGGAGTTCGCCGTCATGCCGTGCGGGGCCTTGCCGCCGACGGTGACCACGGTGACGCCGGTGGCGAAGGCGCCGAAGGTACGGCGCAGGGTGTCCGGATCGATGACCCCGGCCGGGGCCGTCCGCGCGCTGTCCACGCCCGCCTCCCGACCTCAGGCCCGGGCCGACCGGGCATACGGCGCGAGGGCACGCGCGAGGGCCTCGGGCACCCGGGCCGGCGCGGTCCGGGTGTTCGGCCCGCGCATGCACGCCACCCGCTGCCGGCCACGAGCCACCAGCGTCTCGCCACCGCCCTGGTCCAGCCGCACGTAGTCGAAGCTGAACTCGACCTGCGTCTGGGCGAGTTCCACCAGGCGCATCCGGATGGACAGCTCGTCGAACGCCGTGATCTCGGCGAAGAACTCGCAGTCGACCCGCAGCGTGAACAGCTTGAGGTCGTCGCGCACGTCGGCCAGCACCTCGGGCGCCCGTTCCTTCAGGAACATCTCCCGGCAACGGCCCTGCCAGCGCAGGTAGTTGACGTAGTACACGTTGCCGACCAGGTTGGTCTCCTCGAAACCCACCGTGTGCAGGTATTCGAAGTACTTGTCCATGTTCAGTCACGTCCTTCCGTGAGGATCGCGAAGACCACCGGCTCCGGCAGGTCGCGGAGCGTCGTGGCGAGGGTGGCGATGCGCAGGTCGCCCGAGGAGAAGACGGTCCACCCGGCCCGGTCGGCGGGTTCGAGCCCGAGCGGCGCGAGGCTGGTGTGCCCGGCCTTGTGCAGGCACTCCATCGCGGCCCAGACGCGGGCGGCGGCGGTCTCCGGCGACTCGCCGTCCGTCTCGGCCACCGCCGTCGCCAGGTCGGCGTGCCGGCCCAGCAGCGACGCCCACACGTGCGCCGGGCGCGGGTTCACCCGGACCACGTCGCAGCCGGGGGCGCCGATGACGCAGAGCGTGAGCCCGGCGTCGTGGGCCGCGGAGATCGGCGTGCCGTCGCGCAGCTCGGGACGGCCGTCGGGGCGGTAGCCGATCTCGGCCGGGTGCCCGAGGGCGCGGCCGGCGGCCAGCGCCGTCGCCGCCCGGCGCCGGCGCAGGTGCTCGCCCTGCGGCGCGTCCGGCGTCGCCGGGAGCACCGGGTCGGGTTCGACCGCCACCGCGACCGACGCGTCCAGCAGGTCGCCCAGTGTGCGCTCCAGGTAGGGGCCGAGCAGCGGGGCCACCCACGGGCCGCGGCCGTCCCGCTTGCGTACGGCCCGCAGCCGCAGCCCGGACCACCGCTCGATGACCGTCCCCGCGTCGTCGTGCAGCGTGATGTCGTAGACGTAGGTGTCGCCGTCGCGGCTGCGCTCGCTCGCCCGGTAGCGCAGCGTGCCCGCCTCGGCGAGCCGCTCGCCCGCCGGCCAGAGCCGTTCGATCGCCGCCGGCAGCAGCGTGCCGTCCGGCACGCACACCTGGTTGCCGTGCATCAGCGCGTCCCGCACGCCCGGGTCGCCCAGCAGCAGGGTGGCCGGCAGGTACGAGGCGAACCAGCCGGTGGACGGCACCGTCGCCACCTCCGCGTCCACGTGCCGCGCGGCGGCCCGGTGGTAGCGGCGCAGCCGCTGGAACCGGTCGCCCTGGAACAGGGTGTCGCCGTACAGGTCGACGGCGGGCTCCAGGACCACCGGCGGCAGGCCGGAGACGGCCTGCTCGTCGGCGCCGGCAGCGGGGGCCGGCTCACCGGAGAACCGGATCGTGGCGGCGAAGTGGATCGCGGCGAAGTTGGTCTCCGCGCTGCGGATCACCACGTCGACCCGGTCGTCGTCGACGACGAGGGCGGCGATCCGGATCGTGGTGCTGCCGTCCGGGGGCACCACGATGGGCCGGACGAAGCGGGCGTCCTCGATGACCGGGGAGACCCCGCCGGTCACCGCGGTGGCGACCTGGGTCATCGCCTCCATGCCGAACACGGCCGGGAACAGCAGGTTCCCGTCGAGCCGGTGGTCGGCCAGGTAGAGGTCGGTGGCCGAGGTCAGGTCGACCTCGCTGACCAGCTCGACGCCGTGGTAGCGCACCGGGGTCCGGTCGACGAAGCGCAGCAGCGGCAGCTCCGGGGTGTCCCGGCGGATGGTGTCGACCCCCTCGGCCCGGCCGGCGACCACCACGGTCGGCGGCGCCTGCGGGTCGGCGAGCAGCCGGCGCAGCAGCGTGAGCCCCTGGTCGACGCTGACCGGGCTGATCCCCTCCCGGCTGAGCGACTCCACCACGGACAGCTTCTCGCCCATGCCGACGCCGGACCAGACCGACCACTCCAGGCAGAGCACCCGGCAGTCGGGGTGCTCCCGGCCGAACTCCTCGGTCAGGTCGGCGAGCCACTCGTTGGCGACCGCGTAGTGCGCCTCGCCGCGCAGGCCGGCCCGGCCGATGATGCTGCCGAAGGTGACCAGCAGCCGCAGCCGCTCGGGCCGCACCGCCGCGAGGACCGCCGTCAGGCCGTCCACCTTCGGGGCGAAGGTGCGCCGCAGCGCGTCGTCGTCCACCTGGGTGAGGGCCATCGGCTCGTTGCGCCCGGCGCCGTGCAGCACGGCGGTCACCTCGCCGAGGTCGGCGCGGATCCGGTCCACCGCGGCCCGCACCTGGGCGGCGTCGCCGACGTCGGCCCGCTGGTAGGAGACCTGCAGGCCGGCGTCGGTCATCCGGCGCAGGTTCGCTGCCAGCTCCTCGTCGCCGGCCGGGTCGCTGCGGCCGAGCACGGCCAGCCGGGCCCCGCTGTCGGCGGCCAGGGCCAGGGCGCACTCCGCGGTGATCCCCTTGCCGCCGCCGGTCACCAGCAGGACGTCGGTCTCGTCCAGCGGTGCGGTGGGCGCCGCGGGCCGGACCGGCATGACGCGCAGCGTCGGGACCCGCCGCCGCCCGTCGTCGTCGTAGTAGACCTCGCTGTGCTCGGCCGTGGCGGCCACGTCGGCGACCACCCGGTCCACGGCCTCCGGCACGGCGGGCGTGTGCACGATCGTGGTGCGCAGGTGCGGCGCCTCCAGCCGTAGCGTCCGGGCCAGGCCCGCCGCGCCGCGTCCGTGCTGCACCAGGACGAACCGGGTGCCCGGGGCGGCGGTCGCGGCGGTTCGCGCCGCGTGCAGCGCCAGCCGCACGTGCCGCTCCTCGCACCGGTCGGGCAGGCAGACCAGCACGCCGCCGCCGAGGGCGCCGCGGCTCAGCGCCGCGCGCAGCGGCTCGGCCAGCGGGTGGCCGGGATCTGCGTGCAGGTCCCAGTGGCCGTGCACCTCCGGGTCCGGGTGGGCCGGGCGGGGCGTCTCGTCGAGGTCGATCCGCCAGGCCCGGGCCCAGTCACCGACCCCCTCGACGGTGGGTGCCGGCTCGGCGTCGGCACCGCCGCCGGTACCCGCCAGTTCCCGCAGCGACTCGGCGAGCTGCTCCACCGTCGCGGTGGCGAAGTTGGTCGGGGTCTGCGCGGGCGGCACACCGAGCAACTGCGCGGCCTGGTTGACGATCTGGCCGACGGTGATCGAGCTGAGGTGCAGGTCGTCGAGGAGGCGGCTCTGCCCGTGGACCATCTCCAGCGGCAGCTCGGCCCGCTCGGCCGCGAGCCGCCGCAGCATGTCCACACCGGACTCTCCGGTCGACTCCGCCCCGTCGGGCGCGGCCGGTTCGGCGGCGGGCCGCCGCGTCACGGCGGGCAGGTCCACGACGGGCGCCACCTCGCACGGGCTGGCGAAGAAGCTGAACTCCTGACCCACCTTGATGGGCCGGACCAGCCGGCCGTGGAACAGGGCCTCGCCGGCGCCGGCGGCGCCCAGCACGTACGCCGCGGCGACGACCCGCAGCAGCCCGGTCAGCGATTCGTCGTCGGTGTTCATGGCCACGGTCGGCACGTCGGTGCTGGCGGCGGCCAGCGAGGACAGCACCCGGCCCGGCCCGACCTCGATGAACAGGTCCACCTCCTTGGCCGCCAGGGTGACCGCCTGGGCGAACAGCACCGGGTCGGTGATCTGCCGGTGCAGCAGGGCGGTGACGTCGGTGTCCTCGGCCAGCGCCTCGCCGGTCACCGTCGAGATGACCCGCTGGCCGACCGGCCCGAACGGCTGCCCGGACAGGGCGTCGCGGAAGGCGTCCGCCGCCGGGGCCACCAGCGGGGAGTGGAAGGCGTGCGACACCGCGAGCGGGTTGACCGACAGGCCCTTCTCGGTGGCTCGCCGGGTGGCCTCCTGGATGTCGGCGGCGGTGCCCGCGATCACGGTGTGCTCCGGACCGTTGTAACCGGCGATCACCACGTCCAGTCCGGCGATCAGGTCGGCGACCAGCTCCGGGGCGGCGCCGATGTTGGCCATCGTGCCGGAGGCGCTCAGCCGGCTCATCGTGCTCCCGCGCACCGCGGCGGTGCGCAGGAGCGCGGACCGGTCCAGCACGCCCGCCCAGTGCAGGGCGGAGATCTCCCCCAGGCTGTGGCCGACGGCCACGCTGGCCTTGATGCCGAGCAGGGACAGCACCCGCAGGCCCGCCAGCGAGCCGGTGACGATGCGCGGCTGGGCGACCTCGGTGGCGATGGCCGACCCGCCGCTGGGCAGGTCCGCGAGCTGGTAGATCTCGTCCACCTCGGCGAACCGGCGCCGCAGCGCGCCGCCCGAGGTGCCACGGCCGGAGCCCTGGCCGGGGAAGAGGAAGCCGACGCGGCGGGGGCCGCCGGCGTGGCCGAGGAAGCACCGGCCGTCGGCGGTGAGCAGTTCGGTCTCGTCGGCGTCGAGGGCCTGGCAGAGGCGGCGCAGCTGCCGCTCCGCGTCCTCCGGAGAGCTGGCCACGACGGCGGCGCGGTGCGGCAGGTGCCGCAGCTCCGCGTGCAGGGTGGCGGCCAGGTCGGCCAGCTGGGCGTACGACACCTGGGGGACGAAGTCGAGCAGCCGGGCCAGCCGCTCCCGCAGCTCGTGGGGGCTGGCGCCGTCGATCAGCAGCAGCTCCACGTCCTGGGCCGAGGAGGCCAGCTGACGGGCCCGGCTGTCCAGCCGCTCCTGCCGGCCCGCGGGCGCGCCGTCCAGCACGATGTGGGTGTTGATGCCCCCGAAGCCCATGGCGGTGACACCGGCCCGGACGGCCTGGTCCACCGGCCAGGGCTCCGCCTTGCGCAGCGCGCGCAGCGCCGCCGAGTCCTCGGCCAGCAGCTCGTGCGGGTCGACGCAGCCGATCGCGGGAGGCAGCACCTGGTGGTGTACGGCCATGGCCGCCTTGATCAGGCCGGCCACCCCGGCCGCGGCCTTGGTGTGGCCGATCATGCCCTTGATCGAGCTGATGGCCGCCCGTGGCGCTGCCGGGTCGGCGGTCCGCCGGGCCAGCGACAGCGCCTTGAGCTCGGTGGCGTCGCCGACCGCGGTGCCGGTGCCGTGCCCCTCGAACAGCGGCACGGACTCGATGCCGAAGCCGGCCCGCTCGTACGCGCGGCGCAGGGCCAGCTGGTAGCCGGCGACCTCGGGCCGGGTGATGCCGCCCTTGCCGTCGGAGGAGATGCCCCACCCGGCGACGGTGGCGTAGATGCGGTGGCCGGCCCGCAGCGCGTCGGACTCGCGCATCAGCACCACCATCCCGCACCCCTCGCCCGGCCAGAAGCCGTTGGAGCCGCGGTCGTACACGCGCATCTCGCCGGTGGCGAGCGCGCCGGTGCGGGCGAAGCCGATGATCTCGAACGGGTCGATCGACAGGTCGACGCCGCCGGCGACCGCGACGTCCACCTCACCGTCCACCAGGGTCTTGCAGGCGGTGGCCACCGACAGCAGCGAGGAGGAGCAGGCGCCGTCGACGGTGTAGCCGCCGCCCTTGAAGTCGAAGTGGTTGCAGATGCGCCCGGCGATGGTGTTGGACAGCCCGCCGGCCAGGGTGTCCTCGTCGACCTCGGGGAACGGGTTCTTGAACGTCGCCTCGAAGCCGTCCAGGAAGGAGCTGAGCTGGTCGTCGTCCCAGTCCTGCTCCTTGAGCGCGGCCGCCACCATGCGCCGCACGTAGGGCCAGCGCAGCCGCAGCTGGTTGGCCCGGGAGAACTCGCCGGTGAGGGTGTTGCCGACGACCACGCCGGTGCGTTCGCGGGGCAGCCCCTCGGCCATCGGGAAGCCGGCGTCGGCGAGCGCCATCGCGGCGACGTCCAGGGCCAGCCAGTGGGTCAGATCCGTGGAGCGGTAGGTGCTGCCGGCGACCTTGTAGGCGATCCGGTCGAACTCGTAGCCCTCGATGACGGCCGCGTTGCGGGCGTAGAAGCGGTCCGGGGTACGCGGGTCCGGGTCCCAGTAGTCCTCCAGGCGCATCCGGACGTCCGGCAACCGGCGGAACGCCCGGCGGCCCGCCAGGGCGTTCTCCCACAACTCTCGGGGTGAGGTGGCGTCCGGGTACCGGCACGCCATCCCGACGACAGCGATCCTGCTCACAGATTTCTCCTTCGGTACGCGCCGGTGTCGATCCGGCCCGCGCGGCGAGCCCGGGCGGGCGGACGGACCGGTGATTCGGCGGCTGTCCGGGCGCGGGCCCGGACGGGGCGGCGAGGCGGTGCCGTCAGCACCGGTGCCGGAACTCCTCGGCGATGGCCAGCCGCCACGATTCGTAGGCGGGTCGGGTGGCGGTCGGCTGGGCCTGCGCCAGCGCGGCGTCGGTCACCTTGGCCGCCTCGGCGGGCGTCGTGCCGCAGAGGACCGCGGTGGCCACCTCGTTGTGCGGGACGACCAGGCCGGCGCGCACCCGCGCGCCGGCGGCGAACGCGCTGCCCTGGGCCACCTGGTCCCGGTGCTCGCCGGCGGCCTCACGGAAGCGGACCAGTTCGGCCTCGCTCGCCCCGCCGGCGTAGGTGGCCGCGAGGCCGGCGCCGGCGTAGAGGTCGGCGCGCCGCTCGGGGGCGAACCGGCGGATCAGCTCGCCGACCCGGTCCACGTCCGTGCCGCCGACGAACCACAGGGCCCGTCCGACGCCCTGGTCGATGGCGCGGACGGCGTAGCCGGTGCGGTCGTCGCCGGGCCACGGGAAGCTGGCCGGCCGGTACGCCGCGTAGGCGTAGCGGGCGGTGCGGAAGTACGCCTGGTGGAAGCCGTAGCCGTCGAGGACCAGCCAGCGCAGCAGCGGGTCGGGTGCGTGCAGCCGGTGCCACCGGAACCGGGGCAGGCGGGCCATCGCCCAGCCGACGCCCACGTAGGCCATGTAGGCGTGCGCGTCGCCCCGCCCGGCCAGCAGCTCGGCGACGTGCCGCGGGCGGCCGACGCGCAGCCCGTCGCGCATCGCGAGCGCCATGGCCGCGCCCTCGTACGCGAATCCGCGAAATTGCGTGGGAATGGTTTCCAGCCGTGGTTCGGCCGCCGCGGCGCCGGGTGCCTCCGCGGCGTATGCGTAACCGGTGAGGAACGACGAACCGACGGTTTCCAGCAAGCTTTTCGCGGCGTCGTTCTTCACGGCGAAGCCGCGCACGTCCATCCTGGTCTCACGCGTGTTCGGCGTCAGGATGCGGCGGCGCAGAGAGCGGAGAAGGCGCATGTTTTCCCCCAGGCCGGTGGGTGCGGCGAGGACGCGGAAACGTCAATTCCGATGGTGGCAAGAAAACGAACGCGAGGTCTTCTTCAAAGGTGCGGACTGACGGCCCGGCCGGCCGGCCCGCAGACCGGCCGACGACCCGGCCGCCACAAGGGACGGCCGGGTCGTCGGAGGGGCTCAGGGATCAGTCCCCGGTGGACAGCGCTGCCGGGGCGAACCGGGACCGCACCGCCCGCCGCCACACCTCGTACGGCTCGACGTCGCCTCCCCGGTCCAGGTCGGCCGCCACGTCGTCGGCGAGGGTGGCGGCGGCCTCGACGGAGCAGTCGCCCAGCGCGGTCATGGCCGTGCGGGAGTGCTCCGGCACGTGACCGGCGTGGGTGCGGGCCTTCGCGGCGAACGCGGCGCCCTGGGCGAGGTCCGGGGCGTACCGGCCGGCGTGCCGGCGCAGGCCGGCGAGCGCGTCCGCGTCGGCGCCGCCGGCGAACGTGGCGGCCAGCCCGACCCCGCTCCACAGGTCGGCGTGGCGCTCCGGGGCGAAGCGGCCCACGGCCGCCGCCACGTCGTCGGGCCGGGCCGCGTGGATGAACCACAACGACCGCCCGATACCCTGGTCGACGGCGTGCGGGAAGTAGTCGGCCCGGCCCAGCCAGGGGTACGGCGCCAGGCGTTCCTGCCGGCGCACGTAGCGGTCGGTCTCGAAGTAGGCCCGGTCGAAGCCGTACCCGTCGACGGCCAGCCAGCTCATCGTCGGGTGGTACGGCGAGCCGGTGAGGTCGGGCAGCACGGCGCGCCAGCGCAGCCGCGGCAGCCGGGCCATCGCGAACCCGATGCCGATGTAGGCGAGGAACAGGTGCGGCGCGCCCGGGCCGAGCAGCAGGCTGCGGGTGCGGTCGCCCCTGCGGGGGCCCATCGCGTCGAGCACGGTGCAGGCCATCGTGGCGCCCTCGTAGGCGAAGCCGCGCAGTTCCTCGTCGACGAAGCTGAGCCGCCGTTCCAGCTCCCACTCGTCGCGGGTGTCGATGCCCCACTCGAAGCCGCAGATCACCGATTGCGGGATGGCCTCGAGTCGCCGGGTCACCGGGGACGGCTGTACCGGGAAGCCACGCCGGGCGAAGGTCACCTCCGCCAGCGACGGCGCCAGCACCAGCCGCCGGAGGGAACCGAGTGTGGTGGGCATTGCTCTCCCCCTGTCTGCGATGGCGTCCGCACTCCGCACGGGCGGGCGCCGGTTCGGTGGTGCCGGGGCGGGACGGTCAGCGGCCGGCGGTCCGGCCGCCATCGCGCGCCGGCCGGCGCCGGGCCGGCAGCAACGCGACCAGCGCGCCCAGCACGAGCACCAGGTCGGCCAGGGCCAGGGCCAGGTTCCAGCCGTCCCGCCGCAGGTGCTGGTGCCCGCCGGAGTCCTCGGGCGCGGGCGCCGGGGCGGGGGCGGCCGTGCCGACGACGAAGTCGTCGCTGCCGGACACCTCGCTGCCGTCGGTCAGGCTCAGGTGGTACGCCAGCCGGTAGCGGCCCTGGCCGCCGTCGACGGTGGCCACGGTGAGCCGGTGCCCGTCGACCGTCGGTGCGCCCCGGTTGACCGGGCGGCCGTCCGGGCCGGCGACGGTCAGGTGCGCCGTCGCCGCCGACAGGTCCTCGCTGAAGGTGAGCGACACGCTGGTGGGCGCGGCGCGCAGCGGGGCGTCCCCGCCCGGCTCCGCGCCGACCAGCCGCAGGTCCGGCTCCCGGCTGGTGGCCAGCAGAAGGGCGATCCCGACCACGACGGTGAGCACGACGGCGGCGAGCACCCGGGCCCGGGCCGGGGACGGCGCCCTGTCGGTGACCGGCGTCGCCGGGGTCATGCCTGCGCCGCCGCCGGGCGGCAGGAGCAGGCCATCAGCCGCTCTTCCGCCGGGCTCGGCCGCAGGTGCAGGTACATGGCGACGACCATCGGCAGGAAGACCACGGTGTTGTAGAACAGGTGCAGCTCGACCCGGGGCAGCACCAGTTGCAGGATGCTGGTCGGCACCGGGCGGCCGAACAGGAAGTGGCCGGTCTGGGCCTGCAGGAGCAGCAGCAGGTGCTCGATGTGGTGCCAGAACTGGATGACCAGGGCGGCCGTCCACCAGCTTCGGCTGCGGCCGGTGAAGCCCGGACGCAACATCCACAGGCCGATCAGCATGACCAGGGCGTAGCCGTAGTGCAGCCACTCCGAGGTGACCAGCCAGGGGTAGGCCAGCCCGAGCACGCCGCGGGCCTTCGGCACCGGCCAGCCCAGCGCCCAGATCTGGTACGCCTGGGCCAGGTGCTCGGCCCAGTGGCCGATGACCACGACCATGAACGCGTTCAGGGCGAATCGGTGGTGGGCTCCGTTGAGGCGCCCGGGACGACCGCCGGTGTCCGCGAGGGCCACTCCGTAGCTGGTCACGTTGCCTCCTAGGGGATCGCTGCCGGCACCCGCGCGACCGGCGCGAGCGCTCTCCCAGACTGCCGTCCGGCGCGGCGCCCGTGCGTCTTCCTCCGTGCTCAGGTACGGGACGCGCCGGCGGCGACGTGCCGGGCGCCCACCTCCCGGGCCACCGCGAAGCTGGCCCACGCCACCGCCTCGACGAGGCTGCGGTCGTCCGGGCGGTGCCGGCGGAACTCGCCGATCACCTCCTCGTCCACCTGGTAGGAGGCGAACGCGGTGAGCAGGGCGAGCCGGCCGGCCGCGCGGTCGGCCTCGGGCAGCCCCTCGATCAGCAGCTCGCACCAGCGGCGGCTCAGGCCGGTGTCCTCCCCGCGCCAGCCGGCGAGCCGCTCCGCGACCAGGTCCCGCACCGCCGGGCTGAGCGCCCGCTCGCCGGCGGCCTCGAACGCCGCGTAGGCCCGGGCGGTCGCCGCGGCCACGTGCGGGTTGCCGGCGGCCCAGGCGGCGGTGGCGGGGAGCGGGGCCGCCGGCAGCAGCGGCAGCGACCGGCCGGGCTCACGGGGGTCGTGCAGCGCCGGGTGCAGCACCCGGCTGATGCCGCGCTTCAGCCGGCGCCGCGCCCGCGGGCTGAGGCCGGGCGGCAGGAGGAAGTTGGCCAGGAAGACGTTGACCATGCGGCTGACGTAGTGGAAGCCCACCACCACCCCGACCAGCTCGGGCCGCGCGGACTCGTCGAACGGGAACGGCGGCGCGTCGTCGGTGTGCGCCGCGCGCGCCCAGCGCGCGGCCCGGCGCAGCCGGTCGTCGGCCATCTCCTCGACCCGGTCGGCCACCACCGCCTCGGCGTCCGGCTCCCCGGCCAGGTCGTAGAGGCCGACGCTGTGCATGTCGACGCAGTACGGGCAGATGTTGGCCACCGACACCGCGGCGGCCACCGCCTCCTTCACCGAACGGTCCACCGCGCTGGTGGGCAGCAGCGGCTCGCGGCTGAGCATCCAGTACGCGGCGAGCAGCTCCGGGACGATCGAGTGCGGCAGGGCCGGCGTCACCACCAGCCGCATCTCGTCCGCGATCTGCGCGTACGTCTCCGCCACCAACCCGCTCGCCGCGGCCGTCGGCACCGGCGTCACGTACTTCACGTGTCGCCGGACCACCGACGACGCCACCCGCCCCACGATCATGTCGCCTCCCGCGTCACCTGGCGCCGGCCCAGGACCGGCGCGGACGTAGCCGCGTCGCGGCAGCGCCACTGTCAGTATTCGGCGGCGGACCCGGGCCGCAAACGCCGTGCGGCCGATTGCGCACGTGGCAAGAAGACCGTCGTGAGTGGATATCTCCGCAACGTCGAAGGTGCGGCGCGATCCAGCCCGTCGGCACGATGAATCGCACATTCACGCAGGTCGCCGCGGTCGGCAGAGCCGCCGCGACGTCGACCCGCGTCCCTTTCCGTTGCGGCGCGCGCCGGCCCGCACATCGAACCGGGGTACGCCGCCCCGACCGCCGACAGGAAGAGGGCAGCTGTGCACGCCGACACCAGCGATGCCGACCAGGTGCGGGTCATGACGATCGAAGCGTTCGCCGACACGATCGTGCCGGGCGAGAAACGATGGCCGGACGACCGGGCGGTCTCCGGCGCGGCCACCGGTGGCGGGGCCGTCGCGGCCGGCGCACTGGAGCTGCTGGAACATCCGGCCAGCGGGTACGCCGCGGTGCTGGAGCCGCTCGCGGCGGCACTGAACGCCCACGCCAGCGGGTACGCCGAGGAGCACGGCCGCACGCTGGACCCCGCCGTGCCGCCGTTCGTGGCGCTCGACCACGCCGACCGCACCCGCCTGCTCCAGCGGCTGCTGGCCGTGGACCACCCCGAGAAGGAGATGTGGGTCGGGCTGGCCCTGTTCAGCAACATGGCCTTCGACAGCGCCGCACACACGAACACGCACGCCGCGCTGGCCGCCGGCCACCCCGGCCTGCTCACCATCGGGTACCACCGGCCCGACGCCGACGGCCTGTGGCGGTTCCCCGAGTACTCCTACGGGCGGCCGCTGGCGCCGCTGCATCCGCACACGACCTCCACCGGGAGCCCGGCATGAACAGCACCGAGAGCACCGACGTCCTCGTGATCGGCAGCGGCTTCGGCGGCGCGATCCCCGCGTACCACCTCGCCGCCGGCGGCGCCCGGGTGGTGGTGCTGGAACGGGGCCCCTGGCTCAGCGGCGACGAGTTCGACCACGACTTCGAGCTGGGCTCGTCGTACACCCGGGTCTTCGACTTCGTCGTCGGGGACGGGATGAGCGTCCTCGGCGGTAACTGCGTCGGCGGCGGCAGCGTGGTCTACTTCGCGACCATGCCGCGGGCCCCGCGGTTCGTCTTCGAGCGCCGCGGCGGCATCGGGCGCCGGATGTGGCCGGCGTCGATCAACCGCGACACCCTCGACCCCTGGTACGACCGGGTCACCGAGGCGCTGCCGGTGACCCGGTACGACTGGGACCAGGTCCCCTACGCCGGCGGAGTCTTCGCGGCCGCCTGCGCGCACGCCGGCCGCACGGCCAACCCGGTGCCGTCCGCGGTGGACCTCGACCGCTGCACCAACTGCAACTGGATGATGGCCGGTTGCCGCTTCGACGCGAAGCGCTCGCTGCTGCTCAACTACCTGCCGGCGGCGCTGGCGCACGGCGCGGAGATCCGCCCGCTGCACGAGGTGCAGCACCTCTCGCGCACCGACGACGGCGGCTACCGGGTGCACTACCGGATCGTCGACGACGAGGACTACCGGGTCCTGCACGACGAGGGCGTCATCGAGGCGAAGATCGTCATCGTGGCCGCGGGCGCCGGCGCCACCCCGGTCATCCTCCGCCGCTCGGAACCGGAGCTGGGCCCCATGCCGCCGGCCGTCGGCCGCTACTTCTCCGGCAACGGCGAGCGGCTCAACACGGCGGTCTTCGACGAGGACCGCGTCCGGACGGTGCTGGGCCTGAGCCGGCCGGGCGGGCAGGCGTACGCCGCCAACCAGATCGGGCGCGGCCCGACCGTGGCGAGCTGGGACCGCCTCGACCCGGACCTGCCGGAGTTCGAGCGGTACTCGCTGGAGCAGCTCTACTTCCCGCCCGGCCTGGGCACCATCCTGGCCCAGGTCCCGGACGCCACCGGCCCGACCTGGTTCGGGGCGGAGAAGAAGGAGCTGATGCGCCGCTGGCAGTCCTGGCTGACCATCTTCACCATGTCCGAGGACGACAACGAGGGTGTCTTCGGGCCGCCGCCGGCCACCGGCAACGCCGAGCGGATCTCCCAGCAGATGCTGGGCCGCGGCTCGCTGCGCTACGTGCCGACCGCCAACACCCGGCGCGGCTGGGCGGCCGCCGACGCCGACGTGCGCGACATCCTGGAGCGCGACGGGCTGGCCCGGGTCATGCCGTGGACGAACGACGTCGTCGGGGCGTACACGGTGCACCCGCTGGCGTCCTGCCGCATCGGTGACGACCCGGAGACCTCGGCTCTGGACGACCGGCACGAGCTGCGGCAGCACCCGGGAGTCTTCGTCACCGACGGCTCCGCGGTGCCCGGCGCGCTGACCGTGAACCCGGCGCTGACCATCGCCGCCCTCGCCGAGCGCGCCATTCCGGGCATCGTCCAGGCCGCCCGGGAGCGCGGCGTTCCGGTGACCTACCACGGCGGGCTGCCCGAGGGCTCCACCGTGTCCGCCCGCCCCCCGGCGCTGCGCGGCTGACCGGCGACGGCCGACGGCCGGGCGGTCCGTCGGCCGGCCGGCGCAGGAGGAGAAGCGATGGGAAGACTGCTCGCCCGGGCCATGCGCAAGACCAGCCTCGCCCAGGTCCGGCACGTCCGGCCGGTCACGCCGGACGAGGCCCGCGAAACGGTGGCCGAGGTCTACCGGCAGGTCGTCGACGACTTCGGCATGCTCGCCCCGCCGATCGCCCTGCACTCGCCCGCCCCACCGGCGCTGGCCGCCAGCTGGCTGATGCTGCGGGAGACGTTGCTGACCGCCGGGCCGGGCGAGCGGGCGGCCCGGGAGGCGGTGGCCGCGGCGGTGTCGCACGGCAACCGCTGCCCGTACTGCGTCGAGGTGCACGGCGCGACGCTGACCGGGCTGGTAAGCCGGGCGGGCGCGCCGGCGGTCGTCGCCCGGGGCGCCGCGGGGCTGGCCGACCCACGGCTGCGCGACCTGGCGGTGTGGGCGGAGGCCAGTGGGTCACCCGACCCGGCCCGCCGCCCGCCGCCGCCGTTCCCCGCCGCTCGCTCCGCCGGGCTGATCGGGGTGGCGGTCACGTTCCACTACCTGAACCGCATGGTGAACGTCTTCCTCACCGACTCGCCGCTGCCCGCCCTGCCCCCGGCGGCGCGGGGCGGCGCGCGGCGGGTCGCCGCCACGCTGTTCGGGGCGCTGGCCCGCCCCGGCCGCCCGCCCGGCCGGTCGCTGGCGCTGCTGCCGCCCGCCGCCGCCCCGCCCGACCTGGCCTGGGCGGCGGGCGACCCGGCCGTCGTCGACGCCATGGCCCGCGCCGTCCGGGCGGTCGACGGGTGCGCCGCGACCGCCGCGCCCGAGCCGGTGCGCCGGCTGGTGCGAGACCGGCTGGCCCGCACCATTGACGGGACACCGCGGCCCATCGGCCGGTCCGAACTGGAGGCGCTCGTCGCGCCGCTGGCCCCGGCGCAGCGGCCCGCGGGACGGCTGGCGCTGCTCGTCGCGCTCGCGTCCTATCAGGTCACCGACCGGCTGATCGACGAGGTCCGGGCGGCCGGCCACGACGACGCGGCGCTGGTCGCGCTGAGCGCGTGGGCCAGTCTCACCGCGGCCCGGCAGGTCGGCGGGCGGCTGCACGAGGATCTGCGCCGGGCCGCCGGCGGGCTGAGCACGCCGGGAGAAGACACGGCCGCCGCGACCCCACCATCCTGGGACTGACCGCGCCCGGCCCGACGGTCCGCACGCGCTGGCCCGCCGGTCGCGCGCCGGACCCCGACCGAGAGGAACGAACAGGTGGCTGAGCAGCAGGATGTGATCGCGGCCCTGGCGGCCGACGGCGACGAGATCGACCAACTGGTGGCGGACCTCTCCGAGGAGCAGTGGCAGTTGCCCACGCCGGCGCCCGGGTGGACGATCACGCACCAGATGGCGCACCTGACCGCCACCTTCCACCTGGCCGGGTTCGCCGCGGCCGACCCCGACGGGTTCACCAAGATGGCCGGCGGCCTGGGCCCGGACTTCAACGCCAACGTCGTCGCCGCGATGAAGCCGCACCTGCACGACACCCCGGCCGAGCTGCTGGTGAAATGGCGCCGCCAGCGGGCCCAGACCGAGCGTGCGCTCGCGGCGGTGCCCGCCGGGCAGGTGGTGCCGTGGCTGGTCCGTCCGCTGCCGGCGCCGGTGCTGGCCGCCGCCGGCATGATGGAGCTGTTCGGCCACGGCCAGGACATCGCGGACACCCTCGGGGTGCGGCGCACCCGCACCGACCGGCTGCGCTTCCTGGTGGAGTTCGCCGTGCGGACCTGGGACTTCGGGTACCACGCGCGGAAGCTGACCCCGCCGGACACGACCTTCCACTTCGACATCGTGGCGCCGTCGGGCGCCCGCTGGCAGTTCGGGCCGCCGGACGCTCCGAACTCCGTCTGGGGTCCGGCCGAGGACCTGTGCCTGCTGGTCACCCGCCGTCGTCACCGCGACGACCTCGGGCTGCGGGCGACCGGGCCGGAGGCCGACCGCTGGCTCGACCTCGCCCAGGCCTACCGAGGGCCGGCGGGCACCGGTCGCACCCCGGGGCAGTTCGCCGTCCCGGCCGCATGAGCCGGCCGGGACGACCCGGCCGGCCCGACCCTGTCACAGCTATCGAGCACATCGAGGAGGCAATGGTGTTGGCGACCGGTGTCCCCACCAGGGAGGAACTCGTCCGGCGGGCCGCCGCCGCGGCGCCGGCGCTCCGTGAACGGGCGGAGTGGACCGAGCAGAACCGGCGGCTGCCGGAGGAGACGATCGAGGCGCTGGCCGAGGCCGGTGTCTTCAAACTGCGGGTCCCGGTCCGCTACGGCGGCTACGAGGCGGACACCCGTACGCTGGTCGACGTCGCCGCCGAACTGGCGCGCGGCGACGGCGCGACGGCCTGGGTGGCGTCGGTGTACTGGATCCCCACCTGGATGACCTGCCTGTTCCCGGACGAGGTGCAGGACGAGGTCTTCGCCACGCCCGACGTGCGCATCTGCGGCACGCTCAGTCCCTCCGCCACGGCGACCCGGGCGGACGGCGGCATCGTGGTCAACGGCCGGTGGGGCTTCGTCAGCGGCGCCCTGCACAGCCAGTGGCAGGAGATCATCGCCGTCCAGGTGGACGCCGAGGGCGGCCCGATGCCGGTGATGGCCCTCGTGCCCATGTCGGACCTGACGATCGTCGACGACTGGCACACCGCGGGCCTGCGGGGCACCGGGAGCGTGAGCACGGTCGCCGACAACCTGTTCGTGCCGGCCGCCCGGGTCCTGCCGCTGGGCGCGGTGCTCCAGCAGCAGTCCGCGAGCCTCCGCAACGCCGACGCGGCCATCTACCGCCCGCCGCTGCTGCCGGTGGCGTCCGCGTCGTCGGTCGGTTCCGTGGTCGGCCTGGCCCAGGCCGCCTGGGACATCTTCACCGAGCGGCTGCCCGGCCGGAAGATCACCTACACCGGGTACGAGGCGCAGGCGGAGGCGCCGGTCACGCACCTGCAGGTCGCCGACGCGGTGCAGCGCATCGAGGAGGCCCGGCACCACGCCCACCGGCTCACGGACCTCGTGGACGGCAAGGCGAACGACGCCGGCGAGTGGAGCCTGGAGGAGCGGGCCCGCGCCCGCGCCGCGCTCGGCGCGGCCTGCCGGCGGGCGCGGGAGGCGGTCCGCATCCTGGCCGACGCCAGCGGCGGCTCCTCCGTCTACGACTCGGTGCCGATGCAGCGGGTCCTGCGCGACGTGCAGTCGGTCAACCTGCACGCCCTGATGAACCCGGACACCAACGCCGAGCTGTACGGCCGGGTGCTGTGCGGCCTCGAACCGAACACGCTCTACCTGTGACGGCGACGCACGCGCCCGCCACCACCGACCGTGAGGAAGGAAACAACCAGATGACCTCCACCGAATCCGTGACGGCCGCGCCGTCGGACGCCGAGCAGGCCGCCGTCGCCGCCGTGCCCCAGCGCATCGTCGAGGCCTGGGCGAAGCACGACGCCGACGCCTTCGCCGCGCAGTTCGCCGAGGACGGCACGATGATCCTCCCGGGCCTCTACCGCAAGGGGCGGACCGAGATCCGGGACTTCATGGCCACCGCCTTCGCCGGGCCCTACCGCGGCACCCGGGTGACCGGACAGCCCTTCGAGGTTCGCTTCCTCTCCCCCGACACGGCGCTGCTGCTCACCGAGGGCGGCGTCCTGGCCGAGGGTGAGTCCGCCGTCGCGCCGGAGCGGGCCATCCGGGCCTCCTGGCTGCTCAACCGCCAGGACGGGCGCTGGCTGCTGGCCGCCTACCAGAACAGCCCGGCCCAGCCGGGCTGACCGGCACCGACCACCATCGGCCGGGGGCGTCGCGATCGCGACGCCCCCGGTTCGCGTCCCGTCCCCACCGCCACCCCCGGCACCCCACCGTCACGACGCCGCACCACACCGCCCGGCGCCCCACCCGCGACGGCGCCGCGCCACCCTGCCCGGTTCGGGCGGGGTGGCGCGGCGTCGGACGGATCGTCAGGACAGCGACGGCACCGGCGCGGTCAGCCGCACCGGCAGGCTGCGGTGCCCGTTCATGATGAACGTGGGCAGCGGGGTCAGCTCGCCGGGATCGACCGCCAGGGCCATCTCCGGGAACCGGTCGAAGAGGCTGGACAGGCCCACGGTGGCCACCAGCCGCGCCACGCCGGCGCCCAGGCAGTAGTGCGGCCCGTGCCCGAAGGACAGGTGCTCCTTGTCGGCGCGGGTCACGTCGAACTCGCCCGGGGCACCGGCGTGCAGGGCCGGGTCCCGGCCGACCGCCGCGTAGTTGACCAGGATCGGGTCGCCCGCGGGGATGGTCACGCCGTCCAGGTCGATGTCCTCCACGGCGTACCGCAGCGGCAGGTGCGCCAGCGGCGACTCCACCCGCAGCGTCTCGTCGATGACGTCGTCCCAGCTCACCGCGCCGGTACGGACCAGGTGCAGCTGGTCCGGGTGGGTCAGCAGGGCGGTGATGGCGTTGTCGAAGAAGTTGATGGTGGTCTCCGAGCCGGCGCCCAGGATGGCGAAGATGGTGTCGGTCAGCTCCGCCTCGGTGAGCCGGGTGCCGTCGACGTCCCGGGCCGCGATCAGGTCGCTGGTGATGTCCTCGCCGGGGTTGCGGCGCTTCTCGGCGATCAGCTCCGCCATGGCGGCGCGCCAGTCCTGCAGGATCTGCTGGGCCTGCTGCGGCGACACGGTGGTGTCCACCATCATGTCGATCGCCTTGGCCGTCTCCACCCGGGCCTCCTCGGACATGCCGATGAGGTCGGCGACCAGCCGGGCCGGCAGCGGGTACGCGAACTCGGCCCGCAGGTCGACCACCTCACCCGGTGCGCGGGCTGCCATCCGGTCGATCAGCTCACCGGTCAGCTCGACCACCCGCGGGCGGATCAGCTCGGTGCGCCGCGGGGTGAAGGCCTTGCCGACCAGCCGGCGCAGCCGGACGTGGTCCCGCCCGTACGCGGTGACCATGTTGTCCATGGCGATCCAGCTGATCATCTCCCAGTCCGGCGGGATCTCACCGTTGATGAACGCCGGCCAGTGGTTGCGGGCGCTCTTGGTGACCCGCGGATCGGTCAGCACCTTCTTGATCGTCGCGTAGCTGTTCAGCGACCAGGCCGGCACCCCGCCCGGCAGCTCCACGCGGGTCGCCGGCCCCTGCGCCCGCAGGGTGTCCGCCTCCGCGTGGATCCGGCTGCCGGTGGTGTCCAGCCTGAACGGGCAGCGCTCTTCCATCCGTTCCTCCATGGTGTCCTCTATGGACCTCGGTCGACGGGCCGGAGCGGCGGAGGCCCACGCCGCTCCGGCATGGTCACGGCCCGGACGGCCGGTGCTGCCGGCGCCCGGTTCAGCGCAGCGGCCGGAAGAAGGCCCGGATGTCGCCGACCAGCAGGTCGGGCTGTTCCATGGCGGCGAAGTGGCCGCCCCGGTCGAACTCGGTCCAGTGCGTGATCGTCGGGTAGTCCCGCTCGGCGAACCGGCGCACCGGCTGGAAGATGTCGTGCGGGAAGACCGCCACCCCGACCGGCGCCCGCACGGGCGGCGGGGGCGCGCCTGCGGCCGCCGCGCGCACCGCCGCGGCGCCCTCGTAGTAGAACTGGGCCGACGAGCCGGCCGTGGCCGTCAGCCAGTAGATCGAGGCCACGGTCAGCATGTGGTCCCGGTCCACGGCGTCCTCGGGCGCCTTCCCCGAGTCCGTCCACTCGCGGAACTTCTCCACGATCCACGCCAGCTGCCCGACGGGCGAGTCGGTGAGCCCGTACGCCAGGGTCTGCGGCCGGGTCTGCTGGATACGCATGTAGCCGGAGAGCTCGGCGTCGAAGCGGCTCAGCAGCTCCAGCCGGCGCCGGTCGGCCTCGTCCAGGTCGCCCAGCTCGGCCGGGTCGCCGGGGAACGTCATCAGCATGTTCACGTGCGCCCCGATGAGGCGCTCCGGGTAGAGGGCGCCGAGCGCCAGGGAGATCACCGAGCCGGCGTCGCCGCCCTGGGCGGCGAACCGCTCGTAGCCGAGCCGGGACATCAGTTCGCCCCAGGCGCGCGCGATGCGTGGCACGTCCCAGCCCGGTCCGGGCAGCGGCCGCGAGAAGCCGTAGCCGGGCAGGGCGGGGATCACCAGGTGGAACGCGTCGCGCCGGTCGCCGCCGTGCGCCGCCGGGTCGGACAGCGGCCCGATCACGTCCAGGAACTCCGCCACCGACCCCGGCCACCCGTGCGTGATCAGCAGCGGCATCGCGTCGGGCTCCGGCGACCGTACGTGCAGGAAGTGCACGGGCGCGCCGTCGAGGTCGGTGCGGAACTGCGGGTAGTGGTTGAGCCGGGCCTCCGCGGCCCGCCAGTCGTACTCGGTGCGCCAGTACTCGGCCAGCTCCTGCAGGTAGCCGAGCGGGACGCCCCGCTCCCAGCCCACGTCGGGCAGCTCGTCGGGCCAGCGGGTGGCGGCGAGGCGACGGCGCAGGTCGTCGAGGTCCGCCTCGGGAACGGCTACGCGGAACGGCTGCATGGCTCCCCCATCTCCTGGGTCGCGGTCGAAGGGTGCCCCCGGCGCTCGCCGACGGCGCGATCAGGTTCCCGGGCCACCAGGTAGCGGGCGATGGTGGCCAACTTCTCCCGCGTCTCGGTCAGCTCCCGCTCGGGCAGCGACGTGCCGACGATGCCGGCGCCCGCTTGCAACCAGCTCCGGCCGTCGCGCTGGTAGACGGTCCGCAACGCCACCGCCGCGTCCATCGCGCCGTCCGCGTCGTAGGTGAGCACCGCGCCCCCGTACAGGCCGCGGGCCGACGGCTCCAGCTCGTGGATGACCTCGTACGCGGCCCGCTTCGGCACGCCGGAGGTGGTCACCGCGGGGAACAGCGCGCTGAACGCGTCCCAGGCGTGGCCGGCCGCCGCCAGCGGGCTGCGGACCGTCGAGGCGAGGTGCTGCACCGACCCGCGTTCGCGGACGGACATGAACTCGGGGACCTCCACCGGCGCGCCGGGACACAGCTCGGCCAGCTCGTCGACCGCCACCTTCACCGAGATCGCGTGCTCGTAGACCTCCTTCGGGTCGGTGAGCAGCTCCCGGCGCAGCGACTCGTCCAGCTCCCCGCGCCCGGTGCGCGCACGGGTGCCGGCGACCGGCTGCGTGGTCACCCAGCCCTTGGCCACCTCGACCACCGTCTCGGGGCTGAAGCCGGTGGCCGCCAGGCCGCCGAGGCGCAGCAGGTACGAGCGGGCCGGGGTGTTCGCCCGGCGGCCCAGCTGGTACGTCGCCGCCAGATCGACCGGGAAGGCGACCGGCACGGTGCGGGACAGGATGACCTTCTGCAACCGGCCGGAGCGGATCGTGCCGATCGCCCGGTCCACCGCGTGCAGGTACGCCTCGGCGTCCCAGTCGTCCACCGGGGTCGGCCCGGCGGGCAGGCGGACCGGCGGCGCGCTCTCCAGTTCGGCCTGGAGCACGTCCAGGTCGGCCACGTCGAGCGCCCGCAGCAGCGTGCCGGTGGCGTGGAAGCGCACCTCGACGCGGGGAATCATCAGGTGCAGCAACGGCTCGTCGTCGAGCAGCTCCGCCAGCCCGTCGCGGGCCGCGGCGAGCTCGAACCCGGCCCAGCCGTAGCAGCGCCAGGCCTCCACCGGCACCTCGTCGAGCAGGGCGGGCAGCCCGCGCAGCGCGGCGGCGGAGAAGGGCAGGGTCCGCCGGCCCTCGTCGGTGCGCACGACCAGCCGGCGCCGGTCGGCGATCACCTCGGCGACCGGGTCCACGGCGACCGCGTACCCTTCGGGCCCCTCGTAGCACACGTGGTCGTGGCCCTGCCGGGCCGCGACGAGCTGCCCCGCCGCGGCCAGCGGATCGCCGACCGGCGCGATCGTCCGTTCGTGGTACTTGCGAGAACCAGCCATCTACTCCTCCAGGAAGGTCCGGCCTGGCGGCGCGGGCGACGCGGCACCGATGCGACGGGCGCAGTGCCGGTGTGAGTCGGGGATCGGCCCGGGGTGACGGGACCGGGCACCAACGCCGGTGCGCACGGCGGCGCGGCGGCCCGATCCGTCCGCCGGCCGCGCGGGAATCCGTTGACTGGCAAGGGAATCGCGGCAGCCAGCAGGCGATCCGACCATATCGGCGTCGCACCGGCGGGGGCTTCTCCGAAGGTGCGCAACGACGGGACGCTCGGGGCAATTCAGGAGGTGAAGCGCCCGGACGGGCGGTGCCACGATCGGGCTGTGGACCTGCCGGCGGGCGGGTCCGGCGCCGTGGCGGCGCGGACGCCCGCTCCAGCAGAAAGGTGAGCCCATGGGCACGCACCCCGCGCCGGACGGCGCTTCCGCGTCCGGCACCGACATTCCCTCGGTGGAAGAACAGATCACCGCCATCTGGCGGGAGGCGCTCGACGTGCCCCCGGGCGCGGAGCACGCCACCTTCTTCGAGCTGGGCGGGCAGTCGATCACCGCACTGCTGATCATCGCCTGGCTCGAGGACGAGCTCGGCATCACCTCCGTCGGGGTCGACCAGCTCTTCGACGACCCGGACCTCGACACGTTCATCCGTCAGGTCGTCGTGACCCTCGAACCCGCCGCCTGAGCACAGGGTGTGCCGCACCCGGAGAGGAAGACACCGATGATGCCCGACACCCCGTTCCCGCTCTCGCTGGAGCAGGAGTTCCTGCGCCTGCAACACCTGAACGACGGCTCCTCCGGCGCCTTCGGCCCGCGTCCCATCTCCAGCGGCGGCTGGCGGCTGACCGGGGACCTCGACCTGGCCGCGTTCACCGCCGCCCTCGACGACGTGGTCGTCCGGCACGAGGCGCTGCGCACGGTGCTGCTGCACGACGAGGACGGCTGGCGGCAGCAGGTCCAGCCCCCCGGCTCGCCGACGCTGGTGGTCCGCGACCTGCCCGACAACGGGCGGCCGCGGCAGGACCGGGCCGAGGACTTCCTCAACGAGATCGAGGGGCAGACCTTCGACATGAACCAGGTCCCGGCCTTCTGGGTCCACGTGGGCCGGCTGGCCGAGGACGACTGGATCGTCGTGCTGGTGGCCCACCTGCCGGTGGTGGACGTGTGGTCGCTCGGCCTGGTGATGCGCGACATCGTGGAGCTCTACGCGGCGCGGCGCGAGGGCCGGCAGCCCGACCTGCGCGAGGCGCACCAGTTCCGGGAGTACGTCTCCCGGCAGCAGGCCGGCTCCGACGAGGTGTCCGCCGCCGCCTCCTTCCGCTACTGGCGAGAGCGCCTGCGCGACGCCCGGCCGGTGACCCTGCCGACCGACCGGCCGCCGGCCACGGGCGCCCCGGCGGGCACCCGCTGCGACCGGTTCGCCCTCGGCCCCGACCTGGGCACCGCGACGCTCGAATTCGCCCGGTCCCTGCGGTGCTCGCCGTTCATGGTGCTGTTCGCCGCCTACCGGGTGCACCTGCTGGCCCGCACCGGGATCACCGACGGCGTGATCTGGACGCTCACCTCCGGGCCGGGACGGCGGCGCCGGTGGATGGCCGACACCGTCGGCTACTTCGTGAACCTGTTCCCGCTGCGCACCGACCTGACCGGCTGCCGCACCTTCCGCGAGGTGGTCGAGCGGGTCCGGGAGAGCTGCATGTCGGCGTTCGCGCACGAGGTGCCCTTCGTCCGGCTGGCCACCGAGGTCGCCGACGAGGTCGCCGCGCTGGAGGAGGGCGACCGGATCGCCGAGCGGGCCCGCCCCGGCTTCCAGATGTCACCGAACCCGTTCGTGCTGCGGGAGCAGGGCACCGGCGGGGTCGGCTGCACGGCCGCCCAGCGGCGCGTCTCCCAGCCGGTCGGGCCGGACATCCCGGACGACGCCATCCTGTGGACCGCCGAGCTGAGCCCGACCAACGAGCTGATCTTCGCCGTGAACAGCAGCGTCGACCGGTTCACGCAGTCCTCGATGGACGCCATGCTGGCCGACTTCACCCACGTGCTGCGCGCCGGGATCGCCGACCCCGAGCTGCCGCTGGCGGACCTGGCCGCTCCGGCCGTGCCCGCCGCCTCCGGCAACTGACCGACCCGACCGAAGGGACCCCTCTGATGACCGCTGACCTTCCCGCCGGCATGCGCCTGGTCGAGGTGACCGAGGAACGGTACGGCGAATGGCTCGACAACTGGCTCGGCGCGTTCGCCTCGCCGCCCGGTGACGACCCGGAGGTGGTGGAGTTCTACCGGCGTACGCACCCGCCGCACCGGGCCATCGCCATCACCGACGACGCCGGCTACGTGGCGACGAACGCCTCGCTGCACCGGGACCTGGTCCTGCCGGGCGGCCGGACGGTGCCGCTCGCCGCCTGCACCGGCGGCTCCTGCCACCCCACCCTGCGGCGCAAGGGGCTCATGAAGGCCACCCTGCACCGGCTGCACGAGCGGGCCGTCGAGGAGGGCAAGCCCATCGCCGCCGGCGGCGTGTCCGAGTGGCCCATCTACTGGCGCTTCGGCTACGGCCCGGCCACCTGGTACAACAGCCTCAACATCGACGTGCAGGGGGTGGGCTGGCGCGCCGACGCGCCCGACGGCGACCTGCCCGTGCGGCGGGTCTCCGGCAAGGAGGCCCGGGACCTGGCCCAGTCGGTCTACGAGCGGCAGGCGGCCCGCACCCCGGGCGAGGTGATCCCCCCGTCCTGCTACTGGGACCGGCTGGCCATGGACCCGACGAACCCCCGCCTGGAGCAGATGCTCGCCATCGGCGCCGGCGGGGCGCCCCGGGCCTGCGTGGCCGTGGCCGACCGGGGCTTCGTGTCGTACCGCATCACCTCGGACTGGGCGCCGGAGACCACGCCCCGCAACATGCTCCAGGTCATCGACTTCCTCGCCGTCGACGCCGAGGCCGCCGCCACGCTCTGGCGCTACCTGCTCTCCGTCGACATGGTGGCCACCATCCAGATGTGGTACGCGCCGGTGGACAACCCGCTGGCGTGGTGGGTGACCGACGCGCGCAAGCTGCGGGCGCAGCGCCACGACGGCGTGTGGCTGCGCCCGCTGGACGTGCCGACGCTGCTGGAGGCGCGCGGCTGGGCCGGCGACGGGGCGCTGACGCTGCGCGTGCACGACCCGGAGGGCCACACCGACGGCACGTTCCGCCTCGAGGTCGACGCCGGGCAGGCCACCTGCCGGCGCAGCACCGCCGAACCGGACCTGGAGATGCAGGTAGCGGCCGTCGGCGCGATCCTGCTCGGCGGCACCGCCGCCACCGACCTGGCCCGGGGTGGCCGCATCGTCGCGCGAGACCCGCGCTGCGCCCAGCTCTGGGACACCATGGCCACGCCCGAACGGGCCCCCTACATCAGCTACTTCTACTGATCCCCCCGGCCGCGCCCCGGCGCCCGGCACCCGCCGGCGCGCCGGGACGTGGCGCCGGCGAGCCGTCGACAGCACGAGGAGCGGGTAGCGATGAACGACAGACGGGGCAGCGGCATCCGGGCGGTCACCTCTCCGGCCCAGCAGGGCCTGTGGTTCCTGGAGAGGTTGGCGGCGCAGACGCCGGCGCACACGGTGTGCCGCGCCTACCAGGTGCACGGCCCGCTCGACGAGGACGCCCTGTGCGCCGCGTGGCGGACGCTGGTCGACCGGCACGAGGCGCTGCGGACGCGCATCGTCGAGCGCGACGGCGTCCCGTGGCAGGCGATCGACGCCGGCTCCGACGCGCCGGCGCTGGTCGACCTCACCACCGTCGCCGAGCCGGAGCGGACAGCGGCCGCGCAGCGGCTGCGCACCGGCCTGGCCGGTGCCGTGGTCGACCACGCCGACGGCCCGCTCTGCCGGCTCGCCCTGGTCCGGCTCGGCCCCGAGGAGCACGAGGTGCTGCTGGTGCTGCACCGGCTGGTCGCCGACGACAGCTCGGCCCGCATCCTGGTGACCGAGCTGGGCGAGTGCTACTCGGCGGCGGTGCAGGGCCGCGAGCCCGCCCTGCCGTTCCTGCCGTTGCAGTACCGCGACTTCGCCCGCTGGCAGCGGGAGCAGGCGACCGGCCCGACGTACCGGCGGCTGGCGCAGTGGTGGCGGGCCGCGCTGACCCCGCCGCCGCCGGCGCTGTCGCTGCCCGCGGACCGGCCGCCCGCGCCCGACTCGGGGTACGCGGGCGGGGCGGTGGACTTCGACTGGGGTGAGGACACCGCCGGCCGGCTGCGCGAGGTGTGCGCGGCCGAGGGCACCGTCCCGGCCGTGGTGCTGTCCGCGGCGTTCCACGCGCTGCTGTTCCGGCACACCGGCGAGCAGCGGGTCGCGGTGGGGCACCCGGTGGTGGTGCGGCCCCGCCCGGAGTTCGCCGGCACCGTGGGGCCGTTCCAGAACCCGCTGGTGGTGTGCGCCGACTTCGCCGACTCCCCCACCTTCCGGCACCTGCTGGCCCGGGTCGCCCAGGCCCGCCGGGCCGCGCTCGACCACGGGGAGCTGCCCTTCGCCGACGTGGTCGCCGAGGTGGAGGTGGACCGGGACCCGCAGCGGCTGCCGCTGCTCGACGCGGCGTTCAGCTGCCCGGAGTCGCCCGAGCCGGACCCCGTGCTCGCCGGCGCGACCGTGCGCCGGCTCCCGGTGCGCGCCGGGGCGGTCCCGGTGGGCCTGTCGCTGGAGGTCGACACCGTGGAGCCGGCGGTGACGGGCACGCTGGCGTACCGGACGGAGCTGTTCGAGGCGGACTCGGCGCGGGCGCTGCTCGGCCAGCTCCGCACCCTGCTCGACGCCGCGCTGAAGGACCCGGGCCAGCCGGTGGCCGCGCTGCCCCTGGAGACGCCGGAGCAGCTGCGCGCGGCGGCCCGGGCCGCCGACCGGGTCGAGCCGGTCGACGCCGGCTGGCCCACCGTCGCCGCGGCCGTACACGGCCGGGCCGAGCTGCACCCCGGCGACACCGCCGTGGCCTGGCAGTCCGAAGGCGTCTCCTACGGCGAACTCGCCACCCTGGCCAGCTCCACCGCCCGGGGGCTGCAACGCCTCGGCCTGGCGGCGGGCGCGCCGGTGGCGGTGCGGATGCCGGCCGGGCCGCGCCAGGTGGCCGTGCTGCTGGGCGTCCTCGACGCCGGCGCGCACCTGGTGAGCATCGGGGCCGGGGAGGCGGGCGAACGGGGCCGGCTGATCCTGAGCGACCTCCGCCCGGCCTACCTCCTCGTGGAGGGCGACCCGGACGACGACGAGCTGGCCCGCTGGTACCGCACCGAACTCGACGGGCGGGCCGTCGCGGTGGGCGCGCTGCACCGCGCCGCCGCGGAGGACGGCACGCCGGTCCCGGCCGGCCCGGACGGGTCCGGCCTGGCGTACGTCGCGTACACCTCGGGGTCGACCGGCCGGCCGAAGGGGATCCCGCACACCCACGCCGGTTTCGCGCAGTTCTGCGAGTGGATGGCCACGCACTTCGAGATGGGCCCGGGCAGCCGGGTGGCCCAGTGGGCGGCGCCCGGCTACGACGCCGCGCTGTGCGAGATCTTCGCGGCGCTCGGTGCCGGCGCGACCCTGCACCCGGTGCCCGACCGGGTGCGGGTGGACCCGCGCCGGCTGGTGCGCTGGCTGGCCGACGAGCGGATCACCCACTTCCAGACCGTGCCGAGCTTCGCCCGGGAGGTCCTGCGGGCCCTGGTGTCCCGGGGCCGCGGCGACGCGCTGCCCGCGCTGCGGCACCTGCTGCTCGCCGGCGAGCCGCTTCCCGGCGAGCTGGCCGGGGAACTGCGCCGGGCGCTGCCCGCGGCCCGGCTGACCAACCTGTACGGCCCCACCGAGATCGTGCTGGCGACCTGGCACGAGGTGAGCGGGCCGGTGCGCGGGACGGTGCCCGTCGGTGAGCCGATCCCCGGACGGCAGGTGCTCGTGGTCGACGACCAGGACCGGCCCTGCCCCGCGGGGGTGACCGGTGAGCTGGTCGTCCGCAGCCCCTACGTCACGCCCGGCTACGTGGGCACGGAGACGCCCGGCGACGCCTTCACGCCGCTGCGCGGGCACGAGGAGTTCGGGTTGCCGGACCGCGGCTGGTACCGCACCGGGGACCTCGGCCGCCGGCGGCTCGACGGGCTGCTGGAGTTCCGCGGCCGGCAGGACTTCCAGATCAAGTTCTTCGGCACCCGGCTGGAACTGACCGACGTCGAGACGGCACTGGCCACCGCGGACTCGGTCGCCGAGTGCGCCGTGGTGCCGGTCCGCGACCACAGCGGCCTGGTCGTGCGGCTGATGGCGTACGTGGTGGCCCGGGAACCGGCCGACGGCGCGGGAGGCACCGACCTGACCGCCGCGTGGCGGGCCCGGCTGCGCCAGCGCTTCGGCAGCCTGATGCCGCCGGTGAGCTTCCGCACCCTGCCGACGCTGCCACGCAACGTGGGCGGGAAGGTCGATCGGCGGCGGCTTCCGGCGCCGACGTCGCTGCGCGCGCCCGGCGACCGGCAGCCCGCCACCCCGACCGAGCGGATCCTGGCCGGCGTCTGGGCGGAGGTGCTCGGCACCGACGAGGTCGCGCCGGAGGACTCCCTGTTCGCCCTCGGCGGGCATTCGCTGCTGATCCCGCCGCTGCTGCACCACGTCCGGGAGCGGACCGGCGTCACCGTGCCGGCCCGCCGCTTCCTCGCCGACCCGACGCTGGCCGGGCTCGCCGCCCTGGTGGACGCGGCGACGCGGGCCGACGGCGGCGCCCGGACGCCGGAGGAGGTGAGCGGCACCGCCTGACCGCCCCGCGCGGGGCCGACCGCTGCGAATCCCGAATTGCCCAGCCCGACGACATGTGAGGTGGACAGACGTGACCCTGGTGGAGACAACGCCCGTCGAACTCGACGGCCAGAACGTGGACATCGCCGGCATCCGGCGGATCGCCGAGGAGCAGGCGCCGTGCGTCATCGCCCCGACGGCACTGGAGAAGGCCGCGGCGAGCAGGGCGATGTTCCAGGACATCGTCGAGCAGGGCATCCCGGTGTACGGCATCACCACCGGGTACGGCGACCTGGCGTACATGATGGTGGACAACGCCGTGGAGATCGAGCTCCAGCTCAACCTGGTGCGCAGCCACTGCGCCGGGGTCGGGCCGATCTTCGCCGAGGACGAGGCGCGGGCCATGGTCGCGGCCCGGCTCAACGCCCTCGCCCGCGGCTACTCGGCGGTCCGGCCGGAGCTGCTGGAGCGGCTGGCCCTGCTGCTCAACCAGGGCGTCATCCCGGCCATCCCGGAGATCGGCTCACTGGGCGCCAGCGGCGACCTCGCCCCGCTGTCGCACATCGCCGCCGTGATCATCGGCGAGGGGTACGTACTGCGCGACGGCCGGCCCACCCCCACCGGCCCGGTCCTGCGCCAGCTCGGTGTGGAGCCGCTGCAGCTGCGGTTCAAGGAGGGGCTGTCGCTGATCAACGGCACCTCCGCGATGACCGGCCTCGGCGCCCTGCTGACCGGCCGGGCGCTCACCCAGGTCCGCCAGGCCGAGATCGTGACGGCCCTGGCCCTGGAGGCGCTGCAGGGCTCGACCGGCGCCTTCATGGCCGAGGGGCACGAG
This sequence comes from Micromonospora sp. NPDC004551, assembly GCF_040609975.1. Lineage (NCBI taxonomy): Bacteria > Bacillati > Actinomycetota > Actinomycetes > Micromonosporales > Micromonosporaceae > Micromonospora > Micromonospora sp. NPDC004551. The sequence goes on along the minus strand of NZ_JBEXLM010000016.1, from coordinate 137,814 downwards.
CTGGCCCGGCCGCACCGCGGCCAGGTCGACAACGCCGCCAACATGCGCGCCCTGCTGGCCGGCAGCGGCCTGGCGCTGGAGCACCGGGAGATCCGCCGCCAGGTCGAGGAGCAGAAGCAGGAGGGGGTCACCGTCCAGCGCGGCGAGATCTACCTGCAGAAGCCGTACACGCTGCGGGCCATCCCGCAGGTCGTCGGCGCGGTGCGGGACACCGTCTACCACGCCACCGGCATCGTCACGACCGAGCTGAACTCCTCCAACGACAACCCCCTCTTCTTCGAGGGACGGGAGGTCTTCCACGGCGCCAACTTCCACGGCCAGCCGGTGGCCTTCGCCATGGACTTCCTCACCATCGCCCTGACCCAGCTCGGCGTGACCTCCGAGCGGCGCACCAACCGGTTGCTCAACCGGCACCTCAACGGCGGCCTGCCGGAATACCTGGTGGCCGGCGAGCCGGGCCTGAACAGCGGCTTCACCGGCGCCCAGTACCCGGCGACGGCGCTGGTCGCGGAGAACCGGACCATCGGCCCGGCGAGCACCCAGAGCATCCCGTCCAACAGCGACAACCAGGACGTGGTGAGCATGGGCCTGATCGCCGCCCGCAACGCCCGCCGGGTGCTGCGCAACAACGACCTCATCCTGGCCGTGGAGTACCTGTCCGCCGCCCAGGCGGTGGACCTGCGGGGCGTGGTGGACCGGCTCGGGCCGGCCGGGCGGGCCACCTACGACCGGATCCGGTCCCTGGTGCCCACCCTGGACCGGGACCGCTACATGAGCGACGACATCGAGACGATCGCGGCCGCACTGGCCCGGGGCGAGTTCGTCGACGCCCTGCCCGACCGCGGCGAGGGCCTGCGGTGACCGGCCGGGGCCGCGACGGGAGGAGGAAGTGATGACGGACGCCAAGATCGTCGACCGGGCGGACTGGTACGCGGCGCGGCGGGCCTTCCTGGAGCGGGAGAAGGAGGTGACCCGGGCCCGGGACGCGCTCAACGCGGAGCGGCGCGAGCTGCCGATGATGGTGGTGGACAAGGAGTACGTCTTCGAGGGCCCGGACGGCGAGCGGACACTGCCGGAGCTGTTCGAGGGCCGGCGGCAACTGCTCACCTACCACTTCATGTGGCCGCTGGAGGGGCACGACTGGTGCCCGGTCTGCTCACTGTTCATCGACAACATCGGTCACCTGGCGCACCTGCACGCCCGGGACACCTCGCTGGCCATCGTCTGCGCCGCGCCGCAGTCGGACATCGTCCCGTTCAAGCGCCGGATGGGCTGGGACATCCCCTGGTACACCACCCGGGGCGACGACTTCTACCAGGACTTCATGCTGGACGTCGGCACGGACGAACCCGAGCTGCCCGGAGTCAGCGCGTTCCTGCGCGACGACGACGGCCGGGTGCTCTACGCGTACTCCACGCACGGGCGCGGCAGCGACATCCTGAACAACACCTACAACTACCTCGACCTGACCCCGCTGGGCCGGCAGGAGGAGGGCATGGCGGACACCATGGGGTGGATCCGCCATCACGACCGCTACGGCGACGCCACGGCGGGCTCCTGCCACGGCTGACCGCCGCACCCGCCCACGGCCACGCCGGATCGACCGGCGTGGCCGTCGGGCGTGTGCGCTTGACCCGTTCCGTCCATTATTGACAGTCTGCAACGACCGGCCCACGTCCCGTGGGCCGGGTCAGCGACCCAGAGGAGACCGGATCTGATGGATCCCGAAACCTTCCGCACGCGGACCACCCGGCACCCCGGCCCCGGCGGGAAACCGCTGCTGCGCTTCACGCACGACTACCCGGACCCGCCCGAGCGCGTCTGGCGGGCGATCACCGACAGCGAGGAGCACTCCTCCTGGTTCGGCTTCCCGGTCGTCGTGGAGCCGGTCGAGGGCGGGAACGTCACCGTGACGTTCTCCCCGGAGATGGTGGAGCGGGCCCGGGTCGTCGAGGTCGACGAGCCGCGCCGGTTCGTGTACGCCGGCGACGGCGACGCCTACCGCTGGCTGCTGAGCCCGCACGGGGACGGCTGCCGGCTGGTGCTGGAGAACGTGGTCGGCGACCCGGGGCACCTGCCGCAGAGCGCCGCCGGCTTCCACCTGGCCCTGGACAAGATGGGCGAGCTGCTCGACCGTGAGGCCGGCCGGCCGGCGCCGCACGGCGGGCCGCTGTCCTTCGACGACCTCGTGAAGCACTACTCGGAGCTGCCCGAGCAACCGAACTGACCCTCCTCGACCGCGGCGGGCGCCCTCGCAGGGCGCCCGCCGCGATCGTGCTGTCCCGCGCCTTCCTCCGCACGCTCAGAGGTGCGTCCCCGGCCCCGCCGACGGGATGATCGAAAGGAGTCCCACCAGCCTGCGGCCCCGACGCCCAGCCTCCTGGCTCCGGGCCACCCGCCGCCACGCACCCCCGCCCGGACCCGGGCGCGGCGGTGGGACGGCCAGCCGGCGGGAGGAGGCCACAGTGACAGGTGGAACGGGCGGACCCGAGCCGAGCCGGACGGGCCTGGTGCCCTGGCCACCGGAGGCCGTGGCCCGGTACGTCGCCGCGGGATACTGGGAAGGCCGGCCCCTGGGCGCGCGCATCCTGGCCGTGGCCGATGCCCTGCCCGACGCCGAGGCGCTCGTCGGCGGCGACGTCCGGCTGACCTACCGCGAGCTGGTGGAGCGGGCCGACGGCGCGGCGCTGCGCCTGCACGCGCTGGGCCTGCGCCGCGACGACCGGATCGTCATGCAGCTCGACAACCGCTGGGAGTTCGTCGTGCTGACGCTCGCCTGCCTGCGGCTGGGCGTGCTACCGGTCATGGCGCTGCCGGCACACCGCCACCACGAGATGTCCCACCTCGTGCGGCAGGCCGAGGCCCGGGCGGTGGCCGTGCCCGCCGAGACCGACCGCTTCGACCACCAGGACATGGCCCGGCGCATCGCCGCGGCCCAGCCGGGCCTCACCCACGTGCTCGCGGCAGGCGCCCGGCCCGCGCCCGGCTCGGTGGACCTGCGGGCGCTGTGCCGGCCCGCGGAGGACCCCACCGCGGCGCGCCGGCAGCTGGACGCCGCCGCCCCGGACAGCTCGGACGTCGCGATCTTCCTGCTCTCCGGTGGCACCACCGGCCTGCCGAAGCTGATCGCCCGGACCCACGACGACTACGCGTACAACGCCCGGCGCAGCGGAGAGGTCTCCGGCTTCGGCCCGTCCACCGTGTACCTGGCGGCGCTGCCGCTGGCCCACAACTTCCCGCTGGCCTGTCCCGGCATCCTCGGCACCCTGCTGGTGGGCGGCCGCGTCGTCATCGCCCCGTCGCCGGCGCCGAAGAAGGTCTTCGACCTGATCGAGCGGGAGCGGGTCACGGTAACCGCGGCGGTGCCGACCATCGCCCAGAGCTGGCTCGCGTTCCAGGAGTCCGGACCCGGCTACGACCTCAGCACGCTGCGGCTGCTCCAGGTGGGCGGCGCCCGGCTGGCCGACGAGGTGGCCTGGCGGGTCCAGCCCACGCTCGGCTGCCGCCTCCAGCAGGTCTTCGGCATGGCGGAGGGGCTGCTCAACTACACCCGGCTGGACGACCCCGACGAGGTGGTGTGCCAGACCCAGGGCCGCCCGATCTGCCCGGACGACGAGATCCTGGTGGTCGACGAGGAGGGCCGGCCGGTGCCGGACGGCACCCCCGGGCTGCTGTTGACCCGGGGCCCGTACACCCCCCGCGGCTACTACCGGGCCGAGGGTCAGAACCGGATCGCGTTCACCGCCGACGGCTGGTACCGGACCGGTGACGTGGTGCGCCGCCGCCCCGACGGCAACCTGGTGGTCGAGGGGCGCGACAAGGACATGATCAACCGGGCCGGCGAGAAGATCTCGGCGGAGGAGGTGGAGAACTTCGCCTACCAGGTCCCGGGTGTGGACCTGGCCGCCGCCGTGGCGATGCCCGATCCGGAGTTCGGCGAGCGGGTCTGCCTCTACGCGGTCATCCGGGCCGGCGCGTCGGTGCGGCTGTCCGACGTGCGCGCGGTGATGGAGCGTGCCGGGGTGGCCCGGTTCAAGCTGCCGGAGCGGCTGGTCGAGGTGTCCGCCCTCCCCCGCACCAACGTCGGGAAGGTCGACAAGAAGGCGCTGCGCGAGGACATCCGGCGGCGGCTGGCCGCCGAGGCGCCGGACGAGGCGCCGCCCGCCTGAGAGCGGGGTGGGGCACACGGAACGGGCCGGTCGCGTCGCGACCGGCCCGTTCGGCGTACCCGCCCGGCGGCTCAGCCGGCCGCCGGCTCGATGGACAGGGCGTGCCGGAAGATGTTGTTCGGGTCGTACTTGGCCTTGATGCGCTGCAGGCGGGGGTAGCTCTGCTTGTAGTAGAGGGTGCTCCACGGCACGCCGGACCGGTTCCAGGCCGGGTCCTTGCTGTCGATGTCCGGGTAGTTGATGTAGCAGCCGTCGTAGCGGTCGCCCGAGACCGGCATGCCGCCGGTGTCGGCGAAGACCCGCTGGTAGAAGCGGCGCACCCAGTCCACCGACTCCTCGTCGTCGGCGGCGCTCGGCCAGGAGGCCGAGAACCAGAGCTTCAGGATGGAGTCGCGCTGCGGGACCGCGGTGGCGTTCGGCCCGACCGCGTTGACCTGGCCGCCGTAGCCGGCGAAGTAGACCAGGCACTGTCCCTTGTAGGCCGGGTCCCGCAGGCCCCGGTACAGCTCCACGATCTGCCGGTCGGCGAGGGGCTTGCGCAGGTAGCTGCCCTTGGACTTGGTCCGCGGCGGGATGGTCTGCGGGAACTCCAGCGTCGCGTTGGCGAGCCACAGGTCGTCCGTGGTGCTGATCTGCGGGGTGACGCCGACCCCGGCCGACACGGCGGCGATGTAGTCGTCGAGCATCTTCCGCGCGTCGGGCATCGTCGCGTCGGTGCGGATCTCCAGGTAGATGAACTGTTCCTTCTCGGTGTTCAGGTGCAGCGCGCTGTGCAGGCCCTCGTACGGGTCGCCGGGGGCGCTGTGCGCGGCGTGCCACGCGTTGTGGTTCTTCACCAGCCGGACGAAGCCCTCCTGGGTCAGCCCGTCCCACGGGTAGGAGACCCAGGTCATGAAAAGGGTCGGCGGCGGGGTGGGCAGCAGCTTGCCGGGGTCGTCGCCGGTGGCGCCGGGGGTGCGGAACAGGTACTTGGTGACGAACCCGAAGTTGCCCCCGCCGCCGCCGGTGTGCGCCCACCACAGGTCGCGGTGCGGGTCGTCCGGGCGGGCGGTGGCCACGATGGTCCGCGCCTGGCCGGACCGGTCGACGACGACGATCTCCACACCGTAGAGGTGGTCGACGGACAGGCCGAACTTGCGCGACAGCGGCCCGTACCCGCCGCCGGCGATGTGTCCGCCGACGCCCACCGGCGGGCAGACGCCGGCCGGCACGGTGACCTTCCAGCCGAGGTAGAGCTGCTCGTACATCTGGCCGAGCGTGGCGCCGGACTCCACGACGAACGCCCGGTACCGCGAGTCGTACCAGGTCTGGTTCATGGCCGACACGTCGACCAGCACCCGGAACGCCGGGTCACCGACCAGGTTGTCGAGGCAATGGCCGCCGCTGCGGACGGTGATGCGCTGGCCCCGGCCGACCGCCTGCTCGACCGCCGCGCGGACCTGCTCGGCGGTGTAGGTCAGGTGGACCGTCTCCGGGGACGAGATGAACCGGGGGTTGAACGAGCGCAGCATGAGCTGCGCGTACCGCGGGTCGTCGGGGTGGATGGCGACCAGCGGGTCGACCGCGGTCGCAGGGGCGCCGCCGGCCTGGGCGGGCGTGGCGCCCAGCCCGGTGAGGCCGACGGTGGCGCCGGATATCGCGGCAGTCGAGCCGAGGAGCTGCCGACGTGACATGACCATGGGAGCACCTGCCATCCGAGGAGGGTCAAACGGTCCCCCGACCCGTCCCATGACGGACCGGACCAGGGCGAAGATCATCTGTGCCTATGGTTCTCGTCCGTGGGCGGCCGTGCATCTTCCAGATTGCCGTCCTGCCCACGGACGGGAATTGCGGGATCTCAGTCGCCGACGGTGGCCCGCTCGGCCGGCCGGGCCGGCGCCGGCGCCACGCCCCGCGACCGGGTGAGGACCCGCCACACCATGCGCGGGCGCATCAGGTCCGTCGGCGGGTCGACCAGGCCGGCCACCCGCATGAAGGTCCGGGTCACCGCGCCGTCGCGCACCGCGGCGGCCTGGAGGCGGGCCATGTACGCGTTGGCCATCCGGACCTTCGGCGGGCGCGGCCCGACCACCCCGGGAAAACTCAGGTCGCCGCCGGCGGAGATGTCCCAGGGCACGTCGACCACCCGGGCGGCGTCCCGGAAGAAGTCCCCCGGCCGGGGCGCCAGGCCCGTCCGCAGGTGCTCGCGCAGGGTCAGCGCCTCCAGGGCGGCCACCGTCATGCCCTGGCCGTACACGGGGTTGAAGCTGCACAGGGCGTCGCCGAGGACCAGGAACCCGGCCGGGAGGCGGTCGAGGCGCTCGTAGTGCCGGCGCACGCTCGCCGGGTAGCGGAAGGACACCGGGTCGTCCAGCGGTTCGGCGTCGTGGATGACGTCGAAGATGTCCGGCACCGGCAGCGACCGGATGAAGTCCAGGAAGCCCCGCTCGTCCGCCGGCGGGTGGTCGCCCAGCACACCGGTCAGCGACAGCACGCTCCGGCCGTCCTGGATCCGGGAGAAGAAGGCCCCGCGGGGATGCGAGGGGGTGGAGACCGGGTTGATCGACAGGTCCCCGTGCAGGATGCTCTCGTCGCGCAGCCGGTAGTGCCGGGTGGTGTACGCCAGGTCGATCGGCACCCGGGTCTCCGCCGGCCGCTGGTAGCCCAGCTCCGCAAGCCACACCGGCGTGCGCGAACCGCGCCCGGTCGCGTCCACCACCAGGTCGGCGGCGATGACCTCCTCGCCGGTGCCGCCGCGCGGGTGCACCCGCACGCCGGTGACCCGGCTCCGGTCCTCCGTGGTGACCGGGCCGACGATGTCGCAGCCGTCGCGCAGCCGCACCCCGGGCAGCGCGGCGACCGCGTCCCGCACCTGCGCCTCCAGCAGCGGCCGGGACGCCGAGACGCAGATCAGCCCGGTACTCGCCCGGCGCAGCGGCCGGCCGTTGAAGAACCAGCGCAGCTCGCCCAGGTCACCGGTGGGCACGCCGGCGGCCACCGCCCGCCCGGTGAAGCCGGGGAACAGCTCCTCCAGGATCTGCTGGCCCCGGGCGAGCAGGCCGTGCACATGCCGGCCCTGCGGCACGCCGCGGCGTGCGCCGGTCCCGGTCAGCTCGTCCCGGTCGACGATCGTCACCTCGTCGTACGCGTCCGCGAGGACCCGGGCGGCGAGCAGGCCCGCCATGCTCCCGCCCAGCACGACCGCCCGCGATCCCGGGTTCACCGCCACAACTGCCTCCTCGGCGTCTCCTGCCGGCCGGGCGGTGGTACGGCAGCACGCCGGACCGCCCGCTGACCACCCGACCGTCGCACCCGCCGAGCCGGCCGCGCACCTTCCGGATTGCGCCCGTTCACGGCCCGACGGCTGGTCACCCGGCACCGGACCGGGCTGCGCATTCTCGGAGATCCGCGGGTGTCCGGCGGGCGGCCATCCTGGACGGGCGGACGAGTGGCAGGGTCGTCGGAGGGAGACGGTATGAGACCGCCGGGCCTGCTGCGACGCTGGCCGCCGACCGCCTGGCCGATGCCGGAGGTCAGCCGGAGCGTCGATCGCGACGCCACCGGACTCGACGGGTGGCGGGGCCTGCCCCGGGCGCAGCGACCACCCTGGCCCGACGAGGCGAAGCTGGCCGACGTGATGCGGCTGCTCGGAACCCTGCCGCCGCTCGTCACGCCCGCCGAGGTCGACGAGCTGCGCGACCGGCTGGCCGCCGCGGCCGAGGGCCGCGCGTTCCTGCTCCAGGCCGGCGATCCCGTGGAGTCCTTCGCCGGCAACACCGAGGCGCGCCTCGTCGCCAACGCCGCGACCCTCGCCCAGATGGCGCTGGTCCTGGCGTACGGCGGCTCGATGCCGGTGGTCAGCGTCGCCCGGGCCGCCGGCGCCTACGCCCGCCCGGCGACCACGCCGACCGACCACACCGGACTGCCGAGCTGGTGGGGCGACCTGGTCAACGACCGCGCGCCCGCGGCGGCGGCCCGCGTCCCCGACCCGCAGCGGCTGATCCTGGCGTACGCCAACGCGGCGGGCGCCATGAACGTGCTGCGTGCCCACCTCGCCGGGGACCTGGCCGACATCCAGTCGGTGCACCGCTGGCAGCAGGGCCTGCTGGACGGCGCCGACCCGGACACACCGCACCTCGACGCGGCCCGGGAGATCGGGCGCGGCATGGCCTTCCTGCGGGCCTGCGGGGTCCCGGACGCCGCGGCGCGCCCGCACGCCCGCCTCTACAGCTCCCATGACGCCCTCGTGCTGGAGTACGAACGGCCGCTGGTCCGGGCCGCCCGGGGCGGGCGGTACGGCCTCTCCGGGCACCTGCTCGGCCTCAGCGAGCAGGTCGGCCGGCTCGACGGCGCCCACGTGGACCTCCTCGCCCGGATCGCGAACCCGGTGACCGTGACCGTGGCGCCGGACACCCCGCCCGAGTCCACCGTGGAACTCTGCGAACGGCTCAACCCGGACAACGTCGCCGGCCGGCTCACCCTCACCTGCCGGCTCGGCCCCGGACGGGTCGAGGAGACGCTCCCCCCGATCGTGGAGAAGGTGACCGCGGCCGGGCACCGGGTGCTGTGGCAGTGCGACCCGATGGCGGCCGACCCCGCAACGCCGTTCGCCCGGATCCTCGACGGCGTACGCAGGTACTTCGCGGTGCACCGCGCGCTGGGCACGCACCCCGGTGGGCTCCGCGTGGCGCTCGACGGTGACCGGCCGGGCATGCCGGCCGGCGGCGGCCGGGGGCTCGGGCGGGACCGGGCGCTCGACCTGGCGTACCTGGTGGCGGAGCTCCTCAACGGGTGAGCCGGCGCGGCGGGCTCAGCGGCCGGTCAGCGACTCCCGGACCGCCCGCAGCAGGTCGTCCCGGTGCTCCCGCAGGTAGAAGTGGCCGCCGCCGAAGAGGCGCAGCCGGAACGGGCCGCTGGTGTGCCGCCGCCAGGCGGTCAGCGCCCGCGGCGGCGCCTGGGGGTCGTCCCGGCCGCCCAGCGCGGTGACCGGGCAGTGCAGCAGCGGGCCGGGGCGGTGCACGTACCCGTCGTTGACGGCGAAGTCGGCCCGCAGGACCGGCAGGACCAGCCGCATCAGCCGCGCGTCGGCGAGCACCTGCGCCGGCGTGCCGCCCATCTCCCGGATCCGGTCGATGAACTGGTCGTCGGGGAGCAGGTGCGGGCCGGGCCACGGCCGGGGCAGGTGCGGTGCCGGCCGGGCGGAGACGAACAGGTGCACCGGCGCCGGCCGGCCCCGCGCGGCCAGCCGGCGGGCGAACTCGTAGGCCACGAGGGCGCCCATGCTGTGCCCGAAGAGCGCGAACGGCTCGTCCAGCAGGCCGCCGATGCCCGCCTCGACGGCGGAGACGAGGGTCCGCACGTCCTGGAAGGGCCGCTGCCCGAGCCGCGCCTCCCGGCCGGGCAACTGGACCGCGCAGACCTCGATGTCCGGGCCGGTTCCCGCCGGCCAGGAGGCGAAGACCGAGGCGCCGCCGCCGGCGTACGGGAAGCAGATGAGCCGCAGCGCGGCCCCGGGGAGCGGCCGGGGGCGGACCAGCCCGACCTCCCCCACGGGGCCCGCGACGGCGTCGGCCGTCATGGCGTCTCCACGCGCAGGTGGCCGGGGAGCGGCGGCACGTCGGTGAGGTCGCACTCCAGGCGCACCCGGTCGCCGTCGCGGCCGATCTCCCGGAACCGGTTCATCCGGTAGGTCACGTGCATCATCCGGTTGCGCCCGTTCGGCACGAACTCGGCGACCAGCCGCACGCCCGCGTCGCGGGCCAGCCGGCGCAGGAACGTGATGACCACGCCGCCCACGCCCCGGGACATCACCCGGCAGGACATCAGCAGCAGCTTGATCGTCCACACCCGGCTGTCCTGCTCGATCAGGGTGAGCCCGATGGTGCCGTACGGGCCGTACCGGTCGGACAGCCGCGCCACGTAGAGCCGGTGCCGGGGTGAGGTGCGGAACGCGTCGAGCTGCGCCATCGAGTAGGTGTAGCCGGTGGTGTTGAGCTGGTGCGTGCGCACGGTCAGCTCCTCGGCCCGGAGCAGGTCATCCGGCCCGGCCTCGGCGATCGTCAGGTGCATCCGCAGGGTGGCCAGGAACTCCTCGGTCGGCCCGTCGAAGCGGCTCTCCACCTGCTGGCGGACCAGGTCGGCCCGGTACAGGTCGCGGCGCTGCCGGGCGTCGGCGGTGACCACCGCGGGCGTCAGCTCGGGGCGCTCGGCGAGCGTGGCCGCCTCCGCCGCGTCGATGCAGCGCACCTCCGGCAGGGCGTGGCCGACCTCGGCCCGCTCGAAGTCGTCGTCGTCGACGAAGGCGAGCGAGTCCAGCCCGATGTTGAGGGCGTCGGCGACGGCCCGCACGGAGGTCGACTTGGCGCCCCAGCCGATCTGCGGGTGCAGGAAGTACTCGGCCACGCCCAGCCGGCGCAGCGCGGCCAGCGCGGCGTCCGGGTCGTTGCGGCTGGCCACCGAGTGCAGGATGCCGCGTTCGTCGAGCACGCGCAGCACGTCGGCGATACCCGGCCGCAACCGCACCTCGCCGTCCTCCAGCAGCACCCCGTCCCAGACCGTGTGGTCGAGGTCCCAGACCACACACTTGATCATCTTGCCGGCCGGCGCCCCGCTGCGCGGCCGTTCGACCTCGGAGCTCATCGGATCAGTCCTTCCGCGTCCTGGCGGCGGGGCTCCACACCACCCGCCGGTCGGGGCCGCAGCTCGTACGCCGACTCCGCGATGGTGATCTGCTGAAGCTGCGTGCTGCCCTCGATGATCTCCATGACCTTCGCGTCGCGCAGGTACCGCTGCACCGGGTACGCGTCGCCGATGCCGCGCGAGCCGTGGATCTGCACGGCGTCGTCGGCAGCGCGGACCGCGGCGGTGGAGGCGAAGTACTTGGCCAGCCAGGTGGCGTGCACCGAGGCCGGGTCACCGCTCTCACGCAGCCAGCCGGCCTGCTGGCAGAGCAGCCGGGCGGCGCTGGTCCCGGTCACCATGTCGGCCAGCATCCGCTGCACCAGCTGGTGACGGCGCAGCGGCCGGCCGAACTGCTCCCGCGTGTCGGCGTACGCCAGGGACGCCCGCACGCACGCCTCCGCCAGCCCGACGCAGCCCCACGCCACGCTGTAGCGCCCCAGCTCCAGGGCGCTCGCGGCCACCGCGGACAGCCCGAACCCCGGCCGCCCCACCAGGTTCTCCGCCGGGATCCGGCAGTCCGCCAGCCGCAGCTCGGCGAGCATGGAGGCGCGGGTGCCCAGGGCGCCGGTCTGCGGCACCACGGTCAGCCCAGCACGCTGCCGCTCCACCAGGAACGCCGCCGGCCGGCCGGCCAGCCGGGCGAAGACCAGGAACAGGTCGGCGTACTGGCCGAAGGTGATCCAGTGCTTGTGCCCGTCCAGCGCGTAGCCCCCGGCCACCGGGCGGGCCTCGGCGCACATCCCCGCCAGGTCGCTGCCCGCGCCCGGCTCGGTCACCGCGAACGCGCCCAGGCACGCCCCACGCGCCAGCTCCGGAAGCCAGCGGGCGCGCTGCTCGGGGCGGCCCCACCGGACCAGCGCGTACGACACCATGCTGTGCACGGTGAGCAGGCTGCGCACCGAGGAACAGGCCCGGCCCACCTCCTCGTGCAGCAGCCCGAAGCTGATCGCGTCGAGACCGGCGCCGCCGTGGTCGGCGGGGATCACCGCGCCGAGGTGCCCCGCCTCCGCGAGGCCGTGCACGACGGCGCGGGGCAGCTCCTGGGCGCGGTCCCAGCCGTCGGCGTACGGGACGAGGTGGTCGTCGGCGAACGCCGCGAACCGCTCCCCCACCCGCTGCTGGTCGGGGGTGAGCTGGACCCTCATCCGTGTACCGTCGCGGTCCGGCGCTCGACCATCGCCACGATGGCGTCGACGCTGCTGAAGTTCTCCAGTTCCAGATCCTCGTCGGCCACCGGGCAGTCCAGCTCGCCCTCGACGAACAGCACGAGCTGCATGACGAACAGCGAGTTGACGTGCCCGGCGGCGAAGATGTCCTCGTCGTCGGCGATCTCCCGGTCCCGGATGTACCGGGCGAGGAACGCGCGGACCTGGTGTCGAATGTTCTCCATCATCCTCGCCTCTCCGCGGGCGCCGGCCGGTCGCCGGCGCCGGCGTAGGAGTAGAAGCCCTCGCCGCTCTTGCGGCCGTGCAGGCCCGCCTGCACCATCCGGCGCAGCAGCGGGCAGGGGCGGTACTTGCTGTCGGCGAACGCCTCGTGCAGCCCCTCGATGGACTGGACGATGGTGTCCAGGCCGATCAGGTCGGCGGTCTCCAGCGGGCCCATCCGGTGCCCGAAGCAGCCGCGGAAGAGCCGGTCGATCTCGGCGGCGTCGGCGACCCGCTCCTGGAGCAGGAAGGCCGCCTCGTTGATGGTCAGCATGAGCACCCGGTTGCTGACGAAGCCCGGCGAGTCGGCCACCACCACGGCCTCCTTGCCCAGCCGCGCCAGCAGGGACCGGCTGCGCTCCACGGTCTCGTCGCTGGTGTGGTGGCCCCGGATCACCTCGACCATCGGCCGCAGCGGCACCGGGTTCATGAAGTGCATGCCCAGCACGGCCTGCGGCCGGCGGGTCAGCCCGCCGAGAGCGGTGATCGGGATGACCGAGGTGTTCGCGGCCAGCACGGTGTCCGGCCGGCACACCTCGTCGAGCCGCTCGTACACCGGCTGCTTGACCGCCCAGTCCTCGGTGACGTTCTCGATGACGAAGTCGACCTCGGCGAGGGCGTCCAGGTCGGTGTGCCAGGCGATCCGGCCCAGCACCGCCGCCCGGTCCCCGCCGCTGCCCGCGAGCAGCCGCCGCAGGCGTACGCCGTCACCGACCGCGCGCCGGGCCCGGTCCAGGATCTCGGTGCTCCGGTCGACCAGGACCACCCGCAGCCCGGCCTCCGCCAGCGCCTGCGACACCCCGGTTCCCATCACGCCGGCGCCCACCACGCCGACCGTCTCGATGTCCCCCATCGGTCATCCTCCTCGGCTCTCGGTCAGTACGGCCGGGCCGGCCGGCGCCGGCTCCCGGCGAAGCACGTCGGCCAGCTCGGCGACGGTGCGCGCCTCGAACAGCAGGCTCAGCGGCACGCTCAGCCCCAGCTCGCGGCCGATCCGGTTGACCATCTCCAGCCCGAGCAGGGAGTGCCCGCCCAGCTCGAAGAAGCCGTCGTCGACCCCGACCCCGTCCACGCCGAGCAGGTCCTGCCAGATGTCGACGAGCCGCGCCTCCACGGCGTCGCCCGGCGCCCGGTACGGCGTGCCCAGCGTCGGCCGGGGGTGCGCCGGTGGCCGCTCGGCCGCCGCGTCGGACACCCGGCGACCGGCGATGTCGGCGAGCACCGCGTCTAGGTCCTTGGCCACCACGGCCACCTGCGGGCCGATGCCGGCGGCGAGCAGCCGGCGGAAGGCGTCGGCGCCCTCGGCCGGTCGCAGGCCGGTGGCCAGGTGCGTGCCGAGCAGCCCGGCACCGCTGCCGGCCGCCGGCCCACCCGGGAGCCGGAAGCCGCCGATCTCCGGGCCGCTGCCGGTGCGCGCCGCGTCCAGCGTCCGCCGCAGGTCGGCGACGCGCTTCAGGACGAAGTCCTCGATCTGGACGAGCACCCGCCCGTCGGCGTCGTAGAGGGTGATCTGGGCGGTGATCGTCTCCCGGTCCGGCCGGTCGTCCTCCCGGTACACGTGGTGGCTGAACACCCGGCCGGGCAGGGGTCGCCAGCATCGCAGCCGCCCGTAGGAGATCGGGATGCGGAACGTCTCGGCCAGGTGGGTGCCCACGAAGCCGGCGGCCAGGTCCATCAGGGACGGGTGCAGGTGCAGCCGGTCGAGGTCGGTGGCGTACCGGTCGGGCAGGGCCAGCTCGGCCAGTGCCTCCCGCTCGCCCTGCCACACCCGGCGCAGGCAGCGCGAGCGCCCGCCGAAGCCCATCAGCGCCACCGGTTCGGGGCGGCCGAGATCCCGCATCCGGCCGTCGACGACGATCCGCTCGACGGGCCGGTCCGGTGGCGGGTCGCCGGCCAGCGCCGCCACCTGGCCGGTGGCGTGTACCTGCCAGGCCGGCCCGTCCGCGCCCCCTGCCTTCGGGTGCGGGCTGACCACGGTGAACCGGACCGGTTCGGCCGCCCGGTCGAGGACCACCCGCAGCTCCCGCCGGCCCGCCCGGCCCAGCACGGCGGGGGTGTGGAACCGCACGTCCGAGAGGACGGCCGGGCCCGCGCCGGTGAGGTCCGCGTACGCCGCCCGGGCCAGCTCCAGGTGGCCGGTCCCGGGCACCACGGCGTCGCCGAGCATCCGGTGCTCGTCCACCAGCCAGGAGTCGGTGGCGTCCACGGTCGCCTCGTACACGGCGTGCCCGTCGGTGACCTCGGGGCGGCTACGCAGCAGCGGGTGGTCCACCGGGTGCGCGGGCGCGGCGGCCGGATCGGCGCCGGCGAGGTGCCGCTGGGCCATCCCGACCTCCTGCCAGGCGTCCCAGTTGACCGACACGACCTCGGGTCCGGGCGCGCCGGCGGCGTGCTGGGCGAGCGCGTCGAGGAAGGCGTTCGCGGCCACGTAGTCGACCTGACCGATCCCGCCGCTCAGCGACAGGGTGGACGAGCACAGCACCACCGTCCGGGCGCCGATGCGCCGGGCCAGGTCCACGACGGCGAGCCCGCCGCGCACCTTGGGGGCCAGCACCCGGGCCGCGGCCGCCGGATCCTTGAGCTGGATCAGGCCGCCACCGGCGACACCGGCGGCGTGCACCACCGTGTGCACCGGGCCGAGCGCGGCGACCGCGTGCCGCGCTGCCTCGTGGAGCTGGCCGGGATCGGTGACGTCGGCGGTCAGCACCGCCACCCGGGCGCCGAGCCGTTCCAGCTCGCGAACGGCCCGGATCCGGTCCGCCGTCGCGTCGGTGGGGCTGCTCGCCAGCCAGTCGTCCCACCGCTGCCGCGGCGGCAGCGCGGTGCGGGACAGCAGGGCCAGGCCGGCGTTCTCGGTCCGGGCGAGTTCGCGGGCGAGGGACAGGCCGACCCCGCCCAGCCCGCCGGTCAGCAGGTAGGTGCCACCAGAGGCGGGGCCGTCGGCCGGGGGCAGCGGCACGCTCTGGTAGGTCGGCCCGAAGCGGTGCCGCCCGCGCAGGACGACGGTGGCCGGCCCGGCCGGATCGCACAGCTCCTCGCGCAGCGCGGCCGCGACCTCCGCGGGCCCGCCGCCGGACAGGGTGACGTCGAGCGCGCGGCAGCGCACGTGCGGGTGTTCCAGGGGGAGCACGAGGCACACCCCGAGCGCCGTCGCGGCCAGCGGCGACCCGGCCTCCACGCCGGTCACCCGGCGCAGGTCGGCGGTGACCACGGCGAGGTCGACCGGCTCGTCGCCGGGGCGGCCGGCGAGCGCCCGGGCGAGCGGGAGCAGGCTGCCGAAGCCCCGCTCGGTGGCCTCCCGTTCGCCGGTGCCCGGGCCGATGCCGACCGTCCACAGGTGCACGATCCGGTCCGGCCGCCGGCCGGTCCGCGCCAGCTCGGCGAAGAGTTCCGGGTAGTCCCCGTCCGCCGCCGGCATCGCGTACCGGCCGTCGGCCAGCCGGCGCAGGCCGGGGGCGTCGGGGTCGGCGCGCTGCACCACGGTCACCGAGTCGGCACCGGGCGCCACCTCGGCGGCGAGGGCGGCGCCGAGACCCCGGTCGTCGGCGAGGACCAGCCAGTGCCCGGTGCTCGCCGCCGCGTCGCGCCGCGGGCGCGGCGGCAGCGTCTCCCAGGCGGGGACCTGGAAGAAGTCCGCCACGTCGTGCCGGCGGGTCAGCGCGGGCGCCGCCCGGTGCGGCCGCGACCCGGCCGGGGCCACCGCCCAGTGCCGCCGGCGCTGGAAGGGGTACGTGGGCAGCGGCACCCGGCGCGGCGGCCGGCCCGCGGGGACGGGCGGGGTCACCGCCACCCCGGACAGCCAGAGCCGGCCGGCGGCCCGCAGGAAGTGCACCGGCTCGGGGTCCCGGTCGAAGACGCCGGGCAGGCTCGACACCGGTGCCGCGGGCGCCGGAGCGGCCGGGGTGCGCGCCTGCGTGGCGAGGCTGCCCAGGGCCTGCCCCGGACCCAGCTCGACGAGCACCCGGTCGGGATCCCCGCACAGCTCGGCGATCCCGTCGGCGAACCGGACCGGCCGGCGCAGGTGCGCCACCCAGAACGCCGGGTCGGTGGCCTCGTCGCCGGTGACCCAGGTGCCGGTCACGTTGGACACGTACGGCACGGCCGGTGGGCGTCGCGCCACCGAGGCGACCAGGTCGGCGAACTCCTCGGCGACCGGATCCATGAGCGGGGTGTGGAAGGCGTGGCTGGTGGGCAGCCGCCGCACGGCCCGGCCACCGGCGAGCAGGCGTCGCTCGACCTCGGCGACCGACTCCGGCGTGCCGGCCAGCACGCACAGGGTCGGACCGTTGACCGCGGCCACGTGCACCCCCGGCACCAGGTCGGCGGCGAGTTCGGTCTCGGCGGCCGGTACGGCCAGCATCCCGCCGGCCGGCAGCCGGTCGATGAGCTGCGCCCGGCGCACCACCAGGCCCAGCGCGTCGGGCAGGGTGAACACGCCCGCCAGGCAGGCGGCCACGTACTCGCCGAGGCTGTAGCCGATCAGCGCGGCGGGCCGGACCCCATGGGCGGCCCACAGGCGGGCCAGCGCGTAGCCGGTGACGAAAGCGGCCGGCTGGGCGTAGCGGGTGCGGTGCAGCAGGTCCGGCTCCTCCGCCGCGTCGGCACGGCCGCGCCCGAGCAGCCGCCGCAGGTCGGCCGGGCCGGCCGCCGGGGCGTCCGGGCCGGGGTGCAGCAGGGTCCGGATGTCCCGGTCGAGCAGCGGCGCGAGCAGTTCGGCGCACTCGTCGACGGCGGACCGGTAGGCCGGCTGGGTGCGGTACAGCTCGTACCCGAGGCCCCGCCGCTGGTCGCCCACCCCGGGCACCAGGAACGCGACGTCCGGCCGGGCGTCCCCCGGCGCGCCGGTGAGCACCCGGCGCGGGTCGCGGGCGGTCAGTGCGGCGGCGGCCTCGGCCGGGTCGGCGGCGACCACCACGCGCCGGTGCTCGAAGGGACGCCGCCCCTGCCAGAGGGTGTGCGTGACCGCCGCGAGGTCCGCCTCGGGGCCGGCGGCCAGGTGCGCGGCGAGCGCGTCGGTCCGCTCCTCCAGCGCCGGTTCGCTGCGGGCGGAGAGCGCCAGCAGCCAGGGACCCGCCGCGGCCGGCGACGGCGCCGCGGCCGGCGGCGGGGCCTCCTCCAGCACCACGTGGGCGCCGGTGCCGCCCATGCCGAACGAGCTGACACCGGCCCGGCGGGGATGGTCACGCCGGGGGAAGGGAGTCAGCCCGGTGCTCACCACGAACGGGGTGGACCCGAAGTCGATGGCCCGGTTCGGCCGGTCGTGGTGCAGGCTGGGCGGGATCTGCCCGTGCCGGAGCGCCTGCACCGCCTTGATCAGCCCGGCGACGCCGGCCGCCGCATGGGTGTGCCCGATGTTGGTCTTGACCGAGCCGATCGCGCAGCCCTCCGCCCCCGCCGGACCGAACACCCGGGTCAGCGCCTCGACCTCGATGGGGTCGCCCAGGCGGGTGGCGCTGCCGTGCGCCTCGACGTAGCCGACCGTCGCCGGGTCCACCTCGGCCACCGCGTACGCCGCAGCGATCACCCGCGCCTGCCCGGCCACGCCGGGAGCCGTGAAGCCGGCCCGTTCACCGCCGTCGTTGCCGACGGCCGAGCCGCGGATCACCGCGTACACGGTGTCACCGTCGGCGAGCGCGTCCTCCAACCGCTTGAGCACCACGACGCCCACACCGTTGCCGGGCACGGTGCCCTCGGCGTCGTCGTCGAAGGCCCGGCAGTGCCCGTCGGAGGAGAAGATCCCGCCCGGCTGGTACGGGTAGCCCACCACCTGCTCGGCGCGGACCGTCGCCCCGCCGGCGAGGGCCAGGTCGCAGGCGCCGGCGAGCAGCGCCTGGGCGGCCTGGTGCACCGCCACCAGCGAGGTCGAACACGCCGTCTGGACGGTCACGGCCGGCCCGGTCAGGTTCAGCTTGTACGCCAGCCGGGTCGCCACGTAGTCCTTCTCGTTGGCGATGTTGCGGGCGAACTGCTCGGCCACGTCGTCCGTCGGCGGCAGCAGCGGCAGGTAGGAGTTGTAGTAGGTGCCGGCGTAGACGCCCACCGGCCCGTCGACCCGGTCCGGGTCGTAGCCGGCGTCCTCCAGCGCCGTCCAGGCGCACTCCAGCAGGACCCGCTGCTGCGGGTCCATGAGGTCGGCCTCCTTCGGGTTGATGCCGAAGAACTGGGCGTCGAACCGGTCGCTGTCCGGCAGCACCGCCTGCGCCCGGACGTACCCGGGGTCGGCGAGCGCCTGCTCGGGCACCCCGGCGGCGGCCAGCTCCGCCGCGTCGAAGTGGCTGATCGACTCGACGCCGTCGCGGAGGTTGCGCCAGAACTGCTCCGGGTCGCCGGCGCCCGGGAAGCGGCACGCCATCCCGACGATCGCGATCTCCAGGCCGGTCGCCATCAGCCGGCCTCCCCCGCCGGTGCGGCCGCGTCCCGGGCCCGCCGCTGCCGCAGCAGCCGGTCACGGCCGTCGTGGCGCCGGCGCTGCTCGGCGGCCGGCGGCGGGTCGGCCGCGCCGTCCCGGCTCAGGTGCTCGGCCAGCCCGCGCACGGTCGGGTGCATGAGCAGCACCGGCACCGGCACCTCCCGGCCCAGCTCGGCCCGGAGCCGCTCGGCGACCTGGGCGAGCCGCAGCGAGTCGCCGCCGAGGTCGAAGAAGTTCTCGGTGGCGCCGGGCCGGTCGGTGCCCAGCACCGCGGCCCAGACCGCGGCGATCCGGCGTTCCAGGTCGGTGCCGGTGGCCACCGCCGGCCCGCGCCCGGCCGGGGTGTGCCGCTCGGTGAGCCGCAGCCGCTGCACCTTGCCGGTGGCGTTGCGGGGCAGGGAGGTGACCACGAAGACGCGGCCGGGCACCTTGTGCGCGATGAGCCGCCGGGCGGCGAACTCCCGCACCTCCTGCTCGCGCACGGTCACCCCGGCGCGGGGCACCACCGCCACCGCCACGTCCTCACCCAGGGTCGGATGGGGCAGGGCGAAGGCGGCAGCCTCGGCGAGGTCGGGATGGCCGGCGAGGGCCTGGTCCACCTCGGCGGGCGACACCTTCGAGCCGCCCCGGTTGATGATCTCCTTGACCCGGCCGACCACGAACAGGTAGCCGTCCTCGTCGAGGTAGCCGTGGTCACCGGTGCGCAGCCAGCCGTCCACGAAGGCCGCGGCGTTGGCCTCCGGGTCGTCGGCGTACCCGGCGGTGACGTTGGCGCCGTGGATCGCGATCTCCCCGGCGATGCCGGCCGGCACCGGGCGGCCCGCCGGGTCGAGCACCCGGACCGGATCGCCCACCGGCAGGCCGACCGACCCGCGCCGGCGCTCACCCGGGGGCAGCGGGTTGCAGGTCACCAGGGAGGCGGCCTCGGTCATCCCGTACCCCTCGACGACCGGCGCGGCGAACAGCTGTTCCAGCCGGTCCAGCACGGTGTCCGGCAGCGGCGCCGAGGCCGAGCGGATGAAGCGCAGCCGGGGTTCCGGCCGGCGGCCGGTGCTCGCGGCGGCGTCCAGCACCGCCCGGTGCATGGCGGGGACGGCCGTGTACCAGGTGGGTGAGAACTCGTCGAGCTGGTCGAGAAAGGCGCCGGCGTCGAAGCCGGGTGGACAGATCACGGACGCGCCCCGGACCAGGCTGGCGAGCAGGGTGCTGGTCAGGCCGTGCGCGTGGAACAGCGGCATCACGTTCAGGCAGCGGTCGTCCGGTGCGAGCCGCAGCGCCGCGCCGGTGTTGCGGGCCGCCGTGAGCAGGTTGGTGTGGGTGAGCGGCACCATCCGGGGCCGGGCGATCGTGCCGGAGGTGAACAGCAGCAGGGCGATGTCGCCCGGGTGGCCGGGCCGGTCGGCCGCCGGCCGGTCGACGGCCTGACCGACGAGCACGCCGACACCCGCCGGGTCGGCGGGGCGGGTCACCAGCTCCAGCGTCCGGACCCCGAGCTCGCGCGCCGCGGCGGTGGCGGCGGTCCCGGCGGCGCCGGCCGGCACCACCAGCGCGCGGGCCGCGGACCGGCGGAGGTAGTCGGTGAACTCCTCCGCCGCGTGCGCCGGGTTGAGCGGCACGCAGCGGGCGTGCCCGGCCACGGCGAGGAAGGTGGTGGCCAGGGCGGGCCCCGAGGGCAGGGCCAGCGCGACCGCGTCCGACGGGCCGACGCCCAGCTCGCGCAGCCGTTCGCCGGTGGCCAGCACCTGGTCGGCGAGGGCGGCGAAGGACAGGTCGGGCTGGCCGGGGGCGCACAGGGCCACCCCGTCCGGCTGCTCCCGCGCCAGGGTCACGACCAGTTCCCGCAGGTGCTGCGATGGGGTCAGCCGCACAGCGCGTCCTCCAGACTGTAGAGGCCGGGGGTGGCCCGGCCGGCGAATCGGACTGCCGCGAGCACGCCGGGGACGAAGGCGGACCGCTCGTTGACCCGGTGGGCGAGTTCCACCTGTTCGCCCGCGCCCCCGGCGAGCAGCCGGTGCTCGCTGACGGCGTCGCCGAAGCGCAGCGAGGAGATCGGCGGGGCGGTCCGGGTGGCGCCCCAGGCCCGGGACAGGGCCGACGCGGTCGCGCTGGGGGCGTCGACCTTGCGGGCGTGGTGCACGTCCACGACGGCGGCGTCCCAACTGTCGTCCAGCACCTCGGCGAGTTCGCCGACGAAGCGGCGTAGCAGGGCCATGACCGGGCTGAAGTTCGCCGCGTGCACGACGGGACGCCGTCGCGCCACCCGGCGCAGCAGCGCCTGGTCGGTCTCGGTGAGGCCGCTCGTGCCCACGACGAGCGCGCACGGGGTGTCCTCGGCGGCCCGCAGCAGCCGGACGGTGGCGGCCCGGTGGGTGAAGTCGACCACCACGGCCGGCGCGGCGGGCAGATCGGTGAGCGCGGTGAACACGCCGGTGGCCGGCGGCGCCGCCGGTTCCCGGAGGCTGAGCCGGCCGGCCAGGGCCAGGTCGGTGGTGTCCCGGACGGCCTGGGCGAGCAGCGTGGCCATCCGGCCGGTCCGTCCGCACACGACGGTGGGCAGGGCCATCTCAGCTCCGCTCCGCCAGCAGGCCCATCCGGCGGGCCAGCTCGCCCTCGGCCATCCGCCGCCCGCCGAACGGGGCCTGCACCGCCGTCCGCCAGCCCGGGTCGGCGGCGGGGCTGCCGGGCACGCCCAGCTCGGTGGCGAAGTCGGCGGCGACCTGCGCGGTGCGGTGGGTCAGGGTGGCGCAGGCGGTGAGCACGGCCGCGGCGGCGGTGCCGCCGGGCTCCTCGCCGCGCAGCCGGGGGCCGAAGCGGGCGGCGGAGGTCAGCAGCGCCAGCTCGATGTCCAGCCGGGTCAGCTCGTGGGCGAGGTACTGCGAGGCGGCGAGCACCCCGACGGCCGGGTCGGCCAGTTCCCGCCGCAGCTGCGCCACCGCCTCCGCGGCGTGCGCCGCGGCGACCGGGACGTACGCCCAGGCGTAGGCGTCGACGGCGGTCAGCAGGGGCCCGCCGGGGTCCCAGGAGACCGGCCGGGACAGCAGCGCCGGATCGACGCTCACCCCGGCCACATCGGCCCAGCCCCACCCGTCGGGGCCGGCCGTCCGCACGCCCGGCTCGTCGTGCCGGACCAGGCACAGCCGTGGACCGTCGGCCGCCTCGACCAGGACCAGCGCGGCGGCCGCGGCCGGGTTGCCGTAGCGGTACCGGCCGTCCAGGACGATGCCGTCCGCGTCGTGCCGGGCCCGGACCCCCGGCGCGGGCAGGGCCAGCGTGGCGTCCGGGGTGAACAGGGCGAGCGCGCAGGGCAGGTCGCCGGCGCGGACCGCGGTCACGGTCGGGTGTGTGGCCTCGCTGAGCAGGTCCAGCAGCGGACGTACCCCGCAGGCGTGTTCGAGCACGGCGGCGGCGTCCGGCAGGCCGATGTCCGGGCCGGCGGCGAGCAACGCCTCGGACACCGCCGTGGCGGGTGCACCGGCCGGGGCCAGCTCGGCGAGCAGGCGGCGGACGGTGGCGCCCCGGGGCGTGCCGGTGAGGGTGGGCGCGCTCATGCCCGGTCCTCCCCGGAGCCGGCCGACCGGATCAGCGCGACGATGCCGTCCACGCTGGACAGCGCCTCGGCGTCGCGCTCCGGGTCGACCACCACGTGGAACTGCCGGTCCAGGGCCTCGATGAGGTTGATGTACGCGATCGAGTTGACCCCGGCCGCGTCCAGCGATCCGGCACAGTCGCGCAGGTCGTCCACCGACACCGCCCGACCCGTGGCCAGGACGATCAGCGACTCCACCCGTTCCCGCAGGCCGGTCTCGCCGGTCCGCACGTCCACCCCGGTCATCCTGTCCTCCTCCACGCTCACGACCGGATCCCGCCCTCCGGCCGGTCCGCCGACTCGGCGACGACGGCACGCAGGTCGGTGAGGCGCACCTTCCCCGTCGACGAGCGCGGGATCTCGGTCACGAAACTGATCCGCTGCGGCACCTTGTACGCAGCCAGCCGGTCCCGGCACCCGGTGACCAGCCCGGCGCGGCCCAGCGGCGGGCGGCCCACCACCGCCAGGTGCAGCAGCACCTGGTCGTCCGCGCCGGTGTCGGCGAAGACCACCGCGTCCCGCACCCCGTCGAGCTCCTTGACCACCGCTTCGATCTCGCGGGGGTCCACCTTGCGGCCGGCCAGGTTGATCGGTCCGGACAACCGCCCGGTGATGAAGAGCCGCCCGTCCTCGACGTGGCCGAGATCGCCGGTGGCGTAGAAGCCGTCCGCGTCGAGGCGGCTCTCCAGCAGCCCGGGAGCGTTGAGGTAGCGGCTGGCCATCGAGCTGGTGCGCAGCTGCACCTCCGGCCGACCCGCGGAGCGGGACCGGGTGCGCAGCACCACCCCGGGCAGCGGGGTGCCCAGACCCCGCCGGTACGCGGGATCCCGCTCGAAGGTGCAGGGACCCGCCTCCGCGACGCCGTAGTAGTCGGCGATCCGCACCCCGTACCGCTTCTCGAAGCGGGCGCGGACGTCGGCCGGGAGTTCCGCGCCGGCCGAGACGGCCAGGTCGAGGCCGGCGAACCGGGCCGCGGCGAGGTCGGCGTCCGCCAGCATCCGGTAGACGAACGGGAAGGCGACCAGCCGGGTGGCGCGGGAGTCGGCCAGCGCCCGGACGATCTTCGCCGAGGTGGGCAGTCCCGGGTGGACGGACAGCTCGGCGCCGACCAGGAACGTGGACAGCAGCGACGTGTTGAACGCCAGCCCGTTGGTGAACGCGGCGAGGCACAGGGTCCGGTCCGCCGCGCCGAGTCCGGTGCCGGCGACCCAGTTTCGGGCGGCGCTGTGCACCGCGAACCCGGAGAACTCCAGGCACTTGGGCACGCCGGTGGTGCCCGAGGTGAACCGGCACACGGCGGTGTCGCCGAGCAGGTCCGGCACGTCGCCGTCGGCGGGGACGGTGACCAGGGCGTGCGTGCTGCCGGCGAGCGGCACCACCGACCCGGGCACCAGCGGGAACTGCGCCGCCGACTCGGCGTCCACCAGGTAGGCGGTCACCCCGCAGCCGGACCGGATCGCGGTCAGTTCACGCTCGCCGAACGCCCGGTCGATCAGCACCGGCACCCGGCCGCTGAAGACCACGGCGAGGTAGGACAGCAGGTAGTCGATGCTGTTGTGGGCGTACACGGCGACGCGGTCGGGGTTCGGGCCGGTGCGCCGGGCGAGGGCGGCGTCGAGGACCCCGGCCAGCCGGGACGCCTCGTCGGCCACCTCCCGGTAGCGGAGCACCGCGGCGCCCTGGCGCAGCGCCGGCCGATCGGCGAAGCGGGCACAGGCCGCCCGGAAGGTGGTGTCGAGCCGGTGGTCAGACATGGCCGGCCGCCGTCCCGGCGCCGACCGGCGCAGGCGTGGGGTGCGGGTCGCCGGCCAGTTCGGCCCGGCACGCGAAGCTGTGGTTGGCGAGGGTGAGCATGGTGGTCTGGCTGCCGCCGGCCATCCGCAGCCCGCGCAGCTGGGCCAGGTCACGCAGGGACGGGCTGCCCCACATGTAGCCGGCGCCGCCCTCCAGGTCGCAGCAGAGTGCGGCCAGCGCGCCGGCCCGCTCGACGCAGAACCACTTCAGCTCGGCCACCTCCGGCACCGCCGGGGCCGCCCCGTCCACCCGGTCCAGCAGGTCGGCCAGCCCGGCCGCCATGAGTTCCAGGTCGGCCCGCGCGGAGGCCAGGGCGTGCGCGTTGACCGGCCAGGCCGACAGCGCCCGGCCGCCGAGCCGCCGCCGTGTGGTGTGCCGGCCGATGTGCTCGAGCAGCCGCCGGTGGATCAGGTACGCGTCGGCCGCGATCAGGTAGCGCATCCGGGTCATCACCCGGTTCCAGCGCAGCAGCTGGGCGACGCCGCCCCGGGAGAGCACGTGCGCCGCCGGGACCCGGACGTCGGCGAAGTCGAGGCGGGCCGAGTCCACCGACCGGGTGCCGAGCTTGTCGTACACCGTGCCGACCCGCACACCCGGCCGGTCCTTCTCCACCAGCACCAGGGCCGGCGTGCCGTCCAGCCGGACGGTGACGAAGCAGAGCCCGGCGACCGCGCCGTTGATCACGTAGCGTTTGGCACCACGCACGACCACCTCGTCGCCCTCGCGGCGGGCCGTGGTCGGTTCGTCGGCGGAGGGGTCGGTGTCGCACTGGCAGGCCACCAGCGTGCCGTCGAGCAGCCGCGGCAGGTACCGGTCCCGCAGCTCGGGCGCGGCGTCGGCCAGCCAGTACGCCGCCACGTCGTTGTGCACGTGCATGCCGAGCAGGACACCGGCGTCGGCCAGCGGCGCCATGGCCTCGCCGAGCACGAGGCTGCCCAGCAGGCCCAGCCCCCGGCCGCCGAGCGCGGTCGGCAGGGCCACGCCGAGCAGCCCGGCGGCGGCGATGTCCCGCCAGGCGCGCGGGGTCAGTGGTCCGTCCGGGCCGTCCCGCCAGCCGGCCAGCCGCTCGGGCGTGAACAGCTCACCGGCGGCGTGGGCCAGGTCGTGGTGCGCCGGGGTCAGCCGGGCCGCGAGGACGGTGTCGGTCACCATGGGTCGCTCACTTCGTACTCCGATCTGCGCCGGTGCTCAGATGAGGCCCGCGGCCGTGCGGCCGTGGCTGTACGCGACCGGGTCCCGGTCGACCTTGCGGGCCGCCGGGTCGGCGACCCCGACCGCGAGCAGGTAGATCACTTCCTCGCCCCGCGGCAGCCGGCCCAGCCGGGCGGCGTGCGCCTCGTCGAAGCCGCCCACGCAGGTGATGCCGACGCGTTCCCGGGCCGCGTTGACACACATGCGCTGCGCCACGTGGGCGGCGTGGAAGTGCACCTCCGCCAGGCCGGCCCGGCCCTGCTCGCGCAGCAGCGCGCGCAGCGGCGTGTGCAGCAGCACGAGCGCGCCGGCGTGCCGCAGCCCGTCCTGCCGCTGGCAGGTGACCAGCACGTCCTCCTCCCCCACGGGCCCGCCACCGGCCGGGTGCAGGGCGTGCCGGCGCGCCGACCAGGCGTACGCGCCGGGAGCGAGCCCGGTGACCGCGCGGGCCACCAGGCGGACGCCGACGCCGGCCGGGCCGGCCTCGGCGAAGTCGGCGGCGAGCCGCCCGTCCAGGCCGTCGAGGAGGCCGGCCAACTGGTCCAGGGACACCGCCGCCGGGAGGAAGCCCTTGGCCGACTGCCGGCGCGCGGCCAGCGCGGTGTGGTCGCCCGTTCCGCCCCCGGGCCGGCGCAGCGTGACGTCCGCCGACGGATCGGCCGGGGACGGCGGCTCGGTCACCGAGGCGATCCGGCCGGGGCGGGCGACCGCCGCCGGGGCGTAGGAGAGGCTGATGTCGCGCAGCGCCTCGAAGTTGCGGCGCTCCGGGTCGCCCGGCGGCTCCAGCCGGGCCTGCCGGTGGTCCCGCCACACCGGGGTCACCACGCCGTCCCCGCCGGCCGGGGGTCCGGCGGCCGGCCGGTCGGTCGAGGTCCGCCCGGGGGCGGTGATCGTCACGACGGCCTGGGGTTCCCGGCAGGTGCCGGCCAGGCCCAGGGCGTGGGTGAGCCACTGGCGGCGGAACCGCAGGTGTACGGCGGCCTCCAGGCCGGCCGCCCGGGCCGCGAGCGCCAGGTTCGTGGCGGCGTGGCCGATGTCCAGGTAGGTGTACAGGTAGCCGCGCCGCCCGTACTTGGCCATCGACGTCCACGGCCGGGCGACCAGGGTGACGACGGCACGCACCGGCGCGGGCCCGGCGTCGGCCAGCCCCGCCTGCGCGACCAGCTCGGCCAGCGGCACCGGTGGGGCCGAGGCGAGCGGGTTGAGCTGCCCGGAGTCCACCTCGTACAGGTAGGTGACGCACCGCTCGCCGTCGCTCAGGCCGACCAGCACCTCGAAGGGGTACAGCGCGCCGGCCGACGGCGTGGTGCGGGCCTGGACGAAGGTGCCGCCCTTGGCCAGGACGGTGCCGTCCCGCTGGCCGCACCCGCGACCGAGCACGCCGGCCAGGGCGGCCCGGATCGCCTCGTCCGTGCCCGCCGTCGGCTCGGCCTGGTCCGGGTAGCGGGCGTCGTCGGCGCTGAGCCGGGTCGCCTCCCAGAACTCCAGCAGCGGGGTGTCGGACCGGAGCTGGGTGCGCATGGCTTCCTCCGTTCGCGGGCACGCGATGACCGGACCGGTCCGCCGGGTCGCGACCGGTGGAGCGGGCACGTCCGGAATTCGGGCCGCAGGATGTCGTGACCCCTATTCGGCGGTCATTCCGCCACCATCGTCGGCCCGCCCCTCGCGGCGCGCATCTCCGAAATTGCGGAGCCCTCCGAACCGGCGCCGACCACGCAATCGGCGGCCCCTCGTGCCATCATTCGCGAATGCGGCCGGAACAATTGTGCGGAGTCTGGTGGGCGCGGCTGACGGAATTGCGTTCCGAGCATCTGGAGCTGCTGGACGCCGACGAGCTGCGGCGCCGGGCCGGCTTCGCCCGCGACGCCGACCGGGACCGGTTCACCCTCGGCGCGGCGCTGCTGCGGCTGGCCGCCGGGGCCCGCCTCGGCCTCCCCGCGCGCCGGGTGCCCGTGCGCCGCCGCTGCCCGGACTGCCGCCGTCCGCACGGCCGGCCCACCCTGCCCGGGCATCCGCTGCACCTGTCCGTGACGCACGCCGCCGAACTGGTCGGGGTGGCGGTGACCGCCGCCGGGCCGGTCGGCCTCGACGTGGAGCACGAGGTGGAGCTGGACTGGCGGCGGCTGGCCCGGCGGATCCAGGCGCCCGGCGAGGCCGACCCGATCCGCTCGCCGGCCGGCTTCCTGCGGTGCTGGACGCGGAAGGAATCGGTGCTCAAGGCCACCGGCGACGGGCTGCGGGTGCCGATGTCCGAGGTCGCGCTCGGACCGGGGCCCACCCTGCTGCGCTACCGGTCGCGCGTGTGCCCGCCGGCCCACCTCACCGACCTGCCGGCGCCACCGGGCTACGCCGCCGCGCTCACCGTGCTGGCCGCCGCGCCACCGAGGGTGACGCCACAGGCCGCCGGTGGACTGCTCGCGATGACCATCGACCGCGCAATCTGCGAGAAGACCCGTGTGGGCGAGGAGCGCAGAATGGTCAGCGGGCGCCCTGCGGGCGGTGGGTGAGCCGCCTACGAAAAGCGACCCCGAGTGCGTTGTCCAGACCGACCGAAAGCGCCGGCCGGACCATTTCCAGCGGTCGGCGCGAATTCCCCTCGTTCCTTTCAGGAAGGGTGTCAGATGCGGGTTCTCTTCGTCACCTACGCCGAACGGACCCACTATTTCCAGATGGTGCCGACGGCGTGGGCGCTGCGTACCGCCGGGCACGAGGTCCGGATCGCCAGCCAGCCCGCGCTGCAGGACACCATCGTCGCGTCGGGGCTGCCCGCCGTGTCGGTCGGCCGGGACCACAGCTTCGACCAGGTGCTGGTGGAGAAGTCCGACGACGAGGGCTGGTCGGAGCGGGTGGCGAACGTGCTCATCGACCCCGCCGGCGTGGCGTACGACGACTTCGTGCGCTTCCTGCGGGAGGCCACCATCTACTCGGGACAGGTCTTCAACGACCCGATGGTCGACGACCTGGTGGCCTACACCCGGCAGTGGGAACCGGACCTGATCGTCTGGGAGATGTTCACCTTCGCCGGGGCGGTGGCCGCCCGGGCCACCGGCACGCCCCACGTGCGCCTGCTCTGGGGCGCCGACGTCATGGTCCGGATGCGGCAGCACTTCCTGTCGCTGCTCGCCCAGCAGCCCCCGGAGCGGCGGCAGGACCCGCTCGGCGAGTGGCTGGCACGGACCGCGGAACGGTTCGGCTCCTCCTACGACGAGGAGCTGATCACCGGCCAGCACACCCTCGACCAGTCCCCGGCCAGCATGCGGCTGCCGCTCGGCCTGCCCACCGTCACCGCGCAGTACGTGCCGTACAACGGGCCGTCGCGGCTGCCCGACTGGCTGCGCGAGCCGCCCACGCGCCCCCGCGTCTGCATCACGGCGGGCATCTCGATGCGCGGCTTCCACGGCCACGACCCGGTCCCGGTCAAGACCCTCCAGGCGTTCGGCGACCTCGACCTGGAGGTCGTCGCCACGCTGGTGCCGCCCGAGGGCGAGACGATCGACCTGCCGGACAACGTGCGGCTGGTCGACTTCGTGCCCATGCACGCGCTGCTACCCACCTGCGCGGCCGTGGTGCACGTCGGCGCGGCCGGCATCGGGGCGACGGCCACCCGGTGCGGGGTGCCCCAGCTCACGCTCGTGCCGGCCCAGTGGGACGCCCCGGTCCGCGCCGCCCGGATCCAGGAACTCGGGGCCGGGCTGAGCATCCCGCAGGAGGAGGTCACCCCCGAGGTGATCCGCGAGGCCGTGCTGCGGCTGGTCACCGAGCCGTCGTTCCGGGCGGCCGCCGGCCGGCTGCGGGCCGAGGTGCTGGCGGAGCCGACCCCGAACGAGGTGGTCGGCGTCCTCGAACGGCTGGCCACGGCATGCGACCCCCGCTGACCGCACCGCCGCACCGACGCCGGGCCCCGGTCGCCCGGCCCGCCTCCGGGTGGGAGGCCGGCCGGTGACCGGCGCGGCGACCAGCGGGACGGCGTCGGCCACCGCGACCGGCTGGCCCGACGACGGCCTGCGTCAGTGGTACGAGGAGCGGCGCACCGCCAGCACCAGCACGGTGACGCAGGTGCCGCTGGACGCGCTGCGGGGCTGGCGGACCGATCCCGCCACCGGCGACCTGGGGCACCGCAGCGGGCAGTTCTTCACGGTGACCGGGCTGGACGTGCGCGGCGACGGCGGGCCGGTGCCGGGCTGGCAGCAGCCCATCATCTCCCAGCCGGAGATCGGGCTGCTCGGCCTGCTGGTCCGCCGGCGGGCCGGGCTGGAGTGCCTGGTGCAGGCCAAGATGGAGCCCGGCAACGTCAACGGGGTGCAGATCTCCCCGACCGTGCAGGCCACCCGCAGCAACTACACCCGGGTCCACGGCGGCACCGGGACCCCGTACCTGGAGCACTTCGTCCGGCCGGTGCGGGGATCCGTGGTCGCCGACGTCCTCCAGTCGGAGCAGGGCTCCTGGTTCCTGGGCAAGCGCAACCGGAACATGGTGGTCGAGGCGGTCGGGCCGGTCCCCGAGCAGGAGAACTTCCGCTGGATCCCGCTGCGGGACCTGCAGCTGCTGATGGGGCTCGACAACGTCGTCAACATGGACACCCGTACGGTGCTGGCCTGCCTCGCGGCGGTGCTGCGCCCGTCGACCCGGCCGACCGGCGACGCGTTCGCCGACCTGGTGGCCCGGGGCTTCTCCCCCACCGGCGGCGCGGTGGAGCGCGACGTCGACGTGTTGAGCTGGCTCACCGCGCTGCGCAGCCGCCGTCCCCTGGTCGCCCGGCGGATCGGCCTGGCGGCGGTGCGCGGCTGGCACCGCGACCGGTTCGCGATCGACCACGACGCCGGGCGGCACTTCAGCATCATCGGCGTCGACGTGCGGACCGCCGTCCGGGAGGTGTCCGGCTGGAGCCAGCCGTTGCTGCGGCCCCGCGGCCGGGGCGTCGTCGCGTTCCTCGCCCGGCCGATCGGCGGCGTGCTGCACCTGCTCGCCCGCGCTGCCGTCCAGCCGGGCCTGCGGGACGTCCCGGAGCTCGGCCCCACCGTGCTGTGCCGGCCGGAGAACTACGCCCACCTGCCGGTCGCGGACCGGCCGCCGTTCCTGGACGCGGTGCTGACCGCGCCGCCGGAACGGATCCGCTACGACTGCGTGCTCTCCGAGGAGGGCGGCCGATTCCACCACGCGGAGAACCGGTACATGGTGGTGGAGGCCGACGAGCGCGTGCCGGTGCGCCCGCCGGAGGACTTCCGCTGGGTCACCCCGCGCCAACTGGCCATGCTGCTGGCGCACAGCCACTACGTGACGGTCGAGGGGCGGTCGCTGCTGGCCGTGCTCTACAGCCTCGCCGGGGCGTGCCCGTGAACCGCGCCGGGCCGGTCCGGCTGGGCGTCCTGGGCTGCGCGGACATCGCCTGGCGCCGCACCCTGCCGGCGGTGCTCGCCGAGCCCCGGCTGCGGCTGGTCGCCGTGGCGAGCCGCGACGGCCGGCGCGCGCAGCGGTTCGCCGACCGGTTCGGCGCCGCCCCGGTCACCGGGTACGACCGGCTGCTCGACCGCGACGACATCGACGCCGTGTACGTGCCGCTGCCGGCCGGGCTGCTGCCCCGCTGGGTCGACGCCGCCCTCGCCGCCGGCCGGCACGTGCTGGCCGAGAAGCCGCTGGGCCGCACCGGCGCGGAGGCACACGACCTGGTCGCCCGGGCCGCCGCCCGCGACCTGGTCCTCATGGAGAACAACGCGTTCCAGCTGCACCCGCAGCACGACGCCGTCCGGCGGCTGGTCGCGGCCGGGGAGATCGGCCCGTTGCGCACCGTCACCAGCGTGTTCGGCATCCCGCCGCTGCCGCCCGAGGACGTCCGGTACCGGCCGGAGCTCGGCGGCGGCGCGCTGCTCGACCTCGGCTTCTATCCGCTGCGGGCCGCGCAGATGTTCCTCGGGCCGGACCTGCGGGTCGTCGGCGCCCACCTGCACCCCGGCCCGTCGGGCGTGGACGTCGCCGGCTCCGCCCTGCTCGCCGCACCCGACGGCGCCGAGGCGGCGGTGTCCTTCGGCTTCGGTCACGCCTACCGCAACGCGTACGAACTGTGGGGCGGCGAGGGACGGCTGGTGCTGGAGCGGGCGTTCACCCCGCCGCCGGAGCACCGGCCAGTGCTGAGCCTGCACGACGCCAACGGCGCCCGGCAACGCACGCTGCGCAGCCACCACCAGTTCGCCGCACTGGTGGCGGACTTCGCGGACGCGGTGACGACACGCCGGAGCCTGCGGCAGCACCACGAGGAGGTGATCGGGCGGGCGGCCCTGGCCGAGGCGGTCCGCCGGCACGCCGGGGTGGAGGTCCGGTGACCCGCCCGCGCGCCGTGGTGGTCGGCGCCACCGGCTTCCTCGGCCGGCACGTGCGGTCCGCGCTCACGGCGGCCGGCTGGGAGGTCGTGGCGGCCGCCCGCCGCCCGGACGGGCCGCGCCGGATCCCCCTGCCGCCCGCCGGGCCGCTGCGCCCCGTCCTGGCACCTGCCCTGCGCGACCTGGCGCCGGCCCTGGTGGTCAACGCGGCCGGGCTGATCTGGCGTCCCGAGCCGGCGGCGATGGCGGTGGCCAACGCCGAGGTGCCGGAGCAGATCGCCCTGGCTCTGGCGGACAGCGCCGCACCGGCCCGCCTCGTGCATCTCGGCTCCTGCCTGGAGTACGCCCCGGTGCCACCGCCGGCCGCGATCGACGAGCGCACCCCGACCCGGCCCGCGAGCCCCTACGGCCGGTCCAAGCGGGAGGGCAGCCGCCGGCTCGGCGCGGTCGCCGCGGCACACGGCCTCGACGTCGTGGAGCTGCGCGTGTTCAACGCGATCGGGCCCGGCATGTCACCGGTCAGCGTGCTGGGCGCCGCGCTGGACACGCTGCGGGAGGCCCGCGGGCGCGGCGGGCGGGCCGAGCTGCGCCTGCTGAACCTGCGCCAGCACCGCGACTACGTCGACGCCCGGGACGTCGCGGACGCGGTGGTCGCGGCGGCCACCGCGGCGGTGGGCGACGACCGGGCGCTGAACGTCGGCTCGGGGGTGGCCCGCTCGGCCGAGGAGGTCGTCCGCGCCCTCGCCGTGGCAAGCGGTGTCGGCCACGACCTCAGGCTCGTGCCCGCACCGGCCGGCGCGGCCCGGACGGCCGGCGCGAGCTGGCAGCTGGCGGACATCCGGCGGGCCCGCGCGGTGCTCGGCTGGTCGCCGCGCCGCTCGCTGAGCAGGACCGTCCGCGACGTGTGGGCGTCCGCGGACGCCGACGACCCAGCCCCACGCGACTCATGGAGAGAGAAGGCGAGCAGGCATGACTGACCTCAAGGCGAGGATCCTCGAACTGGTGCGCGAGTACCACCGGGAGCAGAGCGGCGCCGAGGAGTTCGTGGCGGGTGAGACGCCGGTGCTCTCGTCCGGCCCGGTCTTCGACGAGACGGAGCGCGAGGCGCTGGTCGAGGCCGCGCTGGACATGCGGATCGCGGCGAGCACGTACGCCGTGCAGTTCGAGCGGCGCTTCGCGCGCCACTTCGGGATGCGCAAGGCGCAACTGACCAACTCCGGCTCGTCGGCCAACCTGCTCGCCCTGTCGGCGCTGACCGCGCAGGAGCTGGGTGACCGGCGGCTGCGCCCGGGCGACGAGGTGATCACGGTGGCCGCCGGCTTCCCCACCACCGTCAACCCGATCGTGCAGAACGGCCTGGTGCCCGTGTTCGTCGACGTGGACCTGGGCACCTACAACACCACGGTGGAGCGCGTCCGGGCCGCGATCGGGCCGCGGACCAAGGCGATCATCGTGGCGCACACGCTCGGCAACCCCTTCGACGCCGCCGGAATGATGGCCCTGGCCGAGGAGCACGGGCTGTGGCTGATCGAGGACAACTGCGACGCGGTGGGGTCGCTCTACCAGGGCCGCCCCACCGGGACGTTCGGGCACCTCAGCACGGTCAGCTTCTATCCCGCGCACCACATCACCATGGGTGAGGGCGGCTGCGTGCTGACCAACAGCCTGGAGCTGTCCCACCTGGTGCAGTCCTTCCGGGACTGGGGGCGCGACTGCTGGTGCCGGCCCGGTGAGGACGACCGCTGCCACAAGCGGTTCGGCTGCCAGCTCGGCACGCTGCCCTTCGGGTACGACCACAAGTACACGTTCTCCCACATCGGCTACAACCTGAAGACGACCGACCTGCAGGCCGCGCTCGGGCTGCGCCAGCTCGACCGGGTGGCCGCGTTCGGCGAGGCCCGGCGCAAGAACTGGCAGCTGCTGCGCGCCGACCTCGACGGCGTGCCGGGCCTGCTGCTGCCCGAGGCGACCCCGGACAGCGACCCCAGCTGGTTCGGCTTCGTCATCACGGTGCGGCCGGGGGCGCCGTTCACCCGCAACGACCTGGTGCTGCACCTGGAGTCCCGGCAGATCCGGACCCGGCTGCTGTTCAGCGGGAACCTCACCCGCCACCCGGCGTACCGGCAGGTCGACTACCGGGTGGTGGGCAGCCTGGAGAACAGCGACGTCATCGTCGACAACACCTTCTGGATCGGCGTCTACCCCGGCATCACCGACGAGATGACCGCGTACGTGGGGCGCACGATCCGGGAGTTCGTGGCCGAGCGGTCCCGCGGCTGAGCCGCGACGCCCACGGGCCCGGCCGGACGTCGTCCGGCCGGGCCCGTCCCCGTCGAGCCCTGGTCAGGCCGGGTCGCGGCGGTGCTCCGCGGTCAGACCCTCCAGCAGCGGCACCACGTCACGGGGCGTCGGCACCGCGAGCAGTTCCCGGCGCAGCCGCTTGGCGTGGTAGGCGTACGACGGGTCGGAGAGCACCCGGTCCAGCGCCTTGCGCAGCAGCTCCCCGGTGAGCTTGTCGGAGTCGGCCACGTAGACGCCCGCGCCCTGGTCCTCGACCCCGTTCGCCACGGCCAGCGGGCCGAACCACTTCTCGCTCCAGTACGTGCCGGGCACCACGAGCTGCGGAACCGCGTGCTCGTACGCCGAGGCCGACGCGCCGTTGCCGCCGTGGTGGACCACCGCCCGGCAGGTGGGCAGCAGCACGTTGAGCGGCACGAAGTCGGCCAGCCGCACGTTCGCCGGCACGGGCGTGTCGCCGACCTGCTCGGCGTTCAGCGTGGCCACCACCTCCACGTCCAGCCCCTCCACCGCCTCGAACAGGTCCGCCGCGGTCGCCTCGGCGACGTCGGCGGCCCGGTGCGAGACACCGAGCGTGAGGCAGACGCGCGGCCGGCCGTCCGGCCGGTGCAGCCACTCGGGCACGATCGACGGGCCGTTGAACGCGGTCGGCCGCACGTGCAGGTAGCGGGCGCCCTCCGGGCGCCACATCCACGGCGGCTGGGTGTCGATGGTCCAGTCACCGGTCAGCACGTCCTCGTCGAACCCGCTGCCGTAGCGCTCCAGCAGCGGCTCCAGCCATTCGCGCAGCGGGTCCCGGTCCGGGCGGCGGCGCAGCGCCGCGGTGCGGAGCTGGACGTAGCCGTCGGCGCCGAACAGCAGGCGGGCGTGCGCGGCGCCGCAGGCGCGGGCCACCACCGCGCCGGCGTAGCTGAGCCCGTCCCATACCACCAGGTCGGGCCGCCAGGCGCGGGCGAAGCCGACGAGGTCGTCGAGCATGTCGTCGGGGCAGAGGTGCCGCAGCAGGTGGCGGGTGAGGTAGTCCAGTTCGCCGTACGGGTCCTCGCGGGCGTAGTCCTCCTGCCGGGGGTGGTCCGGGGCGGCCGGCTTCTCCGCCGGCTC
This sequence comes from Micromonospora sp. NPDC004551, assembly GCF_040609975.1. Classification (NCBI taxonomy): domain Bacteria; kingdom Bacillati; phylum Actinomycetota; class Actinomycetes; order Micromonosporales; family Micromonosporaceae; genus Micromonospora; species Micromonospora sp. NPDC004551. The sequence continues at coordinate 102,865 of NZ_JBEXLM010000016.1, read as the reverse complement.
GGCCGCGGCGACCCGCATGAGGGTCTCCCCCATGTCCGAGCCGACCAGCACCCCGGTCAGGCCCGCATGCGTGATGCTCTCGGCGAGGTCCGGCTGGGTGGCGACGCGGACGTCGTGTCCGGCGGTGCGCAGGGCCCAGGCCAGCGGGGTCAGCACGAACAGGTGGGAGGCGAGGGCGGGTGGGGTGACGAACAGAACGCGCACGGATCTCTCCTAACGTCGGGCGATGGTCAGTGGCGGCGCGGGACGGGCGGGCACGGGCGGCCGGTCGGCCGGGAGGGGCACGGACCGCGGTCGGGGCACCGCGACGGGCACGAACGCCGCCTCGCAGTCGAAGGCGGTGGCGAGGCTGCGCAGCGCCCGGTGCAGCGCGGCGGCGGCGCACACGGCCTCGACGAGGGTGTTCGAGACGGACAGCGCGAGCGTCGTCACGCCCGCCCGGTGCAACGCCTGCTGGAACGTGGGCAGCACGCGCGGGTCGGCGCGGATGCCCTCGCCGTGCAGGGCCAGGCGGGCCACGTCCTCGCGGCAGCGCACGGTGGCGGCGCCGCCCGCCGGGCAGGTCTCGGCCAGGGCGGCCAGGACCGCCGGGCCGTCGGAACGCGCCGTGACGAAGGTCAGCTCGGTGCCGTCGGTGGCCGGTAGCAGGGCCAGCATCTCCGCCACCGCGCCGGCCCGGCCGACGGCGGCGAGGACGGTGGCGACGTCCGCGGTCCCCGGCAGGCCGGACACGGACACCAGCACCCGGGTGTGGTCGTGGGTGAGACGGCGGACGATCGACCCTTCCATCTGGCGGCCCCCGGGATGCTCGACGGTGACGCGGCGGGTTCCGGCCCGCCCGGGTGGGTGCCGGTCACGGTGGGGCCCGGGGCGGTCGAGGACGGCGGGAGCGGGAGCCGGCCGGTTGTCGTGACGGCATGGTCAGCCCAGCAGCCCCAGCAGGTACTCGCCGTATCCGCTGCTCAGCAGCGGCCGGGCCAGCTCGCGCAGTTCCGCGTCGCTGATCAGCCCGGCCCGCCAGGCGGCCTCCTCGACACAGCCGATCTTGCAGCCCTGCCGCTCCTCGACCACCCGGACGTACTCCCCGGCCCGGGCCATGTCGGCGACCGTGCCGGTGTCCAGCCAGACCGAGCCCCGGTCCAGGACGGTCACGCCCAGCCGGCGCTCCCGCAGGTAGTGGTCGTTGACCGCGGTGATCTCCAGCTCGCCGCGCGCGCTGGGCCGCAGGCCACGGGCGACCTCCACCACCGTGTTGTCGTAGAAGTAGAGGCCGGGCACGGCGTACCGGGAGCGCGGGCGCGACGGCTTCTCCTCGATGGACAGCACCCGGCCGGCGGCGTCGAACTCCACCACGCCGTACGCCGACGGGTTCGGCACCGGCCAGGCGAAGATGTGCCCGCCCACCACCTCGGCGCCGGGCCGGGACCAGCGCCCGAGGTCGGTGCCGTGGAACAGGTTGTCCCCGAGGATCAGCGCCGAGCCGCGTCCGTCGAGGAACTCCTCGCCGATGAGGAACGCCTGGGCGATCCCCTCCGGCCGGGGCTGGACGGCGTACTCCAGGCGCAGCCCCCACTGGGAGCCGTCACCGAGCAGCCGGACGAAGGCGTCCCGGTCGTCGGGCGTGGTGATGATCAGGATCTCGCGGATGCCGATCGAGATGAGTGTGGACAGCGGGTAGAAGATCATCGGCTTGTCGAAGACCGGGACCAGCTGCTTCGAGATCGCCTTGGTCACCGGCCAGAGCCGTGAGCCGGTGCCCCCGGCGAGCAGGATCCCGCGCATCGGCGGGTCGGGCCGGAGCGCCGTGCCGGCGCCCGGGACGGGCGCGGCGCCCTGGCGCTCCCGGCGGTCGGTCCGCGAACCAGATTCGATCATGATCGCTCAGCCACCCTGACGTTGGTGGAGGACGCCGGGCGGGGCGGACGCCCCGCCCGGCCTACCGGTCAGCGCAGGTCGAAGGCGTACAGCTTGTTGTTGCCCGTGCCGATGTGATAGCCGGATCCCCAGTAGACGGAGCCGTCGACGACGGCCGCACCCGCGATCACCGAGCCGCCACTGGCGAACCGCCACCGGATGGCGCCGGTGCTCGCGTCGAGGGCGTACATGTTGTCGCCGGTGCCGGCGCCGGAGCCGACGTACACCACGCCGTTGGCGGAGGTGACGTAGCCCATGTCGATGGCGCCCTGCGGATCGGGGGTCCGCCACAGGATCCGGCCGGTCGCGGCGTCCAGCGCCGCCCACATCCCGCCGGTCAGGGTGATCTCACCGCCGTCGCCGGACGGGATCGTGAAGGGCACGCGGTCGGAGTTGGCCAGCGCCACGTAGATCCGCCGGCCGTCGGTGGCCGAGCCCCACTGGATCCCGCCCATGCCACCGCCCGGGCCCACCTGGGTCTTCCACACCACCCGGCCGTCGTCCGGGTCCAGCGCCCAGTAGTCGCCGCTCTTCTGGCCGATGCCGAGCAGCTCGCGCTGGCGCCCGCCGATCGTGGTGGTGAACAGGTTCGGCGACGAGCCGAAGTTCATGTCGGTGCCCGGCGGCGGGTCCAGCTCGGACACCGCGTCGGCGCTCAGCGTCTTGTGCACCCAGCGGACCCGGCCGGTCCGCAGGTCCAGCGCCACCACCGAGTCGAAGTAGTCGTCGGCCGCCGGCAACTCGCAGCCGGTCTGGTCGGGGCGGGTGCACACGCCCTCCGGCACCGTGTAGTTGTTGCCGGTGCCGACGTACACCAGGCCCCGGCGACGATCCACGACGGGGTTGCTCCCCCAGACGGCGCTGCCGGTGTAGCCCGGCGGGGCCATGTAGGTCCGCCACAGGATCCGGCCGGTCCGCAGGTCGAGCGCGACGACGCTGCCCCGGAAGGTGTGCGGCGGCGGCAGGATCTCCTCCGAGGAGGAGATTCCGACGTAGACCACGCCCCGGTCGATCACCGGGGCGCCGGTCACCTTCGCACGGGGGTTGGGGTCGACCTGGGTACGCCAGCGCAGCGCGCCGGTCCCCCGGTCCACCGCGATCACGCCGGCGCCGCTGGGCGACTCGATGGTGAAGCCCTTGCCGATCACGACCAGGTCACCCGAGACCGCCGGGGTGGTGCGGGAGCCGTCGACCGGCGGGCCCGTGTAGTCGCTGATCGGGTGCGACCACACGGGCGTGCCGTCGGAGGCCCGGATGGCCCACAACGTGCCGCCGGCGTCCGGCACGTAGAGGATGCCGTCCGCCACCGCCGGCGTGGCGTTGATGTCGCCGTTCGCGGTGAACACCCAGCGGGGATTCAGCCGGCCCACGTTGCGGGCGTCGATGGTCCGCTCGGTCGCGGCGTGCCGCGTGTTGTGCGTGTTCTGCCCGGCGACGGACCAGTCGCGTACCGACGGCACGCGGGGCCGGTCACCGGCCCCCGCCGGGGCCGCGCCGGCGAAACCGGCGACCACCCCCAGGCTCACGATCCCTGCCAACACCCGCATCCGCATGAGCGCTCCTCCTGGGTCGGCCCGCCGCGCCGGACCCGTCAGGACGGGGAGGGCGGACCACGACGTGGATCGGGGCGCCGGGTCGGTCGCCGGACCCTGCCACGGCCCGGCCGGCGGCCCCTTCCGTCCCAGCATGGCGGGGGCCGGCCGGCCGGGGCATCTCGCAGGCTGCTCACCTCGATCGGGCGCGCGGCGGTCAGGCCGTGTGCGTCACCACGGCGGCCACGATCGTGTCCCAGTCCTGGCTGGGCAGTTCGTGGCCGACCCCGTCGAGACGCAGCAGCGACGCCTCCGGGATCTCCCGGACCAGGGCGGTGGCGTGGTCGAAGGGGTGCACCGGGTCGTCGCTGCCGTGGATCACCAGGGTGGGCACGGCCAGCTCCCCGAGCCGCCCGCGCCACGGCGGCACATCGCCCATGGCGAAGTGGTTCTTCATGCTCGCCTCGATGTCCACCGCACGATCGAACTCGCGCCCGATCAGCCGGCGGTAGCGCGCCTCCTCGAACGTGCGGCCGGAGCCGGTGCAGGGCCGCTGCAGGGACAACCGGTACTCGATGACCTGCTCCCGGTCGGACCAGTCCGGCATCCGGACGTCCGCGTACGCCTTCTGGAAATCCTCGGGCATGGCGGACAGGTCGGGGTTGTCCGGACCCGGCACGCCGGGGCTGGACGAGACCAGGACGAGGGAGGCGACCCGGTCGGGGTGGTCGAGCGCCACCAGCTGGGCCACCATCCCGCCCATCGACTGGCCGACCAGGTGGGCGGCCGGCAGGTCGAGCGCGTCCAGCACACCGACCGCGTCGGCGGCGAGATCGCGCAGGGTGTACGGCGGCTTCCCGGGCGGGTAGCTCACCGACTGGCCGGTGTCGCGGTAGTCGTAGCGCACCACGAAACGGGAATGGTCGGCCAGCCGCTGACAGATCTCCTCGTCCCACATCAGCATCGACGACGTCGACCCGGCCAGCAGCAGCACGGCCGGGTCGGCGGGCCGGCCGAAGGTCTCGACGCACAGGTCGACCCCGTTCGTCCGCACCGTCGTACCGCCGGCCGCGGAGATGCTCTCGGTCATGATCCACCTCTCTCCGTGCCCTCCGGGCACTCATCTGTTCGACTGACCTGCGCCGCGGGCCGCGCCGCTACCGCCCGCCCGGGGCGCCGGCGCCGGACTCCTCCGCGAGGGTCCGCGCCACACACTCCTCCGGCCGAAGGCCGGCCCCGTACTCGAACTCGCCCTTGAAGCCGTCCTCGCCGAGCACGGCCCGGGCCCGCGCCGCGATCCGCTCCACGTCCCGGCGCTCGGCCGGCGGCAACGGCATCCCCACCGACTCGCGGGCCGCCGCCGCGGCGCCGAGCAGCCGGGCGGCCCCCACCCCGTCGCCGGCCACCGCCCGCGCACCGGCCAGGCCCTCCAGCGCCAGCGCGATCGTCCGGCGCTCCCGGGTCTGCCGGGCGGCCTCCCAACCCTCCCGGTGCCGCGCCGACGCGGTGTCGGCGTCACCGCGCTGCTCGGCGACGAAGCCCAGCTCGGCCTGGACCGCCGCGATGCCCGCCGGCCAGGCGGCCCGCCGGTTCCAGCTCAGCCACGGCAGCAGCCGCCGTTCCGCCGCGTCGAGATCCCCCTCCCACCGGTCGGAGACGGCCGACCCCAGGTCGGCGACCTGTTCCATGGCCTTCACCGACTCCTCGGCGGCGAGGGTGCGGGCCCGGCGGAACAGCTCCCGGGCGCGCATGTGGTCGCCCTGGAGCTGGGCGATCCGGCCCGCGCCGTTCAGCTGCCGCGCCACCTCGGCGCGCAGCCCCAACTCCTGCGCGATGTGCAGCCCGTCGGCGAACCACCGGCCGGCACGGTCGTACTCCCCGGTGAACAGGGCCAGCTCGGCCAGCGGGGTGGTCGCCTGGAGGATGCCCCAGTGGTCGCCCAGCTCACGGAAGAGCACCAGACTCCGCTCGGCGTCGCGGCGCAGCGCGGAGAAGTCCCCGCACAACTGGGCGTGGTACGCCAGCACGGCCAGCGCCGCCGCCTCCCCCCACCGGTCGCCGAGGGCGCGGAAGGTCGCCAGCAGCCGGTTGACCGGGTCCTCGGCCGGCCGGGTGACGTCGATCGGGGTGACCACCGCGAGCAGCAGGGCCGCCCGCGCCCGGCCCGCCGGGTCGTCCGGATCGTCCACATAGCTCTTCGCCGTGGCGTACCGCTGCTCCACCAGCGCGTCCGGCGGCTCGCCGGCCAGCGCCGCGATGCCGGCCTGCCAGGTCATCGCCGTGCCGCGCAGGCCCTCTGGCGCGGCGCCCGGCACGGCCAGGGCGGCGGCCAGCGCGCGGCGGCCCTCCCCGACCCGGCTGCGCAGCACCCAGTACCAGGCCAGCGCGCAGGTCAGGCGCAGCGCGAGGTGCGCGTCGCGGCGCTGCGCGCAGCCGCCCAGCGCGGCACGGAGGTTGGCCGCCTCGGCGTCGAGCTGACGCAGCGCGGTGCGCTGGTGCACGCCGCGCAGCCGCTCGTCGGCCTGCTCGGCCAGGGCCGTGTACCACTCGGCGTGGCGGGCGCGCAGGTCGGCCAGCTCGCCGGCCTCGGCGAGCTGCTCCAGGCAATACGCGGCGACCGACTCCAGCAGGCGGTACCGGGGCCCGTCCGGCTGCTCCGCCGGCACCAGCAGGGAGCGGTCGATCAGGCGGGCCAACAGGTCCGGCACCTGGCCCGGGTCCACCTCGCCGCCGGCGCACACCTCGCGGGCGGCGGCGAGCGTGCAGCCGTCGGCGTGCACCGCGAGCCGCCGCAGCAGGGCCCGCTCCGGGCCGCTGAGCAGCTCCCAGCTCCAGTCGATCATCGCCCGCAACGTCTGCTGCCGCGCCGGTTCCGAGCGCCGCCCGGAGGCCAGCAAGCCGAACCGGTCGTCCAGGCCGGCGGCGAGCTGGCGCACGCCCATCGCCCGGACCCGGGTGGCCGCGAGTTCGAGGGCCAGCGGGATGCCGTCCAGCCGGCGGCAGACCGCCGCGACGTCGGCCGCGTTGTCCGGCCCGAGCGTGAAGCCCGCCGCGCCGGCCCGCGCGCGGACGGTGAACAGCTCGACGGCGCCGTAGCGGAGCAGCCGGGCCGGGTCGTCGTCGGCTCCCGGTTCGGGCAGCGCCAGCGGCGGCACCACCCACACCTGCTCACCGGCCACGCCCAGCGGCTCCTGGCTGGTGGTGAGCACGCGCAGGCCGGGCAGCCCACCGAGCAGCCGGCGGACCAGCTCGGCCACGTCGTCGACCACGTGTTCGCAGTTGTCCAGCACCAGCAGGAGGCGCCGGTCGTGCAGCGCCTCCGCCAGTGCCTCCACACAGGACCCGGAGTCGGTCGGGGCCCGCACGTCCAGCTCGGCGGCGATCCGGTCGACCAGACCCGGCAACGTGGGACGGTCGGCCCCGGCCGGGTCGGCCGCCCCCGCCGTGCGGTCCAGGGCGGCCAGCTCGACCAGCCAGACGCCGTCGGGGAAGTCCGCGGTCAGCCCGCCGGCGGCCTCCACCGCCAGCCGGGTCTTGCCCACGCCGCCCGGACCGACGAGGGTGACCAGCCGGCCGCCACCCAGCAGCGCCCGCACCTCGTCGACGGCGCCGTCGCGGCCGACCAGGCCGGTCAGCGGCGTCGGCAGGTTGGTCAGCCGACGCCGGACCGGCGGCCCGGCGGGCGGCGCCGTCAGGCTCTCCTCCTGCCGCAGGATCGCCTGGTGCAGGGCGACCACGGCCGGGCCCGGTGCGAGCCCCAGTTCCTCGTTCAGCCGCTCGTGCAGCTCCCGGTACGCGGCCAGCGCGTCGCCCTGCCGGCCGAGGCGGTAGAGCACCCGCATCTGCGTGGCCCGGAACCGCTCCCGCAACGGATGGTCGGCCACCAGGTCCGCCAGCTCGCCGACGAGCGTCACGTCCTCGCCGAGTTCGGCACGCAGCTCGACCTGGTCCTCCAACGCGGTCAGCCGCCGCTCCTCGAGCCGGGCCACCGCCCCGGCGGCGAACGGGGCGTCGGCGAAGCCCACGAAGGACGGCCCGCGCCACAGCGCCAGCGCCTCGGCCAGGACCGAGACCCGCTGTCGCCGATCATCGGTGTGCTCGGCCCGGGCCAGCAGCGCCTCGAAGCGGTGCGCGTCGACCGCGTCGGCCGGGACGTCCAGCACGTAGCCGGCGCCGCTGCGGACCACCGGGTCGGGCAGGCCCGGCTCGGCGTCGCGCAGCACGCGGCGAAGCTGCGAGATCTTGCTGCGGAGCACCGCGTGCGGGTTGGCCGGCGGCCGGTCGCCCCACAGGTCGTCGATCAGCCGGTCGGCCGTGACGACCCGGCCGGACTGCGCGAGCAGGTCCGCCAACAGCGCCCGCACTTTCCACTCGGGAATCTTGACGTGCCGCCCATTGGTGGTCCACACCTCCAGTGGGCCGAGCACACCAAAGCGCATGTTGGCACTCTAACCGAGACCCGTACAGAAGGGCGTGACGAGGCGTTCCGACCCTGCTCCGACGTGCCGGAACAGCGCCGGAACGAATCCGGAACCCGGCGCGACGACAATGGCGACGAGCTATTGCCACTTCGACGGACGCCGGTCAACGGAAATACGAGGAGTTCGTGGAATGTCGTCATCGCGATTACGATTGGCAATTGTCGTCGGCAGCATCCGGGCCGGTCGTTTCGGCTCGGTCGCGGCCCGCTGGCTCGCCGGCCAGGCCGAGCTGCGCGACGACCTCCAGGTGGATCTGATCGAGCTGGCCGAGGCGCGCCTGCCGGAGGTGCGCCTCGCCGACGGTGACGTGATACCGCAGGCCGTCCGCGACCTGAGCCCCTGGCTGGCCGGCGCGGACGCCTTCGTGGTGGTGGTGCCCGAGCACAACCGCAGCTTCCCGGCGTCGCTGAAGAACGCCGTCGACTGGTACCGGGAGGAGTGGCAGGCGAAGCCGGTCGGCTTCCTCTGCTACGGCGGCCCGGCGGGCGGCCTCCGCGCCGCCGAGCAGCTGCGGCAGGTGTTCGCCGCGCTCGGTTCGGCGACCATCCGGGAGACCGTCAGCCTGTCGCACCACCGGGCGCTCTTCGACGCCCACGGCCAGCCGGTCGACGCCGAGTCCGTGTCGCTGGACACCCGGCGCATGTTCGACGAGCTGGTCTGGTGGGCCGAGGCGCTGCGCAACCACCGGCAGATCCGTCCGTACGTCCGCTGACCCCGTCCCGCCGTCCCCGGACGGCCGACACGAGTGAAGGAAGGATCACCATGTCGTCCCACGCCGACATGCCGTCGGACACCTCCGCCGCCCCGGGCGCGCTGGCGGGCCGCCGCGAGTTCGCCGGGCTGGCCGTGCTGGCCCTCGCCGCGCTGCTGATGTCGCTCGACCTCAGCGTGCTCTACCTCGCCCTGCCGCACCTGAGCACGGCGCTCTCCGCCAACAGCACCGAACAGCTCTGGGTCGTCGACATCTACGGCTTCATGACCGCCGGCTTCCTCATCACCATGGGAAGCCTCGGTGACCGGATCGGCCGGCGGAGACTGCTGCTCCTCGGTGCGGCGCTGTTCGGGCTCACCTCGGTGGTCGCCGCCTTCTCCACCTCGTTCTGGATGCTGTTCGGCGCCCGGGCGCTCATGGGCGTGGCGGCAGCCACCGTCATGCCCTGCGGGCTGGGCCTGATCAGCCACATGTTCGCCCATCCCGCCCAGCGCGGCATGGCCATCGCCTCCTGGATGAGCTGCTTCATGGGCGGCCTGCTGATCGGCCCGGTCGTCGGTGGCGTCCTGCTGCGCTTCTTCTGGTGGGGCTCGGTGTTCCTGATCGCCGTACCGGTGATGCTCCTGCTGCTGCTGACCGGTCCCCGGCTGCTGCCGGAATACCGCAACCCGCATCGGGGGCCGCTGGATGTGGTCAGCGTCGTGCTCTCCCTGGCCGGCGTGCTGCTCGTCATCTTCGGCCTGAAGGAGCTGGCCAGGAGTGGTTGGGCCGCCGTGCCCATCGCCGCCGTGGTCCTCGGCCTGGTGGCGGCCGCGGTCTTCGTCCTGCGCCAGCGGACGCTCCGCGACCCGATGCTCGACACCGGACTGTTCGCCAACCAGATCTTCGCCGCCGCGGTGATCTTCGGCCTGCTCGGCGGCGCGGTGCAGGGTGGTAGCTCGTTGCTGGTCACCCTGCACCTGCAGACCGTGGAGGGCCTGTCCACCCTGGGCACCGGCCTGTGGATGCTGCCGCCGACCCTGGGACTCATCGTCGGGCTCATGCTCGGCCCGGGCCTGGCGCAACGGATCCGCCCGGCCTACGTGCTCGCTGCCGGGATGGTGATCGCGGCTGCCGGGTACGTGGTGCTCACCCAGGTCACCCGCAGCGGCGGCCTGGCACCCGTCCTGATCGGCTTCGGCATCGTGCTGTTCGGCGTGGGCATCCCGCTCGGCCTGGTGACCGGCCTGGCCATCGGCGCGGTCTCCACGGAGAAGACCGGTTCCGCCTCGGCCGTGATGCAGACCGGCAGCGAGTTCGGGGTGGCCTTCGGCATCGCGGCCCTGGGCAGCGTCGCCACCGCCGTCTACCGCACCGAGCTGACCGACGCGCTGCCCTCGGGCGTCACCGCCGAGGCGGCGCAGGCCGCCCGGGGCAGCGTCGAAGCCGCGGAGGCCACCGCCCGCGCGCTGCCCGGCTCGCTGGGCACCGGCCTGGTCGACGCCGCGCACGACGCCTTCACCGCCGGTCTGAACACCGTCGCCCTCGTCGGGGCGATCGTCGTGCTCGGCCTGGCCGTCCTGTCCGTCGTCGCGCTGCGCAAGGTCGACCCGGTTCCCCCGCCCCCCAAGCCGGCGAAGCCGACGAAGCCGGCCGCCGGCACAGCCGCGGAGGCGCCCGCGCAGGCCGGTTGAGTGAACCCGCGTGCGGGGCAGGGCCGGCCCGGGCCCTGCCCCGCACGCGTGTCCGGACCCGGCAATCTCGGAGAAGCCCCGCCCGGTGGCGGCGGCCGAGAATGGTTGCGGCGGGGCCCGGATGTCGCCGGCCGCGCACGGCCGAACCCGGCCGCCGGCCCGAGGCTCACCGGCGCGGAGGAGGAGACTGCCATGGCGGACGCCCCGGTCACCCTGATCACCGGTGGCGCGGCCGGCATCGGTGCGGCAACCGCCGAGCGTCTGCTGCGCCGCGGCGACCGGGTCGCGGTGACCGGCCGGGATCCGGAGCGGCTCGCCCGCTTCGCCGCCGCGGCCGACGCCGGGCAGCGGTTGGCGGTGATCCCCGGCGACGCGGCCGAACCCGCCGCGGTGGAACGGGCCGTGCGCACCACGGTCGAGCGTTTCGGGCGGCTGGACACGGTCGTCGCGAACGCCGGGACGGCAACCTTCGACGCCGTGGACGACGGGGACCCGCAGGGCTGGCGGGAGATGGTCCTCCTCAACGTGCTGGGACCGGCGCTGCTGGTCCGCGCGGCGCTGCCGAGCCTGCGCCGCACCCGCGGCCGGATCATCCTGGTCGGCAGCCTGGCCGGCCTCGTCGCCACCCGCGGCAACCTGTACGGGGCCACGAAGTGGGCGGTCACCGGGCTCGCGGAGAACGTCCGGCTGATGGTCGCCGGCGACGGGATCCGGGTCACGTTGATCGCCCCCGGCCGGGTCGACACCACCTTCTGGGCGCCCGCGGGCGGCACCCCCTCCGGCGGAAGCCTCACCGCTGGCCAGATCGCCGACAGCATCCTCTGGGTGCTGGGCCAGCCCGAAGGGGTCGACCTCGCGAGCCTCGTCATCCGGCCGATGCCCGCCGACTGAGCCCCCCGGTCCGGCCGGGCCACCGCCCGGACCGCCGGACCGTCCCGTCCCGCTCGCGGAGGTAACGCACGGATGCGACACGACCATCTCATCATCGGCGCCGGCCCGTGCGGGCTCGCCGCCGCCCACGAACTGCACCGCGCCGGCGCGCGGCCGGTGGTCCTGGAACGCGGCGCGGTCGCCGGCGGGCTCGCCTCGTCGTTCACGGACCGGGCCGGCTTCGTGTGGGACCAGGGCGCGCACGTCGCCTTCAGCTACTTCGGCGACTTCGACACCCTGCTCGACGACGTCATGGCCGGGGACGTGCTGCGCCACCAGCGCTCCTCCTACATCCGCTACGGCGACAGCTGGGTGCCGTACCCGTTCCAGCACAACCTCAGCGCCCTGCCCACCGACGACGCCGTCGACTGCCTGGTCAAGATGATCGACCGGCCGGACGGCACGGTACGCAACTACGAGGACTGGCTGCTGGCGAACTTCGGCACCGGCATCGTCGAGCGGTTCATGCGCCCGTACCACGAGAAGTTGTGGACGGTGCCCACCGACGAGATGTCGACCGACTGGGTGACCCATCGGGTGGCCACGGTCGACTGGCGGGGCGCGCTGCGCAACCTGGTCGAGCGGCGGACCGCGCCGGGCTGGGGACCCAACAGCACCTTCAGCTATCCGGGCAGCGGCGGTATCGGCGAGCCGTTCCGGCGCCTGGCGGCCCGGCTGCCCGATGTGCGGTACGAGGCGCCGGTGCGGCGGATCGACCCGGACGCCCGCACCGTCACGTACGGCTCCGGCGAGCACCTGTCGTACGAGCGGCTGGTCTCCACCATGCCGCTGACCGCGCTGGTGTCGGCGCTCACCCGGTGCCCGGCGGAGGTGCGCGCCGCCGCCGAGGCGCTGCGGCACAACCGGGTGCTGGTGGTGGGCGTGGGCGCCCGGGGCCAGGTGGACCCGGCGTGGCACTGGCTGTACTTCCCCGAATCCGGCTACCCGTTCTACCGGATCACCAACATGGGCCTGTTCGCCGGCGCGAACATGCCGGAGCCGCGCGAGAGCCACGTGTCGTACCTGGCGGAGATCGCCCTGCCTGCCGACGGCGGTTGGCCCGACGACGACGCGGCGGTGCGCCGGACCGTGGCCGGCCTGGAGCGGGCCGGGCTGCTGCCCGACCCCGGCGCGGTCGTCTCCCGCTACGTGCGGCGGATCCCGATGGCGTACCCGATCCCGACGCTGGACCGCACGGACGCCGTGGCGCTGATCCTCGACCACCTGGAGACGCGGGGCATCTACTCCCGCGGCCGTTTCGGCGTCTGGCTCTACGAGTACGGGAACATGGACCACGCCATGAAGATGGGGTCCGACGTCGCCCGGCACCTGCTCACCGGGGAGACGGAACGGATCCCCCTGCCGCACCGGCTGCCCGCGTCGGCCCGGTCGGTCGCCGCGGCCGTGTACTGACCTCCACCACGAAGTTCGGCACTCGCGAAGACGTGCCGCCGCCGCCGGCTCGGCATGCTCGGATCATCGGCCGCGACGCAGCGCCGCACGCGACCGCCCCCGACTCCCACCCCGGAGGTGAGGCGACGATGACGTTGCAGAGGCACCACGAGGATCGCCGCGGGACCGTGCCGGCGGCCGTCCCCGCCGCGCCCGCCACCCACCGGCGGGCCGTGCTGGTCAGCATCGCCGCCGGCCTGCTGCTCGCGGTCGTCTGGTCGTTCGAACTGGTCGACTCGGTGATCGGCGACTCCGTCGCGAACGGGGTGCTCGGTCACGACGCCAAGGCCACCGCCCTCACCGGCACCGGCGCCGGCCTGCTCTTCGCCCTCGTCTCCGGCTTCGCCGGCACCTTCACCGCCTGCAACATCGCCATGGTCGCCTCGATCGGGCCGATGAGCCAGGCCGGCCGGACGCCCCGTACGACCGCCGGGACCCTGCGCCCGCTGCTGCGGACCATCGGCCTGCTCGCGGCCGGCATGCTGCCCGTGGCGGCGGTCTACGGCGCCGCCGGTGTGCTGCTCGGCGACCGGCTGCCCCAGCTGTCCACCGCGTCCGTCGGGGACATGCCGGTGCGGCTCATCCAGTCCTCGGTGGTGTTCGGCCTGATCGGCCTGGCGCTGCTCTACCTCGGCCTCGCCGCGCTCGGTGTCGTGCCGGACCTGTTCGCGGGCCGGCCGGCGGGGCGCGTCGTGGTGCTCGGGGCGCTCATCGGCGGATTCCTCATCGGCCGCCCCTACCCGCTGTTCAACAAGCTGTTCCACTGGGCGGTGGACACCGGCAACCCGCTCTACGGCGCCCTGGCGTTCGCCCTGCAGTCCATGGGCAACATCCTCGTGGTGACGGTGCTGTTCGCGGGCGTCGTCCTGCTCAGCCGGGGCCGCTTCCTGCACTGGATGGCCGACCCGCGCCGCAGCGTCGTCGTGACCGGGTCGCTGCTCGTCGCCCTGGGCGTCTTCACCGTCGTGTACTGGGACCTGCGGGTTCCCGCGCACTTCGGCGTCGGCTGGTTCCCCAGCATGCCCTACAACTGACCGCCCGGCCGCCGCCCGGGCACGCCGACAGGAGGTGTCCCACCCATGCCTGACGACCGTACGCGCCGTACCGGACGACTCACGGGTCCCCTGGAACGACCCGGCCGCCGCCCGACCGAACCGGGATGTGCGTCGTGACACGGATGCTGGTCACCGGCGGAGCCGGCTTCATCGGCGCGAACTTCGTGCACTGGACCCTGTCCCGCCGGCCCGAGTACACCGTCCGGGTCCTCGACGCCCTCACCTACGCCGGTGGCCGGCGGACCCTGGCGGCCGTCGACGACCGGATCGAGTTCGTGCACGGTGACGTCTGCGACGCCGCCCTGGTCGACGGGCTCGTGGCCGACAGTGATCTCGTGGTGCACTTCGCCGCGGAGTCGCACGTCGACAACTCCCTGCACGACCCGTCGCCGTTCGTCCGCACCAACGTGCTGGGCACCTACACCGTGCTGGAGGCGGTCCGGCGCCACGACCGGCGGCTGCACCACATCTCCACCGACGAGGTCTTCGGCGATCTCGGCCTGGACGGCGACGGGAAGTTCACCGAGGAGAGCCCCTACGACCCGTCCAGCCCGTACTCGGCCACCAAGGCCGGGTCGGACATGCTGGTCCGGGCGTGGGTGCGGTCCTACGGGGTCCGGGCCACGCTGTCGAACTGCGCCAACAACTACGGCGCGTACCAGCACGTGGAGAAGTTCATCCCCCGGCAGGTGACGAACCTGCTCAGCGGCCACCGGCCCAAGCTGTTCGGCACGGGCGCGCACGTGCGGGAGTGGACCCACGTGGACGACCACAACGCGGCGGTGCACCTGATCCTGGACCGGGGCCGGCTCGGTGAGACGTACCTGATCGGCTCCGGGGACGTGCACAGCAACAAGGCCGTGCTGGAACTCATCCTCGACCTGATGGGCGAGGCCGCCGGCGGGTACGACCACGTGCCGGACCGCCCGGGCCACGACCTGCGCTACTCCATCGACAGCGGGAAGCTGCGCCGCGAGCTGGGCTGGCAGCCCCGCTACCCCGACCTGCGCAGCGGGCTGACCGACACGATCGAGTGGTACCGGGACAACGAGTGGTGGTGGAAGCCGGACAAGGAGCGCACCGAGGAGCGCTACCAGCAGCTCGGCCGGTAGCCGGCGCGGAAAGGGGCGGCGGCACGCGTGCCGCCGCCCCACGTCCTCGGCTCAGGACGGCCGGCCGCCGAACGCCCAGTCGTGCACCTCGATCTCGGCGTACCGGTCCGGGGTCAGGACGGCGCGCGCCTCGTCCGGGTCCGAAGCCCGGACCAGCGCCGCCGTACCCAGCCACGTGACGCCGTCGTCGGAGAGCAGCGGCCCGTACGCGATCAGGTCGGTCCGGTCGTGCGGCGCGTCGAGGTCGGCGGCCTGCCCCGCGCCGAGGCCGAGCACCAGGTAGCGGCTGCCACCGGTCCGGCCCCCGGGGAAGTCCCACATGGTGCGGCCCAGCGTGTTGCGCCACCGACGCAGGAGCACGTCCCGGTAGGCGCCGGCCTGGTAGTTGGGCTCGTCGAACGCGAATGCCCGGGCGGCGGCGGGATCGGGCAGGTCGAGGATGTGCACGCTGCCCGTGGGGCTGGCGCCGTCGGCGGTGAGGGTCGGGCCGCGAGCGATCATCTCCGCCGCGTACCGGTCCATGTAGGACCAGTGTGCTTCCAGCAACTCCTTGCGCAGCGGCGAGGAGCCGGGCCGGTCGCGGTGGTAACAGAAGAACTCCATGCTCACATCCTCGCCTGCCTCCGGCGGGCGGCTGACCTGGATTCGACGGCTGCTTCAGGTGTCGCAGCCTCGGGACGTACGGCCAGCGTGGATGGCCCGCACGAAGCCGACGTCGCGCCTTCGCATGCAACGAGGCGGGGCGGCGGCATGTCGCCGCCGCCCCGCCCTGTCCCTCCGTCCGTCAGGCCGGGGAGCCCGTCACGGTGAAGAGACGGGTACGGCCGATGTTGTCGAACGAGCCGAAGCCGACCCGGCCGGAGCCGAAGGTGGTGTCCTTCGCGGTCAGCAGCGGATCCTTGTGCCCGTCGACGTAGACGGCGATCTCACCGGTGGCGGGCAGGTGCACGACGCGCACCTTGTGCCAGTCGGCGTCGGTGATCGCCGGGTTGGCGCCGCGGGACCGCCCGTTCCACTGGTGGTCGATCCGTTCCCGGTCGGCGTTGTTGACCTTGAAGATGCCGTTGTGCGGGTAGATCGTGTTGTCGGTGGACAGGTGCGCGTAGTAGTACTGCGTGTCCGACTGCCAGCCGAAGACGATGATCACGTCCCGGTTGGTGACCTCCACCGGAGTGTCGAGGCGCACCCGGGCGTCGATCTGGACCGACGAGAAGGCCGGACCCTTGTTGAGGATGGCGTACTCGAACGGCCGGCGCGGGCCGGGGCGGCTCACGCCCGCCTCGGCGAGGATGACCTCGTCGCCGTCGAACTGCCACTTCGACGGGGTCACCGGCGTCCAGTTCTGCGCGCCGCCGGTGTGGACGACCTTGGTGTGGCCCACGTCGCCCTCCGCCACCTTCTTCGTGCCGACCACCTTCCAGATCTTCCCGTTGGCCTTGGCCAGGATGTAGAGCTCACCCTCGGCGTCGGTGCCGAAGCGCAGGTCGACCCGGTTCGGGTCACCGGGCGCGCCCGGGCTGGACAGGTCCTGCATGCGTACCAGGTCGCCGGCGGTGGTGTACAGGGCGAACCGGTGGATCGGGGCGAGCCCCGTGCCGCGGCGCATCTCGTTCGCCTCGGTGTAGAGCACCCGGCCGTCGACCAGGTCACCGAAGACGTACTTGCCGATCAGGGCCGGCACCGTGTGTCCGCGGTAGACGAACCCGCCGGCCACCGCGACGCCGACATCCGAGGTGCAGTTCCAGCCCGGGGCCGGGTCGTGGTCGTACGCGGCGACCGGGTAGGTGTAGCCGTACTTCGCGTCGTCGGCCGGCAGCGGGTAGAGCTTGTCGCACGGCTTGGTCGCGGTCTTGTCGAAGACCCAGTTGCCCTCGCGCTCGCTCCAGCCGAAGTTGTCCCCGGCCTGGACCTCGTAGATGGACTCGACAGCGTGCTCGCCGATGTGGCCCAGGTACATCCGGCCGGTGGCGCGGTCCCAGCTGAACCGGTGCGGGTCGCGGAAGCCGACCGCGTAGATCTCACCGAGCGCGCCGTCCCGCCCGACGAACGGGTTGTCGGCCGGGATCCCGTACCGGCCGTTGGGGGCGTTGGTGCCGCGCGGGTCGATGCGCAGCAGCTTGCCGTGCGGCATGCCCATGTTCTGCGGGTCGCCGTTGCGGTAGCCCTGCCCGCCGTCGCCGACGGCGAGGTAGAGCATGCCGTAGTCGGGGTCGCCCGGCTTCGCCGTCGGGTTGAAGTTGATCTCCTGGACGCCGTGGATCTGGCCGCCGAAGCCGATCCGCAGCACCTCGCGGTGGGTGCCGGAGAAGGTGTCCGCGGCCGGGTCGGTGGCCGTCCACTCGGTGATCACGGCCTGGTAGATCGTGTTCGGCTGGGCGTAGTCCGGCGTCCGGGTCGCCAGCGAGGCCTGCTCGGTGTGGATGGTGTAGAAGCGGCCGTTGCTCCCGAACTCCGGGTGGAAGGCGACGTACCCGAAGCCCTGGCCGAGGCCGCGGCCGGAGAAGAACTGCGGCGCGAAGGTGGCCGCCACGTCGAGGTAGACGTGCGGGGTGCCGTTCTCCACGAGGTAGAGGTTGCCGTTCAGGTCCGGCACGGCCCGGCGGCCGGAGCCGTCGGGCAGCTCGCTGATCGTGTTGATCCGGGCCTTGCGCACGAGCCGCGCGTCGACCGGCGTGGGGTTCGGCGTGGACTGCGGGAAGCTGGCGTACTCCTGGAGCACCAGCCCCAGCTGCGACTGGATCTGCGACTCGGGGATCGGGTCGTAGACCGCGCCGTCGGCCCGGGCGGGCGCGGCGACCAGGGTGGACAGGACGAGGGTGGCGGCAGTGACCCCGGCGGTGACTGCGGCTCTGCGGAGCCTGCCGGTGCTGCCAGCGCGAATGAACACGCGGGTTCTCCTTCTCGGTGGGACGGTCCGAGGAACGGTCAGCGGGCCATGTAGCGGTACTGCTTGGCGATGTCGCCCGCCGGGATCACGCTGTCGAGGAACATGAGGCCGTCCATGCGGCAGTCGCACGGGTTGCGTTCCAGGTTGTTCTGCGGGAAGCTCCCGCCGATCTTGATGCCGCGGGAGTCGGTGTTGCTGGTGACGTGCGGGCCGGGCCCGTTGAGCTGCCACGGGTCGCCGGCGGTGGTGTAGAAGCCGTCGACCGGCTCGCCGTTGCGGTAGAGCGCCATGGTGCCGCTGGTGAAGTCGTAGGTGGCGGCCAGGTGCACCCACTCCCCCTTGGGCAGCAGGGTCCGCCAGTCCTCGTTGGCCGCGAAGGTCTGCGAGGCGCCGCCGTCGACGCGGCGGCCGAGGGCGACCAGGCGCAGCTGGCCGCTGACGTCGATGAGCTCCAGCAGGGCCCGCACGCCGTGCCCGTCGGAGTCGCCGGTCAGCACGCCGGCCAGGCCGATGGCGTTGTACCGGTCGGTCGGGTTGGCGGTGACGGAGTTCAACGCGGGGCCGTCCATGTCCCGCTTGAACCAGCCCATCACCGTGGTGCCCTCGGCGCCGCTGAACGCGCGCAGCGTCCGGACGCCGCTGGAGGACCAGATGCCGGCCTTCCAGTCGTCGTTGCCGGCGACCTCCGGGTTGACCTGGCGGGTCTGCAGCGCGTCACCGCTGCCCTTGTACGCCGTGTCGGGCACCCGCATGGCGGTGCCGCCGTTGACCAGCTCGATCTCGGTGCCGGACCGGCCCAGGTCCCGCTCGAGCGCGGGGTCGCCGTCGACCGGGTGGTCGAAGTCGTAGAAGGCCACCAGGTGCGGCCAGAGGGCGGGGTGGACGTCGTGCGGTCCGGGCCGGTCGGCGCGGGCGGGGCTCGCGGCCGCGGTCAGCGCCAGCGCCAGGGCGGCGGTGGCGGCGAGGGCGGCGCGTCGGGACTTTCTCATGGGGAGGTGCTCCCTTCGTCGGTGCGGTGATGGCGGTGACGAAAGCGCTTACGTACCGGGCGGGGATCGGGTGCCCGGATTGGAGTCGGGGTGGGTCGGGACAGGACGGTCCGCCGTGGGGCCGGCCGGACCACCGAGGCGGTGTCACGCTTACGAAAGCGCTTACGTAAGCGCTTTCGTACCCTAAGCTGTGCCCTACGCCACACGCAAGAGCGCGGCGCGGATCAATGCCTGCCAGGAGTTACGCATGCCCCGACCCGGACCACGGTTGCGTCTCGTCGACGTCGCGGAACGCGCCGGCGTCTCGCTGGCGACCGCCTCCCGCGCCCTCGCGGGCCGCGAGGGCGTCAGCGAGGAGGTGGCCCGGCACGTCCGGCAGGTCTCCCGGGAACTCGGCTACGTCGCCAACCCGTACGCCCGCACCCTCGCCGGCGGGGCCAGCACCACCGTCGGCCTGATCGTCCACCAGATCGACGACCCGTACTTCTCCGAGATCGCGAGCGGCGTCCTCCAGGTCGCCGCCGAAGAGGGGCTGCTCGTCCAGATCGCCCACTCCGGACGCGACCCGGAGAACGAGCTGCGCCAGCTACGGCACCTCATCGCCCAGCAGGTCGGGATCATCCTCATCGCCGGCTCGGGCTACGACGACCCGCGCGTGGAGGCCGAGGCGCGCGCCGAACTCGCCGGCTTCCAGCGTGCCGGTGGACGGGTCGCCGTCATCGGACGGCACGCCCTGGGCGTCGACGCCGTGGTGCCGGACAACGAGGCCGGTGGCCGCGACATCGGCGCCCACCTGCTGTCCCTCGGCCACCGGCGGATCGCCGTCGCCGCCGGCACCCCGGGCCTGACCACCGTGGCCGACCGGCTCGCCGGGGTGACCGCCGCGCTCGCCGCGCACGGGCACTCCCCCGACGACCTCGCCGTCGTCCACTCCGACTTCACCCGCGACGGCGGCCGGGTGGCCACCGAGCGGATCCTGCACTACCACCCCGACCGCACGGCGATCATCGCGCTCAACGACGCCATGGCGATCGGCGTGCTCTCCGTGCTGCGGTCCCGCCGCATCCCGGTGCCCGAGCGCGTGTCGGTGGTCGGCTTCGACGACGTGTCGGTCGCCGCCGACCTGGCGCCCAGCCTCACCACCGTCCGGCTGCCGATGACCGAGATGGGGCGCATGGCGCTGACCCTCGCGCTGAAGCCAAAGGCGACCCGGCCGCGACGGCGCTCCACCGGTCACACGCTGATCGTCCGCGACTCCACCGGCCCGGCGCCCGCGCCCGGCCGCTGACCGGGAAGGCCCGGAACACTCCCGGGGCATTCCCATGGTCACCTCTGGCCGTCACGAACCAAGACGTTTCTGGTCGGCGATGTATTGCGAGATCACCGCGAGGGGTGCTCCGCCGCACGAGCCGGCGAAGTACGACGGGGACCACAGGTGCCCGTGCATGATGGCCTGGTTGACAGGGCCGGTGAACTCCTTGCGCAGGTAGTGCGTCGAGACGCCCTTCAGTCGGTTGACCAGGGTGGAGATGGGCAGTTTGGGCGGATAGTGTACGAGCAGGTGGACATAGTCCTCTTCCCCGTTGAACTCGCGTAGCTCGGCGCCAAGCCCTTCGCACACGTCCCGCATAACCTGCTCACAGTAGGTGAGCATGGCGTCGTTGAGCACGTTCTGTCGATATCTGGTGACAAAGACAAGATGTACGTGCAGGTTGTATACAACGCTGCGACCTCTACGAACGTCCGGATCAGGGACCCATCTAGGTGACACAGACAAGACGGTAGCATCGTGTACTGTGGACCACATGACCACCAAGGCGACCAAGCCCGCCGATGTCCACCCCCGCGAGGTGGCGAAACGGCTGGGAGTAAGCCGGGGAATGCTGCGACGATGCGGACAGGACTTCAGTCGGACCGTCGAGCAGATCGCCGATCTACTCAGCGAGAAGCCGCAGTGGCTGATCGACGGGCAAGCAGCAACCGCCGCCAGGAAGCAGCAGCAGCGTAACGCCGCCGCCCTGCGCGAGAGCCACCACCACCAGGAGTCGGACCGCGCCCAGCGGATGCTGTGGGCATACAAGGACGGCCACGCCGGGTGAAGATCGTCGTGCAGGTCAGGTTGTTCCCCGACGCCGCCCAACAGGCGGCGTTGCGGGCCACGTTGAACCTGTGCAACGCCGCCGCCGACCTGGCCTCGGCCGAGGCGTTCCAACGGCGGGTGTTCGCCAAGCATTCGTTGCAGCGGCTGACCTACGGCCGGTTGAAGGACATGGGGTTGTCGGCGCAGCCGGCGATCCACGTGGCCCGCAAGGTCGCCGGGGCGTACGCCACCCTGAAGGCGAACATCCGGGCCGGGAACCTCGGCAGGCCCGGCTCGAAACGGCGAGTGAAGGCCGAGAGCAAACCGATCACATTCCGCCGGGACGCGGCGCAGCCGTTCGACGACCGCTGCCTGTCCTGGCAGCTCACCGACCACACCGTGTCGATCTGGGCCGTCGGCGGCCGGCTGAAAACGGTCCCGTTCGCGTGCTCCGACGCCCAGCTCGCCAACCTGACTGTGCACCGCAAGGGCGAGTCCGACCTGGTGTACCGGGACGGCAAGTGGTACCTGTACGCCACCTGCGACATCCCCGAGGTTGAGACCAAGGAACCGGACGGGTTTCTCGGCGTCGACCTGGGCATCGCCAACATTGCCACCACCGACGACGGCACCCGGTTCTGCGGCAAAGGGCTGAACCGGGTCCGGCACCGCAACCAGCGCCTGCGCGCCAAGCTCCAGAAGATCGGCACCAAGTCCGCCAAACGGCTGCTGAAGAAGCGGTCCCGCAAGGAAGCCCGGTTCGCCGCCAACACCAACCACATCATCGCGAAACGCATCGTGACCGACGCCGAACGCACCGGCCGCGGCATCGCCCTGGAAGACCTGGGCGGCATCCGCGACCGGGTACGGCTACGACGGCCCCAGCGGGTCGCGCTGCACTCGTGGACGTTCCACCAGCTCGGCACGTTCGTCGCCTACAAGGCGGACCGCGCCGGCGTGGCCACCGTCTACGTCGACCCGGCATACACCTCGCAGGGCTGCTCGCACTGCGACTACATCGCCAAAGCCAACCGGCCCAACCAATCCACGTTTCGGTGCACGTCGTGCGGCTTCGCTGAGCACGCCGACGTGAACGCAGCCCGCAACATCGCCAAGCGCGGCGTTGCCAGCTGGGCAGCAGTCAGCCTGCCGAACGCGGCGTGATCTCGTGCTCATCACCACGAGCCATCACGATCCGCAAGCTCGGTCCTATAGGGCCGAGAAGCTGACCCTCAAGAGCCACCGCGACGACCCGACGTACGCCGACGTGGTCTACGTGGAACGGGCCATGTCCCGCGGCGGCTGGCGGCTGCCGCGGTCCCCGCTGTCCAGCCCGTACCGCCCGGGCCCGGACGGCACCCGCGACGAGGTGATCGAGAAGTACCGCGCGTACATGCTCGGCCGGCCGGACCTGCTCGCGCTGCTGCCCGATCTGCGCGGGCGCCGGCTGGGCTGCTGGTGCGTGCCCGAGCGCTGCCACGCCGAGGTGATCGCCGAACTCGCCGACGCGCCGCCGGAGTCGAAGGCCGGGACATGATCCCGAGCCTGATCCTCCTCGGCCTCCTGCTCGGCCGCTGGTGGTGGTTGCCGCTGCCGCTCGCCGCCGTCGGTTGGCCCGTCCTGCTGGTCGCCATCGGGACGATGGACATCACACCGGACCTGGTCGCCGCGGCCGGGCTGGCGGTGGTGAACGCCAGCGTCGGTGTCGCGGTCCACCAGGGCATTCTCCGGTCCCTCCGGCGACTACGCCCGCCGATCGACCGCTCTGCCCGCGGCCGGTGAACGGCCGCCGGCGGTGAACGGGCGCGGCGGTGAACGAGTGCCGGTCGGTCAGCCGAGCTTCTTGCGCAGGGTCTCGAACGCCAGGTCCGGCCGCAGCGGCACGCCGAACCGCTCGTCGCCGTACGGGAACGGGCTCAGCTCGCCGGTGCGGACGTAGCCGCGTCGCTCGTACCAGGCGATCAGGTCGGCCCGCTGCGTGATCACGGTCATCCGCATCTCGCCGCCGTGCCACTGCTCCCGCGCGTACCGCTCGGCCTCGGCCAGCAGATCCCGGCCCAGACCGCCGCCCTGCGATCCCGGCGCGACCGCGAACATCCCGAAGTAGACGTGGTCGTCGCGGCGCTCCAGGTGGCAGCAGGCGACGATCTCCGGGCCCTCCTCGACCACCAGGACCGTGCCATCCGGGCCCGACACCGCCTCGGCCACCATGTCCGCGTCGGTGCGCTGCCCGGCGAGCAGGTCGGCCTCGGTGGTCCAGCCGGCCCGGCTGCGCTCCCCGCGGTATGCCGACTCGACCAGGTCGACGAGGGCCGCCACGTCGGCGGGGCGGGCGGTGCGGACGGTGCGCGGGCTGGTCATCGGCGGTCTCCATGGTCACGGCGGCTCACCGGGCCAGCCTACGCAGCCCGCCTGACGAGGGACGATCGGCGGGGCATCCGGGACGGCCCCGACGTGCTTGACTGCGGCATGGAGTTGCGCCTCGGTGAGCTCGACCTGCCCGCCACCCTGGACCTGCCGGCCGGGCCGCCCCGCGGCGGCCTGGTGGTGCTGCACGGCTCGCACGCCGACCGACGGTCGTACTTCCTGTACGAGCACCTGGCCAGGCTCCTGCCGCCGGCCGGGATCGCGGTGCTGCGCTACGACCGACGCCCCCGGCTGAACGGGAACGACGTGCCGCTGACCGCGCAGGCCGACGACGCGGCGGCAGCCCTGGACGTGCTGCGCGCGCACGTCATCGACGTTCCGGTCGGGTTGTGGGGGTTCAGCCAGGGCGCCTGGGCGGCGACGCTGACCGCCACCAGGCACCCGGTCGACTTCCTCGTGCTGGTCGGGTGCAGCGGGGTCAGCCCTGCGGCCCAGATGCGGTACGGCACCGCCGAGCAGTTGCGCCGGCACGGGTACGGCGAGGCCGACCTCGCCGAGTTGGACCGGCTGCGGGGTGTCGCGGAGGGGTTCCTGCGTGGCGAGGTGCCCCGGGCCGCCGCCCAGGCGGAGCTGGACGTCGCCGTGCGGCAGCCCTGGTTCCCTCTGGTGCACCTGCCCCGCGAACTGCCCGACGCCCCAGGCGGCTGGGTCGACATGGACTTCGACCCGGAACCGGTCATCGCGAAGGTGTCCTGCCCGGTGCTCCTTTGCTACGGCGAGACCGACGGTTGGACGCCGATCGAGCAGAGCCTGGTCGTGTGGCGGCGCGCCGCACACGACGCGGAGCTGACCGTGGCCCGGCTGGCCGGCTGCGACCACGCGCCCACCCTCGGCGGACGCGACGACCTGACCGGCGTCAGCCCGGACTACGAACGGATCCTGCTGGACTGGCTCGGGCGCCGGGCCGTGCGGTGACGGCCCGGCGCCCGCCGGGTCAGCGGCTCTTCTGCTGGCAGGGCACGCAGAAGCGGGCGTGCGGCACCGCCTCCAGCCGCTCCACCGGAATCGGCGCGGCGCACCGGTCGCAGCGGCCGTAGCCGCCGTCGGCCATACGGCGCAGCGCGTCGCCGATCTGCCCCAGGCTCTGCCGGGTGGCCGCGATCAGCGCGGCCCGGGTGTGCGCCTCGCCGGGGTCGCCGGTGTCCGCGGTGAGTTCGGTCAACCGGGCCGTCTGCGCCGCGAAGTCGTCGGTCAGCGTGGCCCGCAACCGGGTGAGGCGGTCGTCGTGCAGGTCGGTGCCCATCTGGATCCCCTTCCAGGAAAAGAAAAAGGCCGAAGCCGTAATGGCTTCGCCCTGGGTGGCCGTACGCGGATGAACGGGGATCCGGGTGGGCCACGGTCGGTGGGGATCGGGCTCGGCAGGCCGTGGATGGGCGCGACGGAGCGCACGCCCGCCGGTCGGGCGGGCACCGTCTCGGGACGCCGGCGGTGGGCAGCAGCGGGCGCCGCCGTGGTGACGGCGGTCGCGGACAGCAGCCCGGCCGGATACATCCGCCCACCATAGGCCAGGCCTCGCGGTTCGCCAACGACTTTGGCCCGTTTCCGTCCGGTCCCGCGCGACCCCCGGAGGCGGCCGTTCGGCCGGTCCACCGCCGCCGATCGGGCCGGTCGCCGGGCCACCCGGACGAACCGGATGTCCGGCCACCGACAGGCCCGTTCCCCCGGCCCCGTGAGCTGCGGTATTCGAGAGGTGACCCTCCGCACCACACCCCGGACGAAGCGGAGCGCCGACGTGTGGATCACCACGGGAACAGCGCCGGAGACCGTACCCCCGCACCGGGCCGGCTGGCGGCTGCGGCTGCTCGGCGGCTTCGCGCTCGACCGCGACGGCGAGCCGGTCGCCCTGCCGGCCACCGCGCAGCGGCTGGTCGCCTTCCTGGCCGTGCGCGGCGCGTCGGACCGGGCCCGCACCGCGTGGTCGATGTGGGCGAGCAAGCCCGAGGAAAGGGCCTCGGCGGACCTGCGGACGGCGCTGTGGCGGCTGCGCAAGGCCGCGCCGGGTTTGCTCGCCGACTCCACCGGCGCGCTCGCGCTGGCCGCCGGGGTGACGGTGGACACCCGCTCCCTCACCGGCTCGGTCGACCCGGCGTTCCTGCGCCGGCACGCCGCCGAGGGCTGCCCCGACCTGCTCCCCGGCTGGTACGACGACTGGGTGCTCATGCACCGGGAGCTGCTGCGGCACCGGGCCCTGCGGGCCCTGGAGGACGCCGCCGGGGCGGCGATCCGGGCCGGTGAGCCCGCCGCCGGGCTGGGCTGGGCGCTGGAGGCGGTCGCCGCGGACGCGTTGCGGGAGAGCGGCCACCGGCTCGTGCTCACCGCGATGCTGGCCGACGGGAACGTCAGCGACGCGCTGCGCCACGCCGACCTGGTGGTCCGGCTGCTCGCCGAGCAGCTGGGCGTGCGGCCGTCGCCTCAGCTCATGGCGTTGATCGAGGAGGCGCGCTCCCGGTCGGCGGTCGCCACCGGGCGGGCGCGGGGGTAGGCGTCGAGCAGCGCGGCCAGCCGCGGGTCGGGTTCCATGTCCAGTTCCCGGGCCAGCAGCCGGCGGTAGGTGTCCAGGCCGCGGCGGCCCTCCACCCAGTTGCCCTCGGCCAGGTGCGCCTCCAGCAGCACCCGCTGGGCGCTTTCCCGCAGCGGCTCGGCCCCGGCGGCGGTGAGCGCCACCTCGACGGCCTCGGCGCAGCGGCCGGTGGTGAGCAGGTGCCGGCTCATCGCCTCCATGCCGTGCAGCACCCGCTGGCGGACCCGCTCCCGTTCGGTGAGCACCCAGTCGTCGTACCAGCCGGGGAGCAGGTCGAACAGGACCCCGCCGGTGGGCAGGGCGGACAGGTCGGCCCCCGCCGGGCGGCCGGCGATCAGGCGACCGGCCCAGGCGGTGACGAGGTCGATGTCGACCAGCACGCCGGGGCGGAACGCCAGGTGGTGCCGATCCACCCCGATCAGCTCGACGTGCGCCTGGTTGAGCCGCCACAGCGCCGAGCGCAGGTTGCCGGCCGCCCGGGAGTCCGGGGCGTCCGGCCACAGGGTGGCGGCGGCGTGGCCCCGGTCGAGGCGGCGGCGGTGCAGGGCGACGTAGACGAGCAGGCGCTTGCTGCCCTCCGGCACGTCGTACCAGCGGGAGCCGTGGCTGACCCGGACGTCACCGAGCAGCCGCAGCACCGGACCGGACGCGGCCGGCTGGTCGGCCACGAGGGCGTCGACGAAGTCGGCGGTCATCCGGGACCTCCCCTGCGGCGCGGGCCTGGCCCCGGCAGGGTAGAACGCGCTGCGTCACCCCGGCGTCACACCGCGGCGGTCCTCACGGGGTGACGTCCCGGCCGACCAGGATGTCCAGCCGGGCCGGTTCGGCGGTGTCGTTGGTGAAGGTCAGGCTCGCGGGGTCCGCGCCGAGCAACCGTGCCGCCCCGGCACCGAGGAAGGCGTGCGCGCCGTCGAGGGCGATCGCCGTGCCGTCGATCTCGTACGACAGGTCCGCGCTGGGCGTGGCCGGCACGATCAGCACCATTCCCACCCGCTCCGTGCCGGCGGGCACCAGGTCCACCTGCTGGCTCTCCCCGGCCGCGATCTCGACCGAGACCTTGTCGTACGCCTCGACGTCGACGACGCCGGTGGCCGCGATCTGCGGCCCGTGCGCCACGCGCACCTGGAGGCTCCAGTTGATCTTCTCGGTCATGGTCCTTCCCTCGGTTCGGCGGTGGCGTCACCGCTTTCGGTGACCGGCGAGGATCTCCACCAGTCGGCTACGCACCACCTCGACGACCGCGTCCGGCGAGGTCACCGCGCGGCTCTCCGGCCGGCCGCCGGCCAGGTCGACGCAGCTCGTCACCAGAGCACGGAAACCCAGTTCGTCCGGCCGGTCCTCGAACCACACCCGGACGACCAGCACCCCACCGCGGTCGGGGTCAGGGACTGTCACGGGAGCGCCTCCGGAACGGGAGTCAGGTGCGCGGGCCGGCCCAGCGTGCCGCCCGTTCGTCACCGGCGCGTCGCCCGATGCGTCACCGGGGACAGCGGCCGCAAGGCCCCGAGGCAGAGACGCGGGCCTGCGAGCGTCACTTCTGCCGGTACGCCGTCCAGACCACGAGGCTGAGCCCGAGCGCGCCGGCGAAGGCCATGCCGGCACGGAGGATGGCGTCGGGCAGACCCGTACCCGTCCGTGACCGCTGCGTGCAGTCACCGAGTCCACCAGGAAGGACATGCCGTCGGTGACCATCTCGCGCATCCTGTCGGACCGACACGGCCGGGTGACGGCGCGGTGACGGGCGGGCGGCACAGTCGCGCCAGCGGCGTACGGCGCGCCCGTGGAGAGTCGAGGAGTCGTCATGGCGGCAACGCTCAGCCATCCCGGGGTCTACATCCAGGAGATACCCGGCGGCAGTCGCACCATCACCGGCGTCGCCACGGCCGTGGCCGCGTTCGTCGGGCGGGCGCTGCGCGGGCCGGTCGACGTGCCGGTGGCCATCTCCTCGTACGCGGAGTTCGAGCGCACCTTCGGCGGCCTGTGGCGGGACAGCGGCCTCGGCTACGCGGTGCGCGACTTCTACCTCAACGGCGGCAACCAGGCGGTGATCGTCCGGCTGGCCCGCGACGCCATCACCGCGCAGCTCGACCTGAACGGTGCGCTGACCCTCGACGCGGTGGGGCCGGGCGGCTGGGGCAACGGGCTGCACGCCGAGGTGGCGCACGCGGCCGGCGAGGAGGCCGCCACGGTCGCCGACCAGCAGGGGGTGGACGCCGACGAGCTGTTCCACCTGACCGTGCGGGAGGGCCCGGCGGAGAACCCGGTGCTGGTCGAGACGTACCCGAATGTGACCCTGGTGGACGGGCCGCGGCGGGTGGACACCGTCCTGGCCGCCTCCCGGCTGGTGCGGGTCGGCACGTCGCCGGCGCTGCCCGGCACCGGCCGTCCCGACGCGGGTACCTACGACGTGGACACTGCCGACGCGGCGGTCACCGGCACCGACGGCGCCCACCTGACCGCCGCCGAGTACACCGACGGCGGCGCGCTGGAGGCCACCAAGCAGGGCATCTACGCGCTGCGCGACGCCGACCTGTTCACCCTGCTCTGCCTGCCGCCCTCGGTGCCCGATCAGGCGCTCGACGACACCGTGTGGGCCGACGCGCTGGACTTCTGCGTACGCCAGCGGGCCTTCCTGCTGGTCGACCCGCCGCCCACCGAGACCGCCGACACGGTGCGGACCTGGCTCGGGGCGCGCGGGCTGACCGCCAACGGCCGCAACGGCGCCCTCTACTTCCCCCGGGTGCGCCGGCCCGACCCGCTGCGCGACGGCGCGGTCCGCGAGTTCGCGCCCTGCGGCGCGGTCGCCGGGGTGATGGCCCGCACGGACGCGGCGCGCGGGGTGTGGAAGGCGCCCGCCGGGGTGGAGGCGGCCCTGGCCGGGGTGACCGGGCCGGCGCTGGCGCTGACCGACGGCGAGAACGGCAACCTCAACCCGTACGCGGTGAACTGCCTGCGCACCTTCCGGGCCACCGGGACCCTGGTGTGGGGCGCGCGGACGCTGCGCGGCGCGGACGTGCTCGCCGACGAGTACCGGTACGTGCCGGTGCGGCGGCTGGCGCTCTTCCTGGAGGAGACGCTGGTCCGGGCCACCCAGTGGGTGGTGTTCGAGCCCAACGACGAGCCGCTGTGGGCGCAGGTCCGCGCGTCGATCGGCGGATTCCTCCAGGACCTGTTCCGGCAGGGCGCCTTCCAGGGCCGCACCCCGCGGGAGGCGTACTTCGTCAAGTGCGACAGCGAGACCACGACGCAGTACGACATCGACCGGGGGGTGCTGAACATCCTGGTCGGCTTCGCGGCCGTGAAGCCGGCCGAGTTCGTGGTGATCGGCATCCAGCAGCGGACCGCGGCCGCGGCGACCTAGGAGGGGCGGGCATGGCCGAGTTCACGGTCAACGCGCAGCGCTTCGACCCGTACAAGAACTTCAAGTTCCGGGCGAAGTGGGACGGGCGATACGTCGCCGGGATCAGCAAGATCGGCACGTTGAAGCGGAGCACCGAGGTGGTCACCCACCGCCACGGCGGCGACCCGAGCAGCAGCCGAAAGTCGCCGGGGCGCACCGAGTACGACGCCATCGTGCTGGAGCGCGGCGTCACCCACGACCCGGACTTCGAGCAGTGGGCCAACAAGGTGTGGAACTACGGCTCCGGGCTGGGCGCCGAGACGTCCCTGGCGGACTTCCGCAAGGACATCATCATCGAGATGTACAACGAGGCCGGGCAACTGGTCATCGCGTACAAGGTCTACCGGTGCTGGGTGTCCGAGTGGGTGGCGCTGCCCGAACTGGACGCCAACGCCAACGCGGTGGCCATCCAGAGCATCAAGCTGGAGAACGAGGGCTGGGAACGCGACTACACGGTGGCCGAGCCCGCCGAGCCGTCCTTCGTCGAACCCTGACCGTCATGACCACGCTGGACGACCCCGGCCGGCTCCTCGCGGTCTGGGAGGCCGCCGCGACCGCCCCGCCGGCCGCCCGCGGCCCGGTGCTGCTGCACACCGCCGGGCTCCTGCCCGACCTCGACGCCGCCCTGGACCTGCCGGTCGGGACGGTGGCCGCGCTCGCCGCCCGCCTGAGCGTCGACAGCTTCGGCGACCCGGTGGACGCCGTGCTCACCTGCGGCTGCGGCGAGGTCCTCGACGTGGCGCTGCCCCTGGACCGGGTGGCCGGGCTGCCGGCCGGGGACGAGGGCGCGGTCGCCGGCGGCACGCTGCGGGTCCGCGCCCCCACGACCCGGGACCTGCTGGCCGCCGGGCGGTCCGACGACCCGCTCGGCACGCTGCTCGCCCGGTGCGTCCGCGACGCCGACGGGCGGCCCGTCGCCGCGGGCGAGCTGACCGCCGACCAGCGGCGGGCCGTCGACGCCGCCGCCGAGGAACTGGCCGGCGCGGCGGCCGTGGTGCTCCGGACCCGCTGCCCCGGCTGCGGGGAGACCGTGGTCGCCGCGCTCGACGTGGCCGAGCTGCTCTGGGAGCGGATCGCCGGCCGCGCCCCGGCGGTGCTGGCCGAGGTGGCCACCCTCGCCGCGGCGTACGGGTGGGCCGAGGCCGACATCCTCGCCCTGCCGGCCGGGCGGCGGCGCGCGTACCTGGCCCTGGCCTCGGGGCGGGCGGCGTGAGCGGCGGCGAGGGCTTCTTCGCCCGGATGGCGCAGCGGGCCACCGGCCGGGAACCCCTCATCCGGCTCCGCACCCCGCAGCCGTTCGAGGCCACCTTCCCGGATCCGCCCGCCGACGTGCCGGCCCACGAGGCTCCGTCGTGGCCGCGGTCGCCCGCGCCGACGCCGACGCCGTCCCGGGGCATCCCCGACCGGCCGGCCGCGTTGCCCCTCGCGGCTACCAGCCACCGGGCACCGGTGCGGGCGGCGCCACGGGTCGCGGACCAGCCGGGGGCGGACCGGACGCCGCCGGCCACGCTCCCCGAGGCCGCCCCAGCCGTTGAGGACCGGGCCGCCGCGCGGGCGGAGCCGGTCGGCCCGGCGGGTCACGAGCCGGACACGGCCGTCCCGCGCACCGCCGCTCCCCCGCCACCCGCCCCGCCACCTGACGCCGGCCCGTCCCCTGACCCCACCCGGCCGGCCGCCACGGTGCCGCCCGCGCCGCCGGCCCCGGCGCCCGCCGCCCGGCGGCCCGCCCCCGCCCCGGTACGCGCCGCCGCACCCGACCTGGCCCGGCTGCTGCGGGAACGCCTCGGCCCGGCGCTGATCGCCCGCCGCGCCGTGGCACCCGGGGAACGCCTCGTCTTCGTCGACCGGCCGGCTCCGGCCAGCCCGCCGCCCCGGCCCGGCACCGCCGAGGTGCGCACCGGCCCGATCCGTCCCGCGCACACCCCGCCGCCCGGGACGGCCGCGGACGCCCCGCCGTCCGGCGACGTGCACCTGCACATCGACCGGGTCGTGGTCACCCGCGCGCCCGCACCGCCGCCGCCCGCGCCGCCACCCCCGGCGCCATCCACCGTGGACCACACCGCGTACCTCGCCCGTCGCCGGGAGGGCCGATGAGCAACGGCCTGGCCATCGCCGCGGTCACCTCGACCCTGCGGTACGTGCTCGAACGGGCCCTCGACGCCACCCACCCCGGGCCGGTCGGCGGCGCCACCGTCACCACCCTGCGCCCCAACCAGCTCTCCGACACCACGCTGGTCTCCGCGCCCGGCATCAACATCTACCTGTACGACGTGCGCCCCAACCACGCCTGGAACCTCACCGACCTGCCCACCCGCAGCCGCGACGGCGGCTTCACCCGCCGGCCGGTCGCCGCGCTCGACCTGTACTACCTGCTCACCTGCTACGGCGAGGCCGAATCCCTCGACGCGCAGCGGCTGCTCGGCCGGGCCGTGCTCGCCCTCGCGGTCACCCCGACGCTGACCCGGGACCTGGTCACCGCCGCCATCGACCTGTACTCCGACGACGTGCCCACGGCATTCCTCGCCGAGTCCGACCTGGCCGACCAGGTGGAGCGGGTCAAAGTCGCCCCGTACACGCTGTCGGTGGAGGAGATGTCCAAGCTGTGGGCCACCTTCGCCACCCCGCACCAGCTCTCCCAGACGTACGTGGCGACCGCCGCGCTGGTCGAGGCCGACGTCACCCCGCGCCGGGCCCTGCCGGTGCGGCAGCGCACCGTCACGGTGCTGGCCGGCGGCCCCGCCGTCCTGACCGCCCTCATCACCGACCCGCCCGGCGAGACCGCCGCCACCGGCGACCGCGTCGAGCTGCGCGGCGCCGGGCTGCGCGGCCGGCCCGGGCAGGCCACCCGGATCCACGTCGGACCCGCCACCCTCACCCCCGAGCCGGGCGGCACCGACACCACCCTGGCCGTCACCCTCGACGGCACCGTCCCGGCCGGGCTGCACGGCGTACGGGTCGCGCACGTCACGCCCGCCGCCGGCGGCGCGCCCGCCCGGGTCACCGCCGGCTCCAACACGCTGCCGCTGCTGGTGCGCCCCACCGCGTCGGTGGTGGACGGCCCGCCCGACATCGTCCTCGGCGTCGACCCGCCGCTGGTGGCCCGGCAGCGCGCCACCGTCCTGCTCACCCGGCTCACCCCCGGCCCGGCCGGGGAACCGGACGCGCTGGCCGTCCGGCTCGCCCCGCTCGCCCCGGACGCCGCCCCGCAGGACCGGATCGCCCTCGCCGCCGCCGACGTGCCCACCGGCGACTGGCTGGTCCGGGTGCAGGTGGACGGCGTGGAGAGCCTGCCCGACCTGGTCGGAGAGGTTTACGGCGCGCCCGCCCTGACCGTGCCGTGACCACCGCCGACCGGCGGGCCCGCCCGGCCGTCCCGTCCTGGGACGAGGCAAACCGGCTGGCGCTGGTGGCCGAACTGGACGTGCTGCGGGTGCGGCTCGTCGCGTACCCCGGCGAGGCCGACCGGGCGGAACTCGCCGCGGCCGAGGGGCGGCTGGCGGCGGCCCGCGCGCTGCTCGACCGGCCCACGGCGCTCGACGCGCTCGCCGCCGCGCTGCGGCTCACCGGCTTCGAGCGGGCGGTGCTGCTGCTGGCCACCGGTCCGGAGCTGGCCGGCGAGGTGGCCGACGAACTGACCGCCGCGCACGGGCAGCCCCGGCCCACCTTCGGCCTCGCCCTGGCCGTGCTGCCCGGCCCGCACTGGAGCGCGCTCACCCCGGACGGGCCGCTGCGCCGCTGGGACCTGGTGCGCCTTCTCGACCCGGACACCCCCACCGGCAGCCCGCTGGTCGCCGCGGAACGGGTGCTGCACCACCTCATGGGCGTCCGCTACCTCGAACCCGACCTCGCCGCCGTGGCCCGGCCCGTCCCGCCGCCCGCCCCGCTGCCGCCCGCGTTCGCCGCCGTCGCCGCGACCATCCGCGGCGTCTGGGAACACGGCCGACCCGCCGTGCTCCAGGGACCGCAGCCGGCCAACCTGCCGGTGGTCGCCGCCGCCGCGGCCGACGCCGCCGGCCGCGAGCTGCGGCAGGTCGCCGTGGCCGACCTCCCCTCCGCGGTACGCGACCGGGACCGGCTGCTGCGCCTGATCGGGCGGGAGAGCCTGCTCGCCCCGGCCGCGTGGGCGTTCGACGCCGACGGGGCCCGCCCCGAGGACACCCGCGCGCTGATCCGCGCCCTCGGCACGCTGCCCGCCCCGGTCGCCGTGCTCGGCGCCGTGGACACCGTGCTGGCCGACGGCGTGCTGGTCGGCGTACCCCGGTTGCCCATCGCGGAACGCGCGGCGGCCCTGGACGCCGCCCTCGACCGGCACCTGGCCGAGCGGGCGCCGGCCGACGCGGCCGCGGTGGCCGGGGTGTTCGACCTGGCCCTGCCCGACCTGGACCTGGCCGCCGGCGACGCCGCCGCCGGCACGCCGCTGTGGCAGGCGTGCCGGGCCCGCTCCCGCAGCCGCTACGGCGGGCAGGCCCGAGTGGTCCGGCCGCGCGCCGGGTGGGCCGACCTGGTGCTGCCGGACACCCACGTGGCGCAACTGCGGTCGCTGGTCGCCGCCGTGCACCACCGCACCCGGGTGCTGCACGACTGGGGGTTCGCCGACCGCAGCAGCCGCGGCCTGGGCACGGCCGCCCTCTTCGCCGGGCCCAGCGGCACCGGCAAGACCCTGGCCGCCGAGGTGATCGCCCACGAGCTGGGCCTGGACCTCGTGGTGGTCGACCTCAGCCAGGTGGTCAGCAAGTTCATCGGCGAGACCGAGAAAAACCTCAGCCGGGTCTTCGACGCCGCCGAGGACGGCGCCGCCGTGCTGCTCTTCGACGAGGCGGACACCCTGTTCGGCAAGCGCACCGAGGTGCGCGACAGCCACGACCGGTACGCCAACCTCGAGGTCGGCTACATGCTCCAGCGGATGGAGTCGTTCACCGGGCTGGCGATCCTCACCACCAACGCCCGGTCCGTGCTGGACCAGGCGTTCCTGCGCCGGCTGCGGATCGTGGTGACCTTCCCGTACCCGGACCGGGCCGCTCGGGAGACCATGTGGCGGCGGGCGTTCCCGGCCGGTGTGCCGGCCGACGTCGACCCGGAGCGGCTGGCCGCCGTGGACCTGCCCGGGGGCGGGATCGCCGCGGCGGCGCTGACGGCCGCGTACCTGGGTGCGGACGGGGAACGGATCACCGGGGAGCAGGTGGCTACGGCCACCCGGTGGGAGCTGGCCAAGAACGGGCGTTCCCTGGGCGGCCGCTGACCGTCGGTCCGCAGATTCAGGGTTCGAGTCCGCTCACTCCTCCGTAGGTCAGCGACCCGTCCGGGGCGCTGTTGCCGCCGTTGCGGGCACAGCAGCGAAGTACAGCATCAGCGCCCGCGGGCTGTGCAGGAGACGGGTGCCCGGTGGGGATGTCCGAGAACCATCGCAGCTATTCGGCGACGCGCAGTATCAGGGATCCCCTCCCGCTGGTTCGCGTCGCATTGATCGTCCAGCAACCGGCAGTGGGGAAGACCCAGCCGGTGCCCCACTCGTCGCCCGGCCGTTCCCAGTTGCTGCCGCCATGCGGCTCGGGACCCCAGACCGGCTTGACCACTTTCCCGTCGGGACCTGTGGCGCTGATCGCGAAGTCACCACTGCCGGTCATGCGCCAGACCACCTTGAGCTCCTTGCCAACCGCCAGCACAGGCTCCGTTGGAAACGGCAACGCCCACAGCGTTGCGCCCTCACCAGTGCCCTGCCGATCCTGCGGCACACCGGGCCCGGCCAACTGGGCGGTCGGCGGACAACCCGAGGATGTAGGCGGCGCAGGCTCAGCTACCTGCCGTTGTCCAGAAACGGATGCCCCGGGTGAGGGCTCGGATGGGGTTTCGGGTGTGGAGTCGCATCCAGCCATCACGATGACTGAGATCAGACCACACCAGCAGATTCGGATGGGGGGAAAACCCGAAGCCATAGGCGACCCTATCGCGGCTCTGCTGTGAGCGTGATCCCTAAAAGCCGGAGAGTCTTCCCGTTTCCCAACCAACAGAAAGCTGCAAGCTGAGACGAGCAGGTGATCTACTACGACAGCCGGATATCGTCTGATCTAGGGCATGCCGCGGCCCCGGGTCTCGCCGAGCAGCCGCGGACGATCGCGGACTGAGGCAGCAAGGAGTGGTAGGACCAAACGACAGCGAGCGTGACCACTGCTGGGCGGCTTGCCATCGGCCGTGACCTCGACCGGCATCAGTCTCCCGTCGAGCGGTCCGCCTAGAAACCACGACTCCGACGCAGGCATATGGGCATCATCCGATCCCACCTTGCTTGCCGCCGGTTCAACCCGGGGCGGGGCTGATGCTGGTAGGAGCAAGCCCGACTGGCGTTGGCCATGAGCCGCCGGGCGAGCGCAGCACAGGTTCAGGTGCCGGATCA
This sequence comes from Micromonospora sp. NPDC004551, assembly GCF_040609975.1. Classification (NCBI taxonomy): domain Bacteria; kingdom Bacillati; phylum Actinomycetota; class Actinomycetes; order Micromonosporales; family Micromonosporaceae; genus Micromonospora; species Micromonospora sp. NPDC004551. The sequence goes on along the minus strand of NZ_JBEXLM010000016.1, from coordinate 67,309 downwards.
CCTGTTGCCTCAGCCCGCTCGCTGTGTCCGTCCTCCACGAGTCCTCTCCCCAGGCGCCCGTCACATTAGGTAGCAGCGCCGCACGGAGGGTGAATGTACACCGCCCAAGCTGATTGCTCCATCCATCACGGACGCTCATCTCCGCCTGATGGATCTTCCACGAGGTTCGATAGCAGGTCTTCCCTTGCTGCGGCCCTGAAGCCCCAGACTACCTTTCTCCACTGTTTGTCGTCATAAGGCTTGCCGTCTATCACGCTATCGATAAAGTCCAAGACCGTTGCGGCTTCTCCTTGAACCACTCTGGCCCCGATTAGCTGAATCATTGAGAATGCATTGAATGCTTCGGATCTTAGGCGCAGCAAATCGATACCAGCAGCGTCCGCGTCCCGCGCCTTTACTTGCATTCCTCTCCTAGCGTTGCCTGCGGCGACAGCGAAGTCCCCATACGATTCCCGTCGCTCACGGTGCCAGCGAAGGCGATCCTCGCGACGCTCCGCATCCCTGCGGAGGCGAGCTTCGTGTTCGCGATTCGCTGTAGCCTCTTTCCGCTGATATGCCAACGTCTTGCTCGTGTTGCGGATAGCAAAGACGAGGCCACCAAGGCCGACCGTTGTCGACCCAACCGCAGAAACAATCCCTGCAATGAATGTAGCGGTCGGCTGATCCATGCTAATTAGCTAGCCGAGGACCACGGCCCGTGGCAACCCTTCCATCGGGAAGGAGACTTAGACCTAACGTCAGTCATTGACATCAACGGTGGCGGCCGAAGCCCGACGAGCCCGGACGGGTGTCGCCTTCGGCCCGAACCCCGTGGAGTCGAGCGGAGGCGACTCTTGCCGGAAGCGCCTTACAAGCGAGGGGTCGGGGCGGGGCGGGCGTAGAGCCCGACATGCCAGTCGACGACGGCCAGATCTAAACCGTCACCAAACCGTCAAAGGCAGACCCGCGGCGACCAACGGAGAACATCGACGCCAAGTGTCCGGCTTCAGCCTGCCATTCGCGGACGAGCGCGATGAACGTGAAGCATTTCAAACAGCGGCAGCCGAGGCGTTGGACTTCGAGGACACTGCGAGCGGGCAGGACAGTGAGCTGTCGGGAGCCAGTCGCCGCCGTGGCGGCCGACAGCAACGCTGACAGCACCGAACCTGGAGCCGGCATGCCGGCACTCATAGGTTCAGGGTTCTCGTCCCGGCCGGCCCACCTGCGCCGTGCCGCGCGGAGCCGGGCCGCCGGTGCGGGAGATGCCGGTGAGTCCGGCGGCGTCGGCCACCCGCTCGGCGATGGCCGTGAGACGGGTCAGGTCGTCATGTTCGAGCTGATCGAACAGCACCCGGCGGACCGTCTCGACGTGCCCTGGCGCGGCGGCGGTGATGGCCGTGCGGCCGAGGTCGGTGAGCTGGACCAGGGTCCCGCGCCGGTCGGTCGAGCTTTCGGACCGCACGACGAGCCCGCGCTGTTCCATGCGCCGGAGCTGGTGGGCGATGCGGCTGCGATCCCAGCCGATGAGCGCGGCCAGATCCCGCACGCGCAGTGCTTCGGCGCTCTGGGAGAGCGGGACCAGGACGTCGTAGTCGGCGGGCGACAGGCCGGCCTCGGCGAGCTGACCGTCGATCGCCACGTCGAGCGCGCGCCGCATGCGCAGGAACGCGAGCCACAGGCGCTCTTCCTCGGGGTTCAGCCACCGCGGTTGGGTCACGCGTCACAGTCTACGGCGAATTGATGACACGTCAGCATCGTGTCGCTAGGTTTGCTGATACGTCAGCTACTTCCCCGAGGAAACGACGCATGCCTACCTTGCAGATCATCATTGCCAGCACCCGGCCGGGCCGGCTCGGCCTGCCGGTCGCCGAGTGGATCCACACCGCGGCGGTCAAGCACGGCGGCTTCGATCAGGTCGAGCTTGTCGACCTCGCCGAGTGGAACCTGCCGTTCATGGACGAGCCGAACCACCCGCGCCTGCGCCGCTACGAGCACCAGCACACCCGCGACTGGAGCGCCACGATCGACCGGGCCGACGCGTTCCTGATCGTGATGCCCGAGTACAACTTCGGCTACACCGCCCCGCTCAAGAACGCCATCGACTACCTCGCGCACGAGTGGGCCTACAAGCCGGTCGGCCTGGTCAGCTACGGCGGGGTCAGCGCCGGCACCCGCGCCGCGCAGATGATCAAGCAGGTGCTGACCACACTGAAGATGACGCCGATCCCCGAGGCCGTCCACATCCCGTTCGTCGCCCAGTTCATCGGCGACGACGGCGCGCTGCGACCCAACGAGACCATGGACGCCAGCGCCGAGGCGATGCTCGAGGAACTGGTGCACTGGACCGCGGCCCTGGCCCCGTTGCGAGAGCGGGCGCGGCAACATTCGGCCGGATGATCATGTGCGGCGTGCCGGGCGGCGCTTGACCGGCACGCCGTCCCCGCCCTCGCCCCGGGCTCAGTCCGGGGCGAGGGAGCGCCAGATCCGCTCGGGCAGGACGCGCGTGGCCTGCCCGAGATCGATGCCCGGCACGCCGGCGAGCCACCGGCGCGCGGTCTCCGCCACCGGCCCGATCAGCAGCATCTCGACCAGCGGCTCCGGCAGGGTGGCCAGCTCGCCGGCCGCCATCCGCGGCCGCAACCAGCCGGCGACGGCCGCCATGCGCGGCGCCTTGGCCGCCGCGACCTGTTCGGCGTGCGCGGCCAGGTAGCCGGTGTAGGCCGAGTCGTGGATGAAGCGCGCGGCGGCCGGGTTGTTCTCGGTGAAGCGCAGGTAGGCCACCACGATGGCGCGGACGCCGGTGCGGGCGGTCCGGGCCCGGCCCAGCGCCGCGATCAGCTCATCGAACAGCGCCGCCATGCACCTGCTGTACAGCGCCGCGGCCAGCCCGTCGAAGCTGCCGAAGTGGTGGTAGAGACTGCCGAGGCTGACCCCGCTGGCGGACGTCACCGCGTTGACCGTGAAGCCGGACTGGCCGGCCGTGGCGAACACGTCCAGCGCGGCGGCCAGCAGCCGCTCGGCGGTCGCCTCGCCCCGCTGTTGCTTAGGCGACATGAGCCATCCCCTGCTCCCACAGCCGTCGGGCCAGGGCGGGATCTTCCGCCACGGGCGCGAGCGGTACCGGACGGTCGCCGTCGAAGTAGCGCCCGGATTCCTCACCGGGCGCGAACGCCAGCCGCACCACCGGCGCCGCGCCGGCCTCCGGAGTATCCCACCGGCGCTTGACCACCTTGAGCAGGAGGCCCAGCACGCCACCGGGATCCCCCAGCCCCGTCCTGATGACGCCGGGATGCACCGCGTCGATGGCCACCCCGCGGGTCGCCCAGTGCGCGGCGAACAGCGGCACGGTGAGCAGGTTCGCGAGCTTGGTGTCGCAGTAGGTACGCATCCGGTGGAAGTCCTCACCCCAGGGCGTCCGGTCCGGATCCACCCTGCCCTTGACGTAGAGGCCGGCGCTGACCTGGACCACCCTCCCCAGCCGCTGCTCCAACAGGTGGTTGAGCAGGAACGGCGCCAGGTGGTTCACCGCGAACGACTGCTCGTAGCCGTCATCGGTGCGCACCAGCCGGGTCGGCCAGACACCTGCGTTGTGCACCAGCAGGTCCAACCGCCCGCAGCGGCCGCCGAGCTCAGCCGCGACCGCCCGCACGGACGACAGCACCGACAGATCGCCCACCACCAGCTCCGCCGAGCCGGCCGCGCCGCCCGGGTTCGCCCGCAGCGCCGCCACCGCCTGCTCGCCCCGCGCCCGGTCCCGGGCGACCAGCACCGTCCGGCAGCCCCGCCGCACCAGTTCGGTGGCCACCGCGAACCCGATGCCGCGATTGGCTCCGGTCACCACCGCCGTCACCGTCTCCGCCATGGCCGCCAGCCTAGACGAGGACTGGAGGGAGTTTCTAGAACAGGTTTCTATTTTGGGCTTCACAGGCATCGAGGGGCGGCCATAGGATTCCGGGACCGATCCAGCTCGGGAAGGAGCCGGCATGGGGCTGATTCATGCATGGCGGATGCAGAAGCTCGTCTCGGACGCCAGAACCGCCTACCACCAGGGCGACATCACGTTCAGCGCCGGGTTCGACATCGACACCCGCCGGCGGGTGTCGATGAAGCAGATCCGCAAGGAGATCGACTTGATCATCAACGCCGTGGAGCCGATCGGCTGGCAGTGTGTCAGCGTCGAGCCGTTCATGGCGTCGGTCGGGATCGACTTCGTCCGTAGCCCGTGATCCCGGGTCCGGCGCTGGCCGTCGGCGCCCGCGGCCCGGCGTAGGTCAGCGCAGGCAGAACAGTGTCTGCTGCCCGGTCGCGACCAGCGACCGCTGTCCGTCGTGGACGCCGAACACCTCCAGCCGGCACACGGTCAGCGTCCGGCCGGATCGCAGGACGGTGCCGATCGCCTCGATGTGGTCGCCGACGGCGGGCGCCAGGAGATTGATCTTGTATTCGACCATGGGGACGTCGGCGTCCGCGGGGAACAGCGTGAGGGCCGCGTAGCCGCCCGCGCTGTCCGCGATGGCGCTCGTGGCGCCCGCATGGACGTAACCGTGCTGCTGGGTCACCTCCGGCCGGCTGGCGAGCACGATGTGCACCCGCCCCGGCGCGATGTGCGCCAGGCGGGCGCCGAGGTGACGCATGAGCCCCTGACGTTCGAAGCTCGCCGTGATGCGCTCCCGTACCTCGGCGCTCGCCTCGCCCTCCATCTCTCCTCCGGGTTCAGATCGCCGTTCCCGGCGGGGACTTCAGGAGCGCCGCCGCCTCGGGCAGGTATCCGCCGCGCCCCGCGCGCAGAGCGCCCGCGGCCATGCGGACCAGGTCGATGTTGACGCCCGCCGCGCCGCTCGGGTCGTGCACCTTCAGCCGCACGTCGAGGCTCACCTCGGTGCCACCCCAGCCCTGCGCCTCGACGTTGAGGTGGGCGATCTTCTGGGACCCCAGGTGCGAGAGGTATCCGAGCGGCGCCATCTGGACCTTGTCCGATCCCACCGCGTTGGCCTTGGACTGCTGCTTGGTGTTGGGGTTCTCGACCAGGTTACGGAAATCTTCGGTACCGCCGAGATTGACCTGGTAGGAGCTGACGAGGGTGAGGCCGCGCTCCTCCAGCAGCCGCAGCAGCGCCCGGTGCACCACCGAGGAGCCGAACTGGCTGGCCAGGTCGTCGCCGATCAGTGGCACGCCGGCGGTGGTGAACCGCTCAAGCCGGGACGCCTCCCGGGCCACCGCGTCCGACGTGGTGTTCACGAACGCCACCCCCGCCGCCAGCGCCGCCTCGGCGTAGGCGCGAGCAGTCTCCGGCCGGCCGCTCGGCGCGGAGTAGAGCAGCACCTCGGCGCCCTCCAGCGACTGCGCCAAACGCTCGATCTCCGTCGCGTCCACCAGACCCCGCTGCACCGTCACACCGGACGGTGGCAGTTCCGCGTCCAGGCGCGGGAAGTTGTTGGGCGGCAGGAAGATCGCCTCGTGCAGGTCCCGGCCCACCTTGGCGTCGGAGATGGCGAATGCCGCGACCACATCGACGTCCCCGACGCCCAGCCCTGCCACCTCCGGGCGGTGGATGCCCACCAGGCTGCCGGTACGGCGGTAGAAGTTCAGCCCCTGCACCAGCGCCGAGGTGTTGTTGCCCACGCCGACGACCGCGACCTTCGCACTTTCGATCATGACAGGAGGCTACCCGGGGTCAGAAGTCGACGATCTTCAGCAGGACGATCGCGTTCGGGTCGTTGCTGAGGATCCGCCGTGCGTGCTCCAGGGCCCGGTCGCCGGGCGCCCGGTCGTACTCGATGTGGATCCGCCGGCCGTTCAGCGTCGCCTGCACGTCGGGGCGGTTGGTGCCGAGGCGGAGGGTGTCGGTGACGTCGACCTGGGTCTGGTTGATCCGGAAGTTGTTGGCGCCGGCCGCCTCCAGCAGCTCGATGTCGTGCCGTACGTCGATGTTCTGCACGCTGCTGCGCCCGACCCCGCGATTGGTGAACTGCCCGGACGCGTTGCGGATCGGGATCGCCGGGGGTGCGGGCCGGGTCAGGCCCGGACCGCTGGTGGGCAGCGCGGCCTCGAAGTCGGCCCGGGTCATCGGGGTGGCGTCGCCGAGGATCGTCTCCGGCACCCCCGCCTCCCGGGCGACGGCGTGGCTCTCCGCCATGGCGACGTCCGCGCGCGGCCGGCCGGGACCCTGGTGGCCGGGGCCGAAGTGCTCGCCCGCCCCGGCGAGGTCGGCCTCGGCCTGGGCGGCCAGGCCGGTGCGCCCGCCGGCCCGCTCAGCCATCTCCTGCCGCACCCGATCCGCCAGTTGCGCGAAGCCCTCCGGGTCGGCCGCCGCCGCGCGTTCCAGTTCCTCCCGGCTGAGCCGCTGCCCGAGCCCCTCGGCCTCGGCCATCAGCCGGTCGATCTCCGCCGCGTGCGGGCTGCGCGGCCCGGGCAGCGACGGGCCGCCGGTGGTGTAGCGGCCCAATGAGGTACGGCTGGCGATCATCTCGACCTCGTACACCCCGGGACCGACCGGGGTGGCGCTGAACGTCTCGATCCAGCGGTACCGGCGCTTGAGCACCATCAACGACGCGAGCAGCACCGGAACGGGGCTGTCGAGCGCGTCGTTGGTGGCCTCGATGGCCCGGGCCTCGGCCACCGCCTCCGGGTACTGGGCCGCCTTGGCGGCGTCGTCGGCCAGTGTCGGGGTGCCCGGTTCGTCGGTGGCGCGGACCGCTCCCTCGCCCAGCTCGTCGGCCTCCCGGGTGGCCGCGCCCTCGGCGCCTTCCCGGCCGGCCCGGGCCGTGCCGGCCTCGGTGGCCTCGCGGGCGGCCCCGGCCTCGACCGCCTCCCGGCCGGTGCGGGACGCGCCGGTCGTCGCGCCCTCCCGGGCCACGCCGGCCTCGACCGCCTCCCGGGCGGTGCGGGACGCGCCGGCCTCGGCGCCCTGGGCGGCCCGGCTCGCGGCGAGGGCCGCCTCGTCGCCCAGGCCGAGCATCCGCCCGGCCAGCCCCTCGACCCGTTCGAGGAGGCCGGCGGCGAAGCGGAACCGGCTGAGGAAGCCGCGCGCCGCGCCGATGCCGCGCAGGAGCGGTCCGCGCAGCGGGCGCAGCGCCCGGCCGAGGACGCCCAGCAGCTCGCCGCCGAGGTCGAGGAAGCGCAGCAGGTAGATCAGCAGGGGGCGCATTATCGGCCCGGCTGCCTCGAGGGCGGCGTAGCCGCCGGCACTGAAATAGATGATGGCGGCCTGGAGCAGCAGGAACCCGGCCACGAAGCCGATCTTCCGGCCCAGCTCGAAGTCGGGCAGCATGATGAATTCGAGCAGCGCGTCGGCGGCGCGCGCGCCGAGCGACTGGGCGCCGGCCACCATGGCCGCCCAGGCGTCGCCGAGGAGCTGCGCGAGCCCGCCCACGGTGGCGCCCTCGCTCTGCACCTCGGCGCGCATGCCGGTTTCGAGGGTGGCGGGGTCGAGGTCGGCCTCCGCCCCACCGGCCGTCGCCTGCGCGAGGGCGCCGGCCGGCAGCGCCGCGACGATCTGCGCGTCGGTCGGTTCGCCGGGCACTGTCGCGAGCTCGACGGCGCCGCCGCCCGCCCCGCCGCCGTCGGCCGTCGGAGCGGCGGCCACGGCGGTCGGAGCGACGGTTGCCGTCGGACCGGCGATCACGGCCGAGCCGGCGGCGGTGGCCGTTGCGGTGGGGCCGGTACCGGTCGGCGCGGTGACCCCCGAGGCCGGCACCGATCCCCCGGCGGGCGCCGCGACGGCCACACTGGACGCCAACGGTCCGGAGCCGGCGCCGGGAGCGGTGGTCGGGGTCGGCGGGGCCGCGGTGATCGTCGGCGCGGCACCGCCGGCCGGGCTCACCGCCGGCGGGCCCCGGACCAGGGCCATGCCGGGGGCGTACGCCTGGACGACCCGGGCCACCGCGCGTGCGGCGGCCACCAGGAGCTGGGCCAGCATGAACAGCAGCCGGAACGGGTCGATGATGCCGTCGACGACGCCCTGCACGATGCCCCACGCCATGCCGGCCACGAAGGACACGCCCCCGCCTGCGGCCAGGTTGGCGATCTTGTTGCTGGCGTCGATGCGCTGCTGGTCGCCGATCCGCTCGCCGTAGCGGAGCTGGGTGAGGAAGCCGACCACGCCCTCGCGTAGCAGCGCACCGAGCGGGCCGAGGCCGGTGAGCAGGGTGGGCAGTGCGCCGATCGTCACGATGAGCAGGTCGAGCACGAAGTTGATGACCGGCGGCTTGAGGTCGTCCGGGCAGAGCAGCCAGATCACCGCGCCGATGACGACCGGCAGCATGAGCGGGTTGGCCACCACCACGGCCAGCCGGACCAGGAAGTCCAGGATGGGCTGGAAGATGGCGATCAGCGCGTCGAAGACTCCGTGCAGGGCTTCGGTGAGCCGGCCGAACCCGTCGCGCGCCCAGGCCGCCATCCGGGTGAACTGGTTGGCGACCCCGGTGAGCAGGGCGGACACCGCCGTGAGGCAGGTGCTGGCGCCGAATGCCCCGAGCACGCCGCCCATCGCGGTGCCGACCTGGCCGGCCACGTCGGCGAGCCAGGTCGCCGCGGCGGCCAGCGAGTCCGCTGCGCCGGCGACCGCGTCGATGACGGTGGGCAGGATGCGGTGCTGAAGCACCTGCCGGGCGGCGACCAGGATCTCCTGGGTGTTCCAGTTCTCCCAGAGCCAGGTCAGGCCGTCCCATAGCGGCGGGAGCACCTGCGTCAGCACCACCACGGGGCCGAGCGGGGAGAGCATGACCAGGATGCCGCCGACCACCATGAGCGGGGTACGGATCGGTTCGATGGTGGCCCGCAGGGTCTCCCAGGCCGAGTTCGCGAGGTTGCCGAGCCAGCTGCGGGCGCCCTCGGTGCTGTCCCAGGCCAGACCGAACTGGGTGCTGAGCCAGTCCCAGGCGTACGACGCGCCGGCGCGGATGGGCGCGGTGAGGTCCCAGAGCCAGCCGCCCAGCCGGGTGAACGACTCCCAGACCGCGCCGCCCGCCGCGCCGAGCAGGTCCAGCGCGGGGACCGCGAGGTGGTCCCAGAGTCCGGTGAAGAGTGCGTTGACGGTGTCCGCGGCGGTCCGCAGGTTCCGGATGATCGGGCCGTCCCATTCCTGGAGGGCGGCCACGACCGGGCGCAGTAGTGCGCCGACGGTCGACCGGGCGGCGCCGCCGAGGCGGGCCTGGACGTCCCGGACGCCCTGGGCGAGCCCGGCGAAGGTGGACTCGATCGCGGACATCGGGTCGACGTCGGCGAGGCCGGCCAGCAGCCGGCCGAGCAGTGTGTTGACGCCGGTGCAGAGCAGCTCGCGCAGCCGGACCAGCGCGCCGCCGCGGAGGAACTCCAGCAGGCCGGGCGCGAGCCGGTCAACGACCGCGGAGGCCGCCTCCAGGGCGGTCCCGGCGATCTGTCCGCCCACGTCGAGGGCGGTGTCGAGCGCGCCACGGCCCAGGGCGGCGGCGTCGGTCGCGGTGTCGGAGACGAACCGGCCCACGGCGGTGTCGGCGAGCGCGAAGCACTGCACGCCGAGCGGCGCGGACCGGACCGGGGCGGCCGGTGGGCCGCGACCGGAGTGCTCGGTGGCCGGGGCGGGCGCCGGGCGGGCCTGCTGGCGGACGTGGGCCAGTTCGTGGGCGAGCACCAGGTCCCGGTCCGGCCCGGGCCCGGCGCCGAGCACCACGTGGTTGCCGTACGTGAAGGCGTGCGCCCGCCGTTCCCGGGCGGCGAGCTTGGCGGCGAGGCCGTCGTGCAGGCGTACCCCGGTGAGGTCCATGCCGAGCCCCGGCTCGTAGCGGGCGCGTTCGGCGCCGGTCAGCTGCCGGCCGGCGCCGAGCCGGGAATCGGGCACGGTGGCCAGCCGGGCGACCGGCCGGGCCGCCGGGGCGGCCGGCGGCGCGGGCCGGGCCGCGGTGCCGTGCGTGGGCCGGGCCGCGGTGCCGTGCGTGGGCCGGGCGGCGGTGGCGTGGGTGGGTCGGGCGGCGACGAGGCGGGCTGCGGTGGCGTGGGCGTCGTGTTCGGCGGCCGGGTCGGGCGGGGCGTGCACCGGGATGCGGGCGACGCTGTGGGTGCTGCGGGCGGCCCTGCCCGCCCGCTCGGCCGGCCGTTGCGCCGTCGGGCGGGCGCGCTGGGGCTCGTCCCGGTCGCCCGACCGGGACGGCTCGGCCGCCTCCGCCACCCTCACACGCCCACATTCCCCTCGTCGCGCCACGCCCCGGTGCCGTCGACCAGCGCCGGGCCGGTGGTGCACAGATTGTCGCGCGCCACCCACAGCGCGGGCGAGCCCGACGGGCCGGGAACCACCCGGATGCCGAGCACGGTGCCGTCGAACGTGTTCGCGGCGGCCACGGCGTGCGGGCCGAGCCGGCCGGCGCAGAGCAGGCCCTGCACGGGGTAGCCGGGTTCGGCGCCGGTCAGGTCGACCACGTTGGACGACACGTCGAGGCGGTGGCAGTCCCCGACGTACACGCCCTGGTGCAGGTAGGCGGTGGCGGCACGCGCCGGCGGGGTGACCGTGTTGCCGGTGATCCACACCCGGCGTACCGTCTCGCGCTCCTTGTCGGGGTCGCCCAGGGCGACGCTGATGCCGGTGAGCGCGCCCGCGACGGTGTTGTCGCGGACCCGGACGTCGGCGGCGGTGGTCCCGGCGACGGTGATGCCGGCGGTGGCCGTGGCCGCGGTGGCGAACTCCTCGGCGACCCGCCGCAGCCAGGCGGCGAAGCGGGTCCGCTCGTCGAAGAACCGGGAGTCCGGGTTGTGCCGGACCAGGTCGTCGCGGACCAGGTCCTGGAGTTCCTCGACGGTCTTGACCTGCTGGTCGCCGAGGTAGGCGGTCCAGCCCTTCGAGTCGTCGATCTCGGAGGCGAACCGCAGGGTGCGGGCTTCCACGAGCGACGACCAGCCGCGCCGCAGGCCGAGCCCGTCCTCCCCGGCGAGCAGCGGGTGCACGGCCCGCCGGGCGATCCGCCGGGCGAAGCGGGCATCGCTCAGCCACTCGAGGAACCGCTTCTCCGGGTCGGCGCCCGGGTCGCCGGTGGCCACCACGTCGCAGCCGGTCACGTCGGTGCGCCGGCTGTTCAGGACCAGCACGCCGGTCTGGGCGTGGCCCGCCTCGACCCGGCAGTCCCGGACCACGGCGCGCTCCACCGGCCGGCCGCCCTCGCGGTCGTCGCCGCGGACGGTGATCCCGCTGCCGACGGCGGCCGGGGCGTCGCCCATCTCGGCCTGGACCCGTTCGACGAGGACCAGGCCGGTGCGCTGGATGTCGAGGGCGCCGTTGCGCTGGTCGTTCTCGGCCGGCGCCGCGGCCACGGACAGGTCGCGGACCTGCACCTCGCCGCAGTCGATGAACCGCAGCGCCGACTCGGCGGCGGCGACGATCCGGGTGGCGGAGCCGACCCCGGTGACCAGCACGCAGGACACTCCGATGAGCACCGCCGGCTCCTTCAGCGTCCACTCCCCCGCGGTCAGGCAGAGCGCCAGCGCGGTGACCCCGGACAGGTCGGCGAACAGCTGCGCCAGGTCGGCCTCGGGGCGGACCACGAGGCAGACCGTGCCGCCCTCGTCGCGGCGGCCGGTGACCCGGACCTCGGCGTCGACCGGGGCGTCGGCGTCGTCGAGCCGGACCGCCGTGAGCACTCGGGTGGTCGCACCGGTGCTGGGCAGCAGCCAGCGCACGTCGATCTGGCCGTGGGCGTCGGTCTCCAGGACCACCTGCGCCGGGTCGGCGGCGGTGGGCACGCCGGTGGCCAGGTGCCCGTCGACGGCGGTGAACCGGACCCGGGCGCGGTGCACCGGCCGGCCGCCGTTGCGGACGACCACCCGCACCGGTTCGGGTAGCGGCTGGCCGGGCGGGGCCTGCTGGCCGTCGCCGCCGAGCAGGTCGAGGGTGACCAGGTCGGTCAGGGGCGGGGTGAGCGGCCGGCAGTCGTCGTCGAGCGCCCAGCGGCCGGCGCCGCCGACGGTGGTGCGGCGGAGGATGCCGAGCACCGCGACGTGGTGCACCGGTCCCAGCGGCGGGCGGGCCAGGGCGTTGCCGAGCTCATCGGTGGGCCAGTCGATGGTGCCGGAGAGGGCGCTGACGCCGTAGACCAGGCGGACCGTGCGGGCCGGGATCAGCCAGTGGTCGCCGACGCGGAAGTCGCCGGCGCCGAAGCGCACCTCGATGCCGGCGTCGTCCAGCTCGTCGGGGCTGGCGTTGGCGACCTGGGCGGGGCCGTCCCAGCGGCGGACGATCGGCGTGCGGCCGAGCGCCGCGAGGCTGGCCGGTGCGCCGGCGGCCCACGTCACCGGCAGCGCGGTCCCGTCCGGGGCGCCGGCGGTGGCCAGGTGGCCGGGCCGGCCGTGCAGCTCGCGGTCGGGGCTGGTCACCTCGACGAGGTCGCCCTCGCGGAAGGACAGTTCCTCGTCCCGGCCGACCCGGTCCAGGGTCAGCTCGGCGTCCATCCCGGCCGCCGCGGCGGCCGCCGAGGGCGGGCCGATGGCGGTCAGCCCGGCGACCACGCTGCCGTTCTCGCGGGACCACAGGTAGCGGGCGGTGCCGTCGGTGGCCACGTCGTGGACCTGGACGCGGTAGAGCTGGTTCTCCAGCCGCCGGTAGCCGCCGGAGCCGCTCAGCCGGCACGGGTCGGCGGTCGGGTCCACCTCGCGCAGCGCGGCGGTCATGGTGGGTGCGGTCCGGCCGCCCCACACGGGGTCCACCACGTTCGCGCAGGCCGTGCCGGCGGCCACCTTGACGAGCCGGACCTGCCACACGGTGCGGGCCCGGGTGGTGGTGTCCGGTCCGCCGAGGGCGGACTCCCGCAGCCGGGGCGCCTGGTCGGCGGTGACGTGCTGGTCGGCGACGTCGAGCAGGACGGCGTACCGGCCGTCGGCGGTGGGCTCGGGCAGGCCGGGCAGGTCACCGATCTTGGGCAGGTAGGGCTGGTCGGCGAGCTTGTGCCCGGCCCCGCCGGCCGCCGGCGGGGCGGCGTCGACCAGCACGCCGTCGACGTAGTAGCGGCCGGGGGTGATCCGCAGGTCCGCCCAGGCGGTCGCGGTGGGGGTGGCGCCGGCGGTGTCGACCACGGCGAAGCCGGCCCCGTCGAGCGGCCCGCCGGCCTTGCCGACGATGTCGCGGGTCCGTTCCTCGTCGTGCCAGGCGGTGATCTTCGTCTGCTCGTTCCACTCGGCGTCGAGCAGCATCCGGCCCTGCTGCAACAGCACCTGGCGGTAGCCGTCGCGCGGGTCGAACGTCCAGCGGGTGAAGTCTCCGTGCACGTCAACTCCCGAAGATCCCGAGCTCGATGCCGACCGGCCGGTAGGGGTCGAGCTGCCGCTGCGCCGCCCGGAGCCGCAGCGGTCGCCTGAGGTGGTGGTGCACGCCCGGCTCGGCCCGGTCCTCGCCGCCCTCCCGGATGGCCACGGGGCAGGACCCGGCGAGGGCCGGGTACGCGGGCGAGGCCGGGTCGGTGGCCGCGTACACCGGGAGCGGGCCGGGCTCGCCCTCAGCCGGCACGCAGCGGTAGCGGCGCGGGGTGCGCGAGCCGGGGGCGACGTAGCTGAATCGCAGGCAGCCGACCTGCCGGTGGGCCACCGCCACCGGCCCGTCGAGCACGCAGCTGCTGGCGTCGAGGCTGCGTACCCGCACCGCGCCGCGCACGGTGCTGCCCTCCAGGCAGACGTGCACGCCCTCGCCCGCGAGTGCGGTCCCGCCGGCGGTGGTGGCGTCGAGCACGCAGGTGTCCACGGTGGCCATCGGCACGGTGGCGGCGAGGGTGACGGCGCCGGCCACCACCCGGCTGAGCCGGAGCTGGAGCCGGCTGTTGGGCCCGCCGGCGGCCGAGGAGACGCGGATCGCGCCGGTGACCGTGGCGTGCGCGACGGTGAGATGGCCGAGCTGGCCGGGCGCGACGATCACGTCGCCCTCGACGAGCAGCCCGTCGACGACCACGCTGCTGCCCGGCTCGCCGGTGATCCGCAGGTTGCCACGCAGGTGCGGGCGCAGCCCGTCGGGGGCGTACCGGCCGGGGACCGGGGCGAGCACCTCGCCGTCGGGGCGGCGGCGGGTCGGCCAGCCGGCGGCCACCAGCACGAGCCGGGTGCCGGCGGGCACGGTGACCGCGACGTCCCCAAGGTAGGCGGCGCTGTCGGCGACCGAGACGACGTACGTGCCGCCGCGGGTGGTGCTGCCGGGGGCGGCCCAGGACGCCTCGGCCGCGGCCAGGCCGGCCACGAGGGTGGGCACGCTGCCGGCGGGGGCGGACGCGCCGGAGCACACCTCGGTCTGGCCGGCGGCGGGCGGCGCGTCCGGCCCGTCGTCGGTCACCGGGGCGCCCGCGTCGGTGGCGAGCAGCGCCTCGTGGGCGGCGGTGCGGTCGTAGGTGCCGGCGCCGACGTCGGCGAGGCCGCCGTAGGCGTAGCGGACGAAGACCGCGTCGGGGGCGGCCGGCGCGTGGACCCGCAGCCGCCCGGCCACCGGATCGACCATCACCTGCGGCGCCGCGCCGGAGGCGAGGTCTTCCAGGTGGCAGACCCGGATCCGGTCCGGGGGCAGGTCGGGCTGGTCGACACCGCCGACCCGCAGCCGTACGCCGAGCGGCAGCGCGGCCGCCGGCAGGGTGCCGCCCCGGGCCTGCCCGAGCAGGTCGAGCAGCCGGCGCGGGCGCAGTGGCACGGGCAGGTCCGCCTCGGTGGCGAGCCGCTCGACGGCCTCCTCGCGGCGGGGCGGGGCGTACAGGGGCACGGCCCGGCCCAGCGGGTCGAACGTCCAGTGGTCCCCTGCCGCCCGGGCGGCCGACCAGCCGCCGTTCGGGCCGGCCGGCGGGTCGGCCTCGGGGGCGCCCACCTCGTACGCCTGGGTCGGGAACAGGTGCACGGCCACGTGGTCGATGCCGTAGCGGCCACGCAGGGTGGGGATGCGGCGTACCTCGGCGGTGTGGGTGAGCGGGTCGAGGGCGCCGCGCGGCCCGGGTGGGCTGACCACGGCGGCGGCCTCGATCCGGGCGGCGCCGCGCAGCGAGACGGTGGCCGGCCGGTCGGGGCGGACGTGGTTGACGTGGGTTGCGCCCACGAGCAGCGGGTGGTGCTCGACGGCGCGGGCCGGCCAGCCGGTGACGTCCCGGGCGACCTGTTCCAGCACGGCCACGGTGCCCTTGCGCCGGCGGTAGGCGACGGTGTTGGCGACCAGGGCCCGCCGGCTCACCGTGACCCCGAGGTCGGGCGGCAGTTCGGCGACGCCGACCAGGTCGGCGAGGTACGGCACCAGCCACTCGGCGCAGGTCTCGACGAAGAACCCGTCGTGCAGCCGGTCGAGGTCGGCCTCCAGCAGCTCCAGCTCGCCGGCCACCGCGGCGAGCAGCGCGGTGAGCGGGCCGGTGCCGCCGTCGGCCTGGGCGTCGCGGGCGAGCAGGTGCACCGGCACCAGGTCGAGCAGGCGGCGCAGGGCGGTTTCGGTCACGACATCACCCCGATCGTCACCTCGGCGAGGGTGAGCACCTGGGCGGGGCGCACCGTGCCGGCGAACCGGCCGGGCAGCGCGGCCAGCAGGTCGACGGCGACGGAGCCGGGAGGCGCGGCGAGCCGGGGCAGGGTGCAGGCGCGTACCCCGGGCACCGCGCGCACGGTGACCAGGGCCCGGGAGGCCACCACCCCGGTGGCGAAGCCCAGCGCCGGCGGCGTGTACGCGGCCGCGAGGGCGGCGCGGACGGCGGCCTCCACGTCGGCGCGCGGGTACGCCGGGTCGTGGGCGAGGTCGACGTGCAGTCCGAACGGGACGGTCTGCCCGGCCAGCACGGCGAGCCGGGTGCCGGGGTCGCGGGCGGCCACCAGGGCGGCGCGCAGCGCGGCGACCAGCTCCGGCCCGGCCGGGGCGGCCCCGCCACCGGCCGCCGCGCCCAGCGCGGAGACGACGACGACCTGCTCCCGGCCGTCCCACACGTCGTCGGCGCGGGCCAGGGTGACCCCGGCGAAGCCGGCCGCGAAGTCCTCGTGGTCGGCCACCGACACCGCCCGGTCCAGGGTGCGGATCCGCAGCGGGGCGTGCGCCCGCGCCGCGTCGAGCTGCTCCGGATCGGCCCAGTCCCGGGCCGGGGCGGGGTTGCCGGCGGCCCGCACCCCGTACGGGCGGCGG
Source organism: Micromonospora sp. NPDC004551 (assembly GCF_040609975.1). Lineage (NCBI taxonomy): Bacteria > Bacillati > Actinomycetota > Actinomycetes > Micromonosporales > Micromonosporaceae > Micromonospora > Micromonospora sp. NPDC004551. The sequence continues at coordinate 51,255 of NZ_JBEXLM010000016.1, read as the reverse complement.
GGCAGGATGCTGAGCTGGCCCGCCTGGACCGCGCCGGCGGCGCCGACCCCGACCCGGTAGGTGGCCACGACGTTCTCCACGCCGCCGGGCAGCCGGGCGCCGTGCCGGCCGTCGCCCGTGGTGACGGTGGCCAGGCCCTCGTCGTCGAGCCGTTCGGTGTGCACCCGGTCGCGCGGGCCGGAGGTGTCCAGCGCGGTCACCGGCTCCCAGCGCACGCCGTCGACCCGGACCTCCAGGGTGCTGCGCGCGCCGGCGGGGCTGTCGTCGCGGACGTGGGTGAGCGGGCCGCGCCGGGTGCGCATCCGCTGGAACGCGACCGTGGGGTCGCCGCTGCCGAGCGGCTGGACGACGGTCTCGCCGTGGGTGGCCGCGGCGACGTTGCCGCGCACCCGCAGGCCGCGCGGGTCGTAGCTCAGGGTGAGGTCGCGGTCCAGGTCGACGGTCATGGTCCGGCCGTCGGCGGCGACCGCGCAGGCCAGCACCACCGCGGTCTCGGCCAGCGGTGGTGCGGTGGCCGCCGCGACGAGCGGGTCGGCGGGCGGGCCGCCGGGCGGGAACCCGGTGACCACCACCCGGCGGCCGGCGGGCAGCGGCGGGTCGGTGGCGACCAGGGTGAGCCGCCGGCCGCCGACCGGCTCCATGAGGGGCCGCTCCGCCGCCGGCAGCGGCCGGGACTCGCCGCGTACCAGGGTCTCCCGGCGGCCGAAGGTGTCCAGGTTCTCGGTGATGTCGACGCGCACCTGCGTGGTCCGGCCGCTGACTCCGAACCGGGAGTCGCCGGCCGGGTCGGCCGCCTCGACGGCGTACAGCTCGCGGTAGTCGGGGCGTTCGAGCAGCAGCCAGGAGCCGGGCACGATCCGGGGGTGGTCGCCGTCGACCTCGACCACGTCGGCTGGGGTCGGGTGGCCGGGCGGGAACGGGTTGTCGATGTCGTCCCACTCGCCGTTGGTGATGCCGGGCGGTGGGGGGTGGTTCCCGGCGAGCAGGCCCGCCATGGGGGCGTTCCAGCCGAACAGGTTGGTCCGGGTGGCGAAGGCGTGGACCTGCACGTCCTCCTCGGCGGTCAGCGGCGTCGCACGCCGCCAGCCGATCCGTTCGGCCAGCACCAGCCGGGTCCAGCCGGCGAGGCCGGGCGGGCCTTCCTCGACGGCCGTGACGACGCGGAAGTCCCAGCGCTCGTCGTCGCGCCGCCGGTCGGCGGCGGCCCGGCTGTGGGCGGGGGTGCGCCCGTAGCGGCGGCGTTCGGCGCCGACCACCAGCACGCCGTCGCCGGACCGCACCCCGAGCGCGGTGCCGCGCAGCCAGATCGCGTCGGTGGCGAAGTCGATCTCCTGCGGCCCGGCGGTGGCGCCGGGGATCGCGTTCCACACCGCGTACGCGCGCAGGTCGGCGCCGGTCTCGAAGGTCTGCGGCAGCTCGCCCTGCCCGGGCACCGACTGCACCGGCGTGCCGGCCGGCACGTCCACCTGCGACGGTGCGCCCGGCGCGTCCTCCACGTCGAAGGCGATGTCCACGGCGGCGGCGACGCCGGGGCGCGGCTGGTAGCCGATCATGCCGGCGAGGTTGCGCACCGAGGTCAGCTCGGTGGCCGTGCGCAGGTACGACTCCTGCGCGATCCGCTCGGTGTAGAACGACACCACGTCGGTCATCACGGCGGCGGCGTCGAGCAGCGCCAGCAGCGGGTCGTCCCCGTCCTGCCCGGCCACCGCCCGCACGCCGGCCGGCAGTCCCGGGTCGGCGAGCGCGGCCCGCATCCGGGCCAGGGCGTGGCTGTGCGGGGCGACCCGCCAGGCCAGGGCGGGCTGGCCAGGCGGGTTGGTCACCTCGGGCGCGGGCGGCCGCAGCGGGTCGCACCCGCATCCGCCACCGCAGCCGCAGCTCACGCGCCACCGCGCAGATGGAAGGCGACCCGGCCGTACTCCGGGTTGCTCGGGTCGCTGTCGGCGCGCAGCACCTCGCGGGCGGCGGCGTCGATCCGGCCGCGGGCCACCTCCCCGGCGGGCGGGCGGCCGAGCCGGCGGAACCTCAGGCCGGTGACGTCGTCGTCGGCCACCTCGACGTAGCCGACGCCGGGCACGGCCATGACGGCGGCGACGAGGTCGGAGACGTACAGGGACTGGCCGAAGGTGAGCCGGTCGGGGTGGAAGAACCCGAGCCGGCCGTCGGGCAGCACCCGGTTGGACAGTTCGGCGCGCAGCCGCCGTTCCACGTCGGCGGCGAGGTGGCCGTCGGTGACGCAGACCCCGAGGACGATCTCCAGCGGGACGTGCGCGGGGGGCGCCAGCTCCACGTCGGTGCCGGCCAGCCGGCGTACGTCGAGCAGCGCGGCCACCTCGGCGGCGAGCGTGGGATCGCCGGCCCGGCGGGCCACCGGGTCGAGGGTGACCTCCTGGGCGTACCAGGAGCCGGTCCAGCGGCGGCGGGCCACCGCGCGCTGCACGCCCGGGTTCTCCTCGGCGGCGGCGGCGTGGTCGGCGCTGGTCACGGCGCGCAACTGGGTGCGGAACGCGTACGGGGCCAACTCCTTCACCTCGTCGACGGACTCGGGGTCGACCCCGCCGGTGGCCGGCAGCGGGTTGCTGACGCTCAGGCCGGCCGGCACCGCCCACGCGGCGGTGGGCAGCGGCAGGGTGAGCACGTCCGCCCCGACGTTGCCGGCGGTGCCGCCGCCGACCCGGGGCCAGGCGGTGAGCGTGACGCCGGGCGCCGGCCGGCGGCCGTTGATCCCGTCGCCGGTGCGCAGCCGCAGCACGCCGGTGGTTTCCGGTTCGGCGACCACGTGCGGGTCCAGCCGGCCGCTGGCCAGCAGATCGGGCACCGGGGTCCAGGTGCGGCTGCCGTCGTCGAGCAGCACGGCGGGCAGCGCGCGGCGCGGGTCGGGGCGCAGCGCGGCGGCGGCGCTGCGCGCGTCCACCACCGCGTCGGTCCAGGCCACCGGGTGCCGCCCGGTGGGCAGCCGCGGCCGGTACGCGCCGTCGGCGGGGGCCTGCGGCGGCAGCAGCCCGCGCGGGGGCAGCGCGGCGGCGTGCTCGGCGAGCGCGACGTTGGCGAGGGCGACGGCGGCCGGGGCGGCGGTGCCGTCGGCGGCCCGTCGGGCCACCGGCAGCGGGACGGCCAGGGCGTCCTCGGCGGCCCAGTGCAGCTCGCGGACGACCGTGCCGGCGGGGGCGAGCGGGTCGGCGCGGGTGACCGGGTCGCGGTCGAGCCGGACGGCCTGCCGCCGGGCCTCGTCGCCCACCACGGTCCCGGTCTCGTCGGCGGGCGCGAGGACGAGGACGTCGCCGGCGCGCAGCTGCGGGTCGGCGCCGGCCGGGTGCCGGAGCCAGCCGCTCGTCGCGCCGGCCGGCAGGCAGGCGTCCGGGTCACCCCAGGCGTGCAGGTCGAGCTGGTTGCGGGCCGGGCGCAGCGCCACCGGGGCGAGGGTCTCGAAGACGGTGGCGCCGGCGTCCACCGCGACCTCGACCCCGGCGTCGGGCGGCAGCGGGTCCTCGACCCCGGCGACCGGCGTGCGCGCCGGCAGGGTCAGGGGCGCGCCGGTGCGGAACGTCAGCCAGGTCCGGGCCGCGCAGCCGTCGTGCATCCGGTAGTCGAGCAGCCGCGCGTGCCGGCGCACCGAGGGGCGCAGCCGCGCGGTGGCCAGGTGCGCCTCGGCGGCGATCGCGTCCTGCCGGTAGGTGAGCCGGTCCCCCACGTAGGCGAACAGCTCGGCGAGGGTGACCAGCGGGTCGGCCGCGTTGCGGTCGGTCCAGCCGGGCAGCAGCACGGCGAGCCGGTCGAGCAGCCGGGTGCGCAGACCGGCGTAGTCGCGAGCCAGGTAGTCCAGGGCGGGGGTGGTGGCGGGCACCGGCGGGCAGCCGCCGTCGGGCCGGCAGTCCAGCTCGTCGGGGCAGTCGACGGCGAAGGCGAACGGGCAGGTGGCCAGCGGCTCGTCGAAGCCGGCCGGGAAGCCCTCGCCGCCCGGGCCGGTGAGGGCGAGCAGGTAGCTGGACCAGTCCCCGCTGGAGGAGGTGCGCACCACCAGCACCCGGGCCCGCTCGGGCGCCGGCACCGCCCCGGTCACCAGCGTCCGGTCGGCCGCGGTCACCCCGGGCGGCGGCCCGGCCGCCACCACGTTCGCCGGGTACGCCCAGAGCACCCGCACCGGGTTGACCCGCGGGTCGACCCGTACCCCGCCGAGGAGGCGGACCCGGCCGGCGTCGAGGTCGGCGGGGACCGGGCCGCGCAGCAGGTGCACCAGGAGGGTGCGCTGGCGGGGCGCGCCGGGAACGTGCCCCGGGGTGCCGGGCCGGTTCGACAGCACCTCGACGTGGTCGATCCCGTCGAAGGTGCTCTCTCCCTCGACGAGCGCCCGGCGGGCCTCCCGGTCGAGCAGCGGCGCGGTCACGGGGTGCCGCCCAGCACGGTGAGGGTGCGGCGCTCGCCGACGGCCGCCCCGGCGACCAGCGGCACGTAGCTGACGGTCACCCGCAGCTGGGCGTCGGCCGCCTCGACCCGCACGTCGTCGATCTGCACGAGCTCGCCGAGCCAGCGTTGCAGCGCGCCGTGCACCAGCGCCCGGGTGGCGTGCGCCATCTCGTCGCCGGCCGGGGCGAAGACGAGCCGGTCGACGCCGCTGCCGAAGTCGGGCCGGTTGACCCGTTCGCCGGGGCGGGTGAAGAGCACGGCCTCGACCAGGCCGCGCAGGTAGTCCTCGTCGCCGACCAAGGTGGTGCGGCCGCGGCCGCCGACCCGCAGGGGAAAGCCGACGTGCCGGCCGGCGGTCACGTCGCCACCGCCCGGAACTGGCTGGCGGTGACCGCCAGCGGCACCCCGGTCGGCGCGCAGGTGGCCAGGCCACTGGCCAGCACGAGGGGCTGTCCCATGGAGCGCACCCGGACGCTGCCGACGCTCCACACGCTGGTCACGCAGGGGCCGCCGGAGACCGGCGGGAACGGGCAGGCCGCCACCGTCCACGGCGCGGCGAGCAGCACGGTGGCCTGGCCGCCGACGCGTACCCGGGGGTTGGGCACGGTGGGCATCGCCTGGCCGCCGTGCGCGCAGATCACCACGGCGCCCTGGTGCACGAGAGGTCCGGGCATCACATCACCTCCAGCGCGCCGTCGTTGACCGAGACCCGCACACCGTCGAGGACGACCTTGGTGGCCCCGGTGGACAGCTCGATCCCGCCGGAGCCGAGCACCACCTTGAGCGGGATCAGCACGGCCGGCGGCCCCACCTCGATGGTCAGGCCGCCGACCATGGGCAGGTCGCTGACCGTCACGCTCACCGAGTCGGACTGGAACACCCGCTGCTGCGGCAGGCCGGGCGCGGGCGACTCGCCGACCTGCCAGTAGCAGCCCAGCAGGACCGGGTAGTCGGGGTTGCCGCCCTCGAACGCCACCCAGGCGGCGGCGCCCACCGGCGGCAGATTGAACCCGCCGACACCGTTGCCGGCGTAGGGCACGCACGGCTCGGCCCAGGCCAGCCGCCCGTCGCCGAGCACCTTCGGGACGGACACCTGCACCCGCCCGCGCAGCATCGGGTCGACGTTCTGCTCCACCTTGCCTCGGTAGACACCGAAGAACTGCCGGGTCATCGCCGCTCCTCCCGGGTGGTCATGACGGGCTCCGGGGCAGCGCGGGGGTGATCGAGCCGTGCCCGTCGCGGGACAGGGTGAAGCCGACCCGGTAGCCGCCGTAGGCGAGGTCGTGCTCGACCTGGCGGACGTACCAGAGGCCGTCGTGGCTCCAGCCGGCGCCGCGCATGCCGACCAGGCCGCGCGGGCGCAGCACCGCCCCGTAGCGGGCGCCGTCGGCGGTGCCCTCGGCGACCAGCGCGTCGGCGCCGCGGTCCACCTCGCCCTGCGCGCGGGCGAAGGCGGAGACCGCGTCGCTGCTGCCCTCGCGCAGCCGGCGGCGCCGCACGTCCCCGGCGTTGGCCAGCGCGAACGGCACGGCGGCCAGCGGCGGCCGGGTGCTGGCCACCGCGGCCACGGGCAGGGTGACCCCGGTCCGCCGGTCGTGCACGGCGCCGGTGACCGTGGCCGGGCGGGTCGCCTCGGTGCGGAAGGACACCTCGCGCACGTTGCTGTCCGAGCCCAGGTCGACGGCGAGGGCGGGCTGCGGCAGGCCGAGCCGCACCGGCGGTCCCCAGTAGAACGAGCTGATCCCGGGCAGCGGGCCGGGGTCGACGTAGGTGACGTAGCCGTGCCGCTCCGCGAGTTCGGCGAGGTGTTCCAGGTCGGTGCCGTGCTGGGTGGGGATCCGGTCGATCGGCAGCGGCGGGTCGGTGACCGGGGCGGGCAGCGCCTTCGGCAGGATGCCGCGCGCCGCGTACGGGGCGAGGATCTTCAGCACGGTCAGGTAGTCGTCGAGGGCGGGATGCTCGACGTCGCGGTCCTCGCGGTCGAGCAGGTTGCCCACGTCCTCCCCGGTGACCGTGAAGGTGGCCCGACCGGCGCCGGTGCCCGGGTCGAGCCGGGTCTCGGTGACGATGCCGTCGAAGAGCACCACCGGCACCACGCCGAAGGTCAGCACGAGCACCACCCGGGCGAACGGGACCAGCGGCCCGGTCGGCCCGAACGGGCTGTCCACGGCGGCGAGCGGGCCGGCCCGGCCGGCGTCGAAAACCAGCGAGAAGGCGCTGCGCTCGGCGTCGCTCTCGGTGACCCGGGTGGAGCGCCAGCGCTGGGCCAGGTCCACCGACAGCGGCAGCGGCACGGTCCGTCCCGCCAGGACGGTGAGCCGCAGCCCGGACCCGAGCAGCACCTCACACCCCCGGCAGCGGGATGACGATCAGCTCGCCCTCGGCGTCCGGGCCGGTCAGCGCCTCGGGGTCGAGCGCCCCATTGGCGTCGGCGATCCGCCACCACGCGGCGGCGTCGCCCAGATACCGGTGGCTGACCAGGTCGATCCGGTCACCGGCGCTCACCCGGTGGGTGGCGGCGGCCCGCACGTCGCGCAGCTCCGGCAGCGACCGCCGCCGCAGGTAGCGCACCTCGCGCAGGCCGCCAGCGCCGTCGGGCACGGTCGTCCCGGCCACAGGTACAGAGTCGTAGCGCCCGGTCATGTCACCCTCCGGCCAAGTCGGTGACGGCGTCGACGGCGCCGGTGACCGCGCCCACCATGGCGAGGACCTCCTTGGCGACCAGGTGCGCGAGGTAGAGCCCGTAGCCGACGTCGGTCAGCGACAGGTCGTCGTAGGTGAGCACCTGGGCGGAGACGTCCACCGTGGCCCGGATCGGGCTCAGCGCGGGGTTGAACGCCTGCTCGGTGACGCCGAGCTGGGTGATCCGCACCGGCACCACCCGGGCCGGTCCCCAGACCAGCACCGCCATGGGCAGCTCCACCGGCAGGATCTCGATGGTCCCGGCGGCCAGCAGCACCGAGTTGGCGATCACCCGGACGCTGCCCGGGTGCAGCAGCATCTCCAGCACGGACAGCTGGGGCAGGACACCGACGGTGGCGGCCACCGGGTCGCCGGTCTCCAACTGGTCGGCGGCGTCGACGTCGACCGTCATGGTGATCGCCTCGGTGGGCGCGCCCCAGGCGCGGTGCGCGTCGGCGGCCCGCTGCCCGGACTCCCCGCCGGAGCGGGGCGCGATGGTGCGCTGCACCTGGTCGGGGTTGTACTGGAACACCACGACCCGGGACAGCGGCCCCAGCGGGTCCACCGCGATGATGGCGCCGCGGAGCGTACGCGGGCTGCCCGGGAAGCTGCTCACGCCGCCGAGGGTCCCGCGGGGCCGTCGCCCCGCCGTCACCCCCGCGTCACCTCGCCGCCCGGGGTGTGGCGGCTGAGCCTGAGGGTATGCGGGTGCCGCTCGGTTGCGGGAGAGGAATGAGCGATGACGGAAGAGGCGGCACACCAGCCGGGACGGAACCGGGGCACGGCAAGTCCCACGGAGCGCCTGGCAGCGGACGTGGCCGACGTGGTCCGCGAGGAGGTGCGGGAGGTCCGGCAACAGCTCGCCGACGCCGCCCTGCCCGCGGGAGTCGGTCTCGCCCTGTTGGCTACGGCCGGAGGCTGCCTGGTGCTGGGCGTCGGGGCGGCGTCGACGACGGTGCTGCGCATGCTGGAGTCGTTTCTGCCCCGGCGGCTGGCCGTGTCCGGACTGACCGCCGGCTACCTCGTCGCCGCCGCGGTCCTCGGCCGCACGGGTCTGGCGCAGCTGCGGGCGGCGGGTGGCAGCTCGGCGCGACTGGCGGACGAGGTGCGTAACGCCGTCTCGGCCACCGCGGGCCGGGTGGTGCCCGCCGGCTCCGCCGCCGCCCGGGACGCGCTCGGACGGTGATCCATACGCGGCCGTCACTATGCTCGGCGGCATGGCGATTCAGCGGATGGACCACGTCAGCATCGTCGTCGACGACCTCGAGGCCGCGGTGTCGTTCTTCGCCGAACTCGGCATGGAGCTGGAGGGCGAGGCGCCGATCGAGGGACCGTCGGTGGACCGTCTCAACGGGCTCGACGGCGTCCGGGCCGACATCGCCATGATGCGGACCCCGGACGGCCACGGCAGGGTGGAGCTGACGAGGTTCCGCTCCCCGGCGGCGGTGAGCGCCGAGCCGCCCGCCGCACCGCCGAACACGCTGGGTCTCCGCAGCATCATGTTCGCCGTCGACGACATCGAGGACGTCGTTGCCCGCCTGCGCACCCGGGGCGCCGAACTCGTCGGCGAGCTGACGCGATACGAGGACAGCTACCAGCTCTGTTACGTCCGCGGGCCCGCGGGCGTCATCGTCGCGCTGGCCGAGCAGCTCAACTGACGCCGCCGAAGGACGTTCCTCCCAGCGAGAGCGGATCGCGCCGGGGTCAGTGGTCGGCGGAGCGCAGGTGACGGTTCGCCGGTGACCGCCCGCCTCGCACCGAGCGAGTCGGCGTCCCGGTCGGCCAGCCAGATCGGGTCGGGATCCCGGCCCGCGCCCTCCTACGGCCGGCCGGTCGGAAGATCCGGCCGCTGTTGCGTTTCGCGCCCGATGCCCGATGCATAGACGAACTGCTGTCCGTCGGGAGGAGAATCTCATGCCGTTCACCCGCTTACTGGCCGGCACCGCGGTCGTCACCGCGCTGGTGGCGGTCACCGCGGCGCCCGCCCAGGCGGCCGTCAACGATCCGTTGTACGACAAGCAGTGGGGTCTGCGACAGATCCATGCCGAGCAGGCCTGGGCGACCAGCACGGGCGCGGGGGTGGTCATCGCGGTGGTCGACACCGGCGTCGACCTCGGCCACCCGGATCTGGCGGCCAAACTCGTCCCCGGCGCGACCTTCCTCGACTGCGGCACGACCTCCTGCGGCAACGGCGACTGGCGCGGCCCGAACGGCGTGCCCGACGCCGGCGACGAGCACGGCACCCACGTGGCCGGCATCGCCGCCGCGGCCACCGGCAACGGCGTCGGTGTCGCCGGTGTCGCCCGCGACGCGAAGATCATGCCGATCAAGGTGCTGGAGGCGGGCACCGGCAGCTTCGCCGACATCGCCGCGGGCATCCGCTACGCGGCCGACCACGGCGCCAAGGTGGTCAACCTCAGCCTCGGCGCACAGCCCGGCACCCAGGCCCTCACCCTCACCGGCCTGGAGTCCGAGGTGACCGGTGCTATCGCGTACGCGCAGGCGAAGGGCGTCGCCGTCATCGCGGCCGCCGGCAACGAGACGGCGCCCCTGTGCGACACCCCGGCCTGGGAGACCGGCGCCCTCTGCGTCACCTCGACCGACCGGAACGAGGTCAAGGCGTGGTACTCGAACCTGGGAGTGAAGGCCGATCTGAAGGCGGTCGCCGCGCCCGGCGGCGCCGGCCTCGTCAACTGCGACGACGACGTCTGGTCCAGCGTTCCGGTGGGCGCCGGTTCGGCCACCTGCGGGCAGGGTGACTACGACGCCTTCGCCGGCACGTCGATGGCCACGCCGTACGTGTCGGGTGTGGCGGCGCTTCTCGTCGCCCAGGGGCGTGGCGTGGCCGACGTGTACTCGGTGCTGATGGCGACCGCCCGTACCCCGATCGTCGGGCTGCGCGGCGTCTACACGCCGTTGTACGGCTGGGGCGTCGTCGACGCCCAGGCCGCCGTGGCCGCGCCGCGCACCTGAGGCCGGCGCCCACCGGGTGGCTCATTCGTCACCCATACCGCGCGGAGAATCATGATCTGCTCGGTAGGACGTGACCGACAGAGGAGATTGATGCGTTCGGCTAGGTTCGAGGCATGACGGATGCCGGGTGGCTTCCCCAGGTCAGCGCCTCCGCCTCACTGTTGATCTCGATCGCCGCCCTGGCGTTCACCGGCCTCTCCTACAAGGATCGCCGGGGACAGGACCGTCGGGACCTGTTCCTCAAGCTCCATGAGCGCCTCGTGGAGGCGGACCTGCAGCGAGGGCGGCGGCTCCTCTTCACTCGCGCTCAGACAGTGGAGTCCGTCCAGCGGATGCGGGACGAGGAGCCGGACAACTTCGACCTCATCAACCGAGCGGTCGCCATGTTGGACGTGGCCGGGCTGTATGTCGCCAGGAAGTACGTCGACAAGCAGGACTTCCTGGCCGAGTGGGGCGGCGTCTACACCCAGGCTTGGCTGTCGGCGGACGCATTCCTCACGGTGCGGCTCGGTGAGCCTCGAGACGGCCGGGAAGGCTGGCCGCACTTCCGGGCTCTGGGGGCGGAGGCGGCCGCCGCCCTCGGCCGCCCTGATCCCACGCCGACTCCGGACCGCGCCTCGACGGGGGCCGACATCGACGGCACAGCCTGACTGTCCCTCGGTCGGTCCCGATGTCAGTGATCGGCGGTGGCCGGGCCGGAGTCGGTCACCCAGGTGGGATGGGCCGCGACGAATGAGTCCACCGTGTCGTCGCGGACCGCGTGCAGCAGTTGCATGCTCGTCGGGCTGAGGATCTCGGCGCTGCCGACGCCCGGCACGGTACGGCTGTTGAAGGTGCCGCCGTTGGTCTTGATCGTGGTGATCTTCTCCGGCTTGACGCCCCGCATGGCGAACGCCCAGTCGGCGAGCGGGATGCCGCCGTCGTCGACGGTCATCGTCCGGCCGACCGCCGACAGCAGCCCGGGCAGCTTGGTGGGCGAGTCCAGGCCCTGGCTGACCACCTGGCTCAGCACCGCCTTGACGAACTGCTGCTGGTGGCGCTGCCGGCCGTAGTCGAAGTCGTGGTCGGCCAGCAGGTCCCGCTGCCGGACGAAGTCCAGCGCCTGCGCCGGGTCCAGGCAGTGCTGGCCCTTGGTGTAGATGTTCGGGGTCACGCCGGTGATGCGGTGGTTCACCGTGCCGTCTGGGTTGATCGCGTACGGCGCGGCGGGCTTGCCGGCGGCGTCGTGCCCCACGTGGATCGAGGTGGTGGTCTCGTCGACGTACATGCAGACCTGGCCGAGCACCTGGACGATCTTCTTGAAGCCCTGGAAGTCGATGATCCCGCCGGCGTCGGGGGTGATGCCGGTCAGGTCCCGGACGGTCAGCGCCAGCAGTTCGAAACCGTGCGAGAGCGCCGCCGAGCCGGTCAGCCCCCGGCTGCCGAACGCGAAGGCCGCGTTGATCTTGTTCTGCCCGCCGCGGAACGGTGTCGCCCCGTTGTCGTACGCCGGGATGGTGACCAGCGAGTCCCGGGGCAGCGAGACCAGGTACGCCTGGGAGTGGTCGGCCGGGACGTGCAGCAGGATGATCGAGTCCGCGCGGGTGAGCTGGCTCGGGTCCTGGTTCGGACGGGCGTCGACCCCGACGAGCAGGATGTTCTTGGCCCCGGTGATCGTCCGGTGCTGCTCGGCCGGTGCGGCGGCGGCGCCGAGCAGGTTCTGCCGGGTGACCTGGCCGGTCGCCGCGTGCAGCAGGTAGGCGCTGCCGCCCAGCGCCACCCCGCTCAGCGTCATGAGCGTGGTGCCGACCGCCACGCACCACCGCGCCCAGCGCGGCCAGGGCCGCCGCGCGGGTCGGCGCGGCGGGACCGGACCGGCCGGTCCGGCGGTGAGGGCGTACGACACCGTGTGATCTCCCAGGTCAGAAGGGGTTGCGGGCCGGTCCAGGCTACGTCGGGCCCGGCCGGTCGGACAGGTCGCGCGGCTGTGAGCTGGCTGGGAGCGGGCCGGGGCCGGAGTGTCGGAATGGTGGGGCAGGATGGCCGCATGGCGCAGCGGATGAGCGATGACCAGTGGCGGGCCTTCGTCACCGCCGGCACCCGGACGGGGAAGCTGGCGACCGTGCGGGCCGACGGCTCCCCGCACGTGGTTCCGGTCTGGTTCGTGCTCGACGGCGACGACCTGATCTTCAACACCGGACGGGACAGCGTGAAGGGGCGCAATCTGGTCCGTGACCCGCGGGCCGCGCTGACCGTCGACGAGGAGCAGCCGCCCTATGCCTTCGTCACCGTGCGGGGCACCGTGACGATCAGCGAGGATCCGGTCGAGTCGCTGCCCTGGTCCACCCGCATCGCGGCCCGCTACATGGGCGCTGATCGCGCCGAGGAGTACGGCCGGCGCAATGCCGTGCCGGGCGAGCTGCTGGTCCGGCTGCGGGCGGAGCGGGTGGTGGCGTTCGCCGGCATCGCCAACTGACCCGACCCCGCCCGCCCGCACCGTCGGTCAGCCGTCGAGGCGTTCGATGATCGTGGCGTTGGCGGTGCCGCCGGCCTCGCACATGGTCTGGAGGCCGTAGCGGCCGCCGGTGCGTTCGAGCACGTGCAGCAGGGTGGTGGCGAGCCGGGCGCCGCTGGCCCCGAGCGGGTGGCCGATGGCGATGGCGCCGCCGTCGACGTTCACCCTCGCCGGGTCCGCGCCGGTCTCGTCCAGCCAGGCCAGCACGACCGAGGAGAACGCCTCGTTGACCTCGAAGGCGTCGATGTCGCCGATGGTGAGGCCGGCCCGGGCCAGCACCTTGGCGGTGGCCGGGATGATGCCGGTGAGCATCATGATCGGGTCGTCGCCGACCACGGTGGCGGTGTGGATCCGCGCCCGGGGCCGCCAGCCGCGGCGGCGGGCGGTCTCGCCGGTGGTGAGCAGCAGCGCCGCCGCGCCGTCGTTGAGCGGGCTGGAGTTGCCCGCGGTCACCTTCCAGTCCAGTTCGCCGAAGCGGGCGGCCCAGTGCTCGGCGGCGAAGGCCGGCGGCAGTTCGGCGAGGCGCGCCACGGTGGTACCGGGCCGGATCGTCTCGTCCATGGCGAGGTCGACGCCCGGCAGCGGCGCGATCTGGCCGGCGAACCGCCCCTGCCGCCACGCCTCGGCGGCCCGCTGGTGGCTGGTGGCGGCGTACTCGTCGAGCCGGGTGCGGGACAGGCCCCACTTGCGGGCGATCAGTTCGGCGGCGACGCCCTGCGGGACGAGCCCGCCCGGGTAGCGCGCGGCGACGGCAGGCCCGGCGACGTCGGCGCGGACGCCGCCGACCAGGGCGGCGCTGCCGATCGGCACGCGGCTCATCGACTCGACGCCCGAGGCCACCACGATGTCGTACGCCCCGGCGATCAGGCCCTGGGCGGCGAAGCTGAGGGCCTGCTGGCTGCTGCCGCACTGCCGGTCCACGGTCACTCCGGGCACCGACTCGGGGAAGCCCGCCGCGAGCGCGGCGAGCCGGGTCGTGTTGGTGCTCTGCTCGCCGACCTGGGCGACGGCCCCGCCGAGCACGTCGTCGATCTCGACCGGATCCAGGCCGGGCACCCGGGCGACCAGGTTGCGCAGCGCGTGCGCGTGCAGGTCCACGGGGTGGACGTCGAGGTACGCCCCGCCTCGCTTCGCCCGGCCCACCGGGGTCCGTACCGCCTCGACGATCACCGCGTCGCGCATCGCTGCCTCCTGGGACCATTTCCGGACCGGTCGGTCCGGGACCGAATGGTCCGATACTGCGACACCGGCCACGGCCCGGTCAATCGCGAACGGACCGATCGGTCCGTTATTCTCGCCACAGAACGGCGAAGGAGGAGCGATGGCCCGCACCGCGGCACCCGGGAGCCGGGAACGCATCCTGCGCACCGCCGGGGAGCTGTTCTACCGGCACGGCGTCCGCGCCGTCGGGATGAACCAGGTCATCGACGCGGCCGGCTGCGGCAAGAACCTGCTCTACACCCACTTCCCGAGCAAGGACGACCTGGTCGCGGCGTACCTGCGAGGGTGCCGGCGCGAGCGCGAGCGGGCCGGCGCCGCGGCGGCCGAGGGCCTGCCCGGCGACCCGGCGACACGCCTGCGGGCACTGGTCGCGGAGATCGCCGCGACCGCCACCGCCCCGGACTTCCGCGGCTGCGCGTTCCGCCTCTACCTCGCCGAGTTCCCCGGCGACGCCGGCGAGCCCGGCCGGGTGGCCCGGGACTACCTGCGCGACACCCGCGCGGAGATCGACGCGCTGGTGGCCCGGCTGGGGGTGGCCGACCCGGGCCGGCTCGCCGACCGGATCTGGCTGATCGTGGAGGGCCTCTACGGCAGCGCCGGGCGCCCCGACGCGGCCGCCGCGGCCGAGACCGCCACCGGAATGGTCGACGACCTGCTGGCCGCCGCGGCGCGCTGACCGCTCACCCGGCCAGCCAGGCGCGCAGCTCCGCGCCGTGCTCGTCCAGCCCGGGCGGCGGCAGGTCGTAGCGGGGCGGGGTGGCCGACAGGCCGATCGGGTGGCGCACCCCCGGCACGCCGCCGACGGAGACCACCGGGTCCAGCCCGAGCCCGTCGGCCAGGGCCACCCCGTCGGCGACCGTGTTGATCGGGCTGCACGGCACGCCCGCCGCGCGCAGGTCGCGGAACCACTCGGCGCTGGTCCGCCCGGCCAGGGCGGCCACCAGCAACGGCCGCAGCGCCTCGCGGTGCGCGGTGCGGTCCTGGTTGCGCCGGAACCGCGGGTCGTCCGGCAGCCCGGGCAGGCCCAGCACCTGGCAGAGGGTGCGGAACTGGCCGTCGTTGCCGGCGATCACCACCAGCTCACCGTCGGCGGTGGGCAGCGGCTCGTACGGCACGATGCTCGGGTGGGCGTTGCCCATCCGGTGCGGCACCACCCCACCTGCGACGTGCGCGCCGGAGTGGTTGACCAGCCCGGACAGGGCCGAGGAGAGCAGGTCCACCTCGACGTGCTGCCCGACGCCGGTGGCCGCCCGGTGGTGCAGCGCGGCCAGGATCCCGACCGCCGCGTGCAGCCCGGCGATCACGTCGAAGACCGCCACCCCCGCCTTGTACGGCGGGCCGTCCGCCGCCCCGGTGAGGCTCATCAGCCCGGACGCCGCCTGCACCATGAGGTCGTACCCGGGCAGGTCCGCGCCGCCCGCCGCGCCGAACCCGCTGATCGAGGCGTACACGAGCCGGGCGTTGGCGGCGGTGACGCTGTCGTGGTCGAGACCGAAGCGGCGCAGCGCGCCGGGCCGGAAGTTCTGGATCATGACGTCGGCCCGGGCGGCGAGGCGCCGGGCCAGCACCGCGTCGCCGGGTTCGGCGAGGTCGAGCACCAGCGACCGCTTGTTGCGGTTCACGGCGAGGTAGTAGGTCGACACCCCGTCGCGCACCGGCGGCTGCCAGGTCCGGGTGTCGTCGCCGCCCGGCGCCTCCACCTTGATCACATCGGCGCCCAGGTCGGCCAGGAGCATGGTCGCGTACGGCCCGGCCAGGATCCGGGAGAAGTCCGCGACCAGGACGCCGGTCAGCGGCCCGGACGAACCCTCCCCCATGGGCGCTCCCCTCCCCTCGGGGCACGCACCACGGCGGCCCGGACCGGACGGCCCACGATGGCACACCGGCGGCCCGTACCGCATGTCCAGGGACGACTTCGAATTGAGGGGTGAATTCAGGGGTCCATTTCCGAACCCCTGAGGGATTTGTTTCTCCTTGCCGCTCCGACAATTCCGCAGCTACTTTCTCGGAGTTGCGCTCGCGCCAGCCAAGCGTAAGGAGAGCACGTTGGACCTCACCCTGACCTTTGACGCCGCGTACGCGGCGCACGCCGCGGTCGTCATGTCGACCGTCGCCGAGTCGAACCCGGGCGAGGAGCTCCGGTACTGGCTGATCGCCGACGATGTGCCGGCCACGGCCCGGGCCACCCTCGCCCGGGTCGCCGGGCCGAACGCGACGGTGGAATACCTGACGGTCGACACCTCCCGGGTCAGCCTGTCCAAGGGCAACGACCCGGTGATGGCGTATCTGTCCCCCGCCATGTACCTGCGGCTGCTGGTGCCCGCGGCGCTGCCGGAGGGCGTGCGCCGGGTGCTCTACCTGGACTGCGACACCATGTGCACCAACAGCATCCGGCCACTGTTCGACGTGGACATGGACGGCCGGCCGCTCGGGGCCGTACGCGACCCGTTCAACCGCCGGCTGCTCGACATCGGGGGCATCCCGGGGCTGTCCGGCTACACCGACCTCGACCCCTTCGCGCTCTACTTCAACTCCGGCGTGCTGCTGATCGACGTCGAACGGTGGAGGGAGTGCGAGGTCACCGAGACCTCGCTGGCCTATCTCCGCCGGCACGCGCACGAGTCGCGCTATCCGGACCAGGACGCGCTCAATTTCGCGGTCTACGACAACTGGTTGCGGCTGCCGCATCGGTGGAACGACCTGATGGCCTGGCGGCGGGAGCCCGAGTACGGCGGCAAGCTCACCGACTCGGCGATCATCCACCCGGCCGGGCCGGTCAAGCCCTGGCTGCCCGGCTTCCCGAAGGGCGCTCGGCGGGACCTCTACTGGCAGCACCGGCGGCGCAGCGGCGCCATGCGTCCCAGCGCCCGCCGCTGATCGCGTGAAATCGGCCCCGCCACCGGCGACGGTGGCGGGGCCGAACGCTGTCGAGGGTCGGCTACCCGGTCCGGCCCGCTCCGGTCACCGCCCAGCGCTGCCCGGCCGGGTCCCGGAACACGACGTCCACCGGCCCGGCGGCGCCGGGTTCGAGGGTCGCGCCGGCCGCCAGGGCCCGCTCGACCAGCAGGTGCGGGTCGGCGGGGGCCAGCGGCAGCGGTCCGGCGCTTCCGGCCGCCTCGGCCGCGGGGTCGCACCACTCGCTGACCGTCAGCCGGTGTCCACCGACGACCAGCTCGGCGTGCAGGACCCGCCCGTCCGGCAGGCACTCCCGCTGCACCGGCACGGCCTCGAAGACCTCCGCGTAGAACGCGGTGACCGTGGCCACGTCGCTCACCGCGAGGTACGCGCCGGCCGCCGGATCCCCGACACCCATCGACCTACCGCCTTCCGTTCACTCGGCGATGCGGGTACGCCCGGTCCAGCGGAACACCACGGGCACGCCGTCGGCGACCCCCGCGGAGTCCCGCTCGAAGTGTTCGTAGCCCCCGTAGTGGCGTACCTTGATCTTGGAATCCACCGGGGACACCCGGTGGCTGCGCAGCTCGGCCGGCAGCGTCGCCGGCCCGCCCTCGAGCACCGCCTCGACGATGCCGGTGGCATCCGTGCCTATCTGGTTGGCCTGTACCGACCAGGCGATCCGGTCGTCACCGTTGACGAAGGAGTCTGCCGTCCGGACGGTCGGGGCGGGATCGGAAGAAGCTGTCATCGCACGACCTCCGTCGCTCGTCGTTCCGCCGCGCCGTGCGCGGGCCGCTGTCGCAGCGCCGCACCGGAGAGACGGCGCCGGCCCGGAAGCGGGTTGTCCCGCACGTCCGGCGACGACCTCTCGGGCGAATCGAACGTAATCCAGCTCACAGATCGCCAGAACCCTTAGGCACCCCCTAACGGCGTGCCCCGGGGACTGCTACTCCCAGCGGAAGAAACGGACCGCGAGCAGGCAACCCAGCACGGCCGTGACGGCGAGGGCGAGCAGTTGCGGGACGGCCGGGGTCTGCCCGGCCCACGCCGCGGCGATGGTGTCCACGGTGGCGCCGAGCGGCGAGTAGTCGCCGACGCGGGCCAGCACGGCGGGCATCTGGTCGCGGGGCAGCCAGGCCCCGGCGAGGAAGAGCAGCGGAAAGAACAGCGTCGGCCCGATGGACTGGGCGGACCGGGCGGACGGGGCCAGCGCGGCGATCAGCAGGCCGATCGCGAACAGGCAGGCCACCCCCAGGAGGAAGGCCAGCACGAAGCCCGGGATGTTGGCCGGGGCCGGCTGGTCCAGCAGCAGCCGGACGCCGAGCGCGGTCACCACGGCACCGGCCACCCCCATGGCCAGGTTGACCACGACCTGGGCGATGAGCAGCAGCGCCGGGTTGACCGGGGTGGTGGCCAGCCGCCGCAGCACCCGCCGCTCCCGGTAGATGCCCAGCGCCATCGGCAGCGTGAACAGGGCGAGCATGCCGATGGTCAGGGCGAGCGCCAGGGACGGCAGGAAGGTCAGCTCCCCGTGCTGCCCGGTGCCCTCGGTCGTGGAGCCACGCTGCGGCAGCCCGAACACGAGCATGAGTCCCAGCGGCAGCGCGAAGACGAAGAACAGCGACACCGGCTCGCGCAGGAACAGCTTCGCCTCGACGGCGACGAGCTTGGACAGGGCGTTCACGAGGACCTTCCGTCGATCGTCGGCGGGGTGCCGGTGCGCGCGGCACGGCCGGTCAGGGAGACGAAGGCGTCGTCCAGGGTGGGCTGGTCCACGCGGAGCCCCGCGTAGCGGATCTTCCGCTCGGCCAGCGCCGAGAGCACCGCCTGGAGCACCTCCTCGGGCCCGGTCACGGTCACCTCGTCGCCGCTGCGGCTCACCCCGGTGACCTCAGGCAGCGCCGACAGGACGGCGTCGTCGAGGGCACCCAGCGGACGGAAGTGCACGCGGTGCTCGGTGCCGACCCGGGACAGCAGGCCGGTCGGGGTGTCGATGGCCACCACCCGACCCGCGTCGATGACCGCGAGCCGGTCGCAGAGCCGCTCGGCCTCCTCCATCAGGTGCGTGACCAGCACGACGGTCACGCCCCGGTCGCGGATCCGTTCGACCAGCTCCCAGGTGTCCCGCCGGCCCTGCGGGTCCAGGCCGGTGGTCAGCTCGTCGAGGACCGCGATCTCGGGCCGGCCGACCAGCGCCAGGGCCACCGACAGCCGCTGCTTCTGGCCGCCGGAGAGCTTGTGGAACGCGGTGTCCCGCTGCTCGGCCAGGCCCAGGTCGGTCAGCAGCTCGTCGATGTCGGCGCGGTTGCGGTAGAAGGACCGGTAGAGGTCCAGCGCCTCGCGGACGCGCAGCTTGTCGGGGAGCTGGCTCTCCTGCAACTGGGCGCCGACCCGCTGGCGCACCTCGGTGCGGTCCCGCACCGGGTCGAGGCCCAGCACCCGCACCCGGCCGCCGTCGGCGCGGCGCAGGCCCTGGACGCACTCCACGGTGGTGGTCTTGCCCGCGCCGTTGGGGCCGAGCACGCCGAAGATCTCGCCCTGCTCCACGGTGAACGAGACGTCGTCGACCGCCACCTTGTCGCCGTACCTCTTGTGCAGGTGTTCGACTTCGATGACCGGCATCTGGCGTGGTCCTCCGTCACGTGGGCGGCGTCGGTTACGGGGCGCGCTCCCGCCCGGCGGGTCGCCGCCGACCATCATCCGGGCAACCGAGGCGCGGTTCAACCCTTCGGCCGGTGAATGCGGGGTGTCGTGGCGCGGGCACGCCGCCGGTAGGGGTGGCCGGCCCGGGGTGCCCCGGTTACGGTCGGGTCGTCCGGCGCGCCCGCCGCCGCGACCGGGAAGAGGGGCCCGCACCGTGCCGTTGCTGAGCTGGCTGTCCGAGTCCACCGACGAGCGTCCGGAGGCCGTCCGGGTCGACGACCGGTCGATGTCCTGGGTGGAGCTGCGTCGGACGGCCGCGGCGGTCGCCGACGACCTGCGCGGCGCCCGGCGGGTGGCCGTGCCGGCCGCACCGAGCCTGGAGACGGTGGTCGCCGTGGTGGGCGGGCTGCTGGCCGGCGCCGCCGTCGTCCCGGTGCCGCCGGACGCCGGGCCGGTCGAGCGCGACCACATCCTGCGCGACTCGGGCGCCGAGGTGCTGCTGGCACCCGCTGGCGGCGAGGTGGTCGACTCCCCGGCGGCGCCCCCGGCCGTGCCGGTCGACCTGACCCGCCGCTCGGACACCCGGCACCCGGAGCCCGACCCGGCGGCCACCGCGCTCATCCTCTACACCAGCGGCACCACGGGCGCCCCGAAGGGCGCGGTGCTGTCCCGCCGCGCCGTCGCCGCCTGCCTCGACGGGCTCGCCGACGCCTGGGCGTGGACGCCGGACGACCGGCTGGTGCACGGGCTGCCGCTGTTCCACGTGCACGGGCTGGTGCTCGGCGTGCTGGGCCCGCTGCGGCTCGGCAGCCGGCTGCACCACGTCGGCCGGCCCCGCCCCGAGCGGTACGCGGCCGCCGCCGGCTCGCTCTACTTCGGCGTACCCACGATCTGGTCGCGGATCGCCGCGGACCCGGACGCGGCGCGGGCGCTGCGCGGGGCGCGGCTGCTGGTCTCCGGCAGCGCCGCGCTGCCCGAGCCGGTCTTCGCGGCGCTCGCCGACCTGGCCGGGCACCGGGTCGTCGAGCGGTACGGCATGACCGAGACCCTGATCACCGTGAGCGCCCGCGCCGACGGGCCCCGGCGGCCGGGCACGGTGGGCCTGCCGCTGCCCGGGGTGCGCACCCGGGTGGTGGACGAGCAGGGCGGTCCGCTGCCCGCCGACGGGGCGGCGATGGGCGAGCTCCAGGTGCGCGGCGACACCCTGTTCGACGGCTACCTGCACCGGCCGGACGCCGACGCGGCCAGCCGGACGGCGGACGGCTGGTTCCGCACCGGGGACGTGGCGACGGTCGGGCCGGACGGCTGGCACCGGATCGTCGGCCGGGCCGCCACCGACCTGATCAAGAGCGGCGGCTACCGGATCGGGGCCGGCGAGGTGGAGGACGCGTTGCTCGGGCATCCCGGGGTCCGGGAGGCGGCGGTGGTCGGCACGCCCCATCCGGATCTGGGCCAGCAGGTGACGGCGTACGTGGTCGGCGACGGGTTGCGGGAGGCCGAGCTGATCGACTTCGTGGCCCGGCAGCTCTCGGTGCACAAGCGGCCCCGGCAGGTCCGGCTGGTCGACGCCCTGCCCCGCAACGCGATGGGCAAGGTGCAGAAGAACCTGCTGGCCGACGGGTGACGCGCCGGCTCAGCCGGACGGGGCCGCAACGGCGACGGCCGTGAGCACCAGGCCCTGCCCGACGAGGAACCGGCCGTGGAAGGTGGTCAGCTCGGTGCCGCCGAGTCGCGGGCCGGGCACCAGCAGCCGGGCGGCGAAGGTCCCGCCCGGATCGAGGGTGATGTCCGCCTCGGCGAAGTCCAGCCACCGGTGGGTGAGCGGGAACCAGGCCTTGTAGACCGACTCCTTGGCGCTGAACAGCAGCCGGTCCCAGCGCACCGCCGCATCGGTGGCGGCCAGCGCGGCGGTGCGGGCCCTCTCGGCCGGCAGGGCGATCGCCTCGAGCACCCCGTCGGGCAGCGTCGCGTGCGGTTCTGCGTCCACCCCGACGCTCGCGACCGCGCCCACGCGGGCCAGGACGGCGGCCCGGTAGCCCTCGCAGTGCGTCATGCTGCCGACGACGCCGGCCGGCCAGGACGGCGCCCCGCGCACGCCGGGCAGGATCGGCGCGGGCGGCAGGCCGAGCCGGGAGAGCGCGCGCCGGGCGCAGTGCCGCACGGTGGTGAACTCCCGGCGGCGCTTCGGCACCGAGTTCGCGACGACCGGCTCCTCGGCGGGGTGCAGGGTCAGCCCGGCGGGGTCGGTGAAGCATTCCTCCACCACCACGGCCGGGGGCAGGATCCGCTCGATCACACCCGGGGATGCTAGGTGCCGGGCCGCCCGCCGATCCCGTCCGCGGCCTCGTTAGGGGTCGGGTACGGGTGCCGGCCGGCTCACCCTGCCGTGATCAGCAGGGACTTGCGGACCCGGCCCTGCGCGCTGCGGGGCAGTTCGTCGACGAAGTGCACCCGCCGCGGCCGGTGCCGGGCCGAGAGCAGGCGGCCCACGTGGTCGATGAGCGTCTGGGCGGTGAGCCCGGCGGCCGCCACGACGTACGCGACGACCTGCTCGCCGCGCGTGCGGTGCGGGGCGCCCACCACGGCGGCGTCGCGTACCCCCGGGTGGGTGAGCAGCACCTCCTCCACCTGCCGGGCGTACACCGGCCGGTCCCGGCACCCCACGACGTCGGTGCCCCGGCGGCCGAGGATCCGGTGGCCGCCGTCCGGGTCCACGGTGGCCAGGTCGCCGGTCGGGTGCCAGCCGTCGGCGGGCGGCGCCGGTTCCGACCGGGCGACGTAGCCGCTGTACAGCGCCGGGCCGAGAACGTTCAGCTCGCCGACGGACTCGCCGTCGGCGGGCACCGGCCGGCCGTCGCGGCCCAGCAGCCGGGTGCGCACCCCGGGCAGGGGGGTGCCGGCAGCGCCCGCGGGACCGGTGGCCACGACCAGGGTCTCGGTGGTGCCGTACCCCTCGATGAGACGGTGCGAGGTGAGCAGCCGCAGCCGCTCCCCCACCCTGGGTGCCAGCGGCGCGTCGCCGGAGATCAGGAGCCGGGCCGCGGACAGCGCCCTAGCCCGCGGGGCGTCCCGGGCGATCCGGGCCCACTGCCCGGGCAGCGCAAGGTAGATGGTGCCCGGCGGCCCGGTTGCGGCGTGCCGGTCGAGGTGGACGAAGCGGCTGCCCACCCGCAGCGCGCCGAGGAGGCCGACGACCAACCCGTACGCCCGGAACAGCGGGGCGCCCTGGACCAGCACGTCCTCGTCGCTCCACCGCCAGGCGCCCGCGAGCAGGTCCAGGTCGGCGGCGATCGCCCGGCGGGAGATGCGCACTCCCCGGGAGGGCCCATCGACGCCGCCGGTGTAGAGGATCACCGCGTCGCTGCCCGGCGCCGGGTCGGGATGGGTGGTCCAGGTGCGTTCCCGCAGGTCTATCGGGACGACCGGCAGGCCCGGGTCGACCGCGGCGGCGCCGAGTAGGAGATTCACCCCGGTCTCGCGCAGCATCCGGCTCCGCTCACCGGCGTCGGCGGCCGGTGGCACCGGCACCAGGGGTACGCCGGCCTGGACCGCGCCGACCATGCCGACCATCACCTCGAGGCTGGGCAGGGCGTCGACCGCGACGGCCCGGGCGCCCCGGATCCGGTCGGCCACGGCGTTGGCGCAGCCCTGGAGGTCCTCACTGGAGAGTGTCCTGCCGGCCACCCGGAGCGCGTCGGGGCGGTCCGCCCCGGAGCCCCGGAGCGCCGGCAGCAGAATCATTTGTCCTGACCCCTGTCGAGGGTGTTGGCGAGTCTCGGTGGTGGCTGGGAGATCACGCGCGAACCCTTCACGTCCCGGGCCCACCCGGCCCGCGCCCGCCTTCCCCGTCACCGCGGCGGACGCCCCGAAGTTAAGGCGGCGGCACCGCCGGCGACAACCCCTAGGCCGGTCCGTCGCCTGCGGCGGGCGGTCCGGCCGAGGCGGTTGCCGGGCCGACGGATCGGCTGGTCCGGTGGGCGCCGGGGCCGTCGCCGCGAAGGATGTTCGCGTTTATCCCCGTGCGGGAACTGCGGCGGTGGGACGCCGCGGAATCGACGCGACGATTTGCGGGCCACGGTCGCGGCAACCGCGCCGATTTGTCGCGCGAATTGCCGTCGCCGGTTCATTTCCGAGCAACTTCCGGCGACGGGGCGCGCTTTTGGCGTTTGCGTTTCCCGGGCATCCACGCCGCATATTCTTTCTTTAACGACAAGTTGCGGCAAACAGCTTCCAGATCTCCCGAACCGGGCAAGTCCGGGCGAGGGCCGGCAGGCGGACCGGGCCGTGCCGGAAATCGTCCCGGGAGGACCGATCGCGCCATTCGAGCGGGCGTTCCACGGTCCGGTCGATCACCACGCCGAAAAGCCCGCTTCGGGCGGCCGCACTGGACCGACAGCCGGTCAGGCCCCTACCCGCCCGGCCTCGTACCGGCGCAGCCGGCGTCCGGCGCCGCGTTCCCGTGCATTACCGGCAACTCTGGAAAACGTCACCAACCGGCCCAGCGCAACGCCGGACGGTCACGTTCCGAATCAGCCGGATGACTTTGCGTCGTCACCGCCGACTGGCCGGTTGCGCCGGCCGCAGCGAACGTCAGCCATGTTTGCCTATCCTTTACATCGCCTGGCTTGCCGCCCAATTGCCGGACTGCCATACTCCACTGCATGAATCGGGATCGATAGGGACGCTACGCGTGGGCATGACCCGCTAATTGCAAAAACTGCAGGTCGCGGCGGCATTCCGACGCGCAGGGACCAGGTGCGACGTTCGATGAAACACCTACGCCGTACCATAGTTGTCGGCATTCGCCAATCGGAATGGGTCAAGGGTTTGTGGGTCGCTGACTGCATCGGGTGTCCCGGTAGACCACGGCGGGCGGGCGGCCCGGCCACCCTCGTTCCGGGAACGGCCCGATGACGCCTGTCGAACGGGCCCGGCACCTCGACATCCTGACGGATCGGCTCGGCGACCTGCACCGGCCCGTCGATCCGTCCGGACCCGTCACGGTGCTCACCGGGCCGGTCGGGACCGGCAAGACCACGCTCCTGCAGGAGTTCGCCCGGCGGTGCGTCGTGGCCGGCGTCGACTTCCTCGGCGCAAGCGCCTCGCGCAGTGAGCGCACGGTGCCGCTGGAGGTGATCCGTCAACTCTTCCGCCGGGCCACCCTGGACGCCGCCGCCCGCGAGCGGATCGGCCGGTTGCTCGACCGGGCCGTGCTGCGCTGGGCTGAGTCGGCCGACGAGGAGGTGCACGCCGCGCTCGCCGCCGCCGTCGGCGGCGAACTGCTGGAGATCGCCACGCGGGCCCCCACGGTGGTCGCGGTGGACGACGTCCACCACGCCGACGGGCCGTCCCTGCGCTGCCTCGACTACCTGGCCCGCCGGGTCACCGGCCTGCCCGTGCTGATCGTGCTGGGCGAGTCGCCGCGCACCCGGCCGTGGCACCGCACCGTGCACGCCGAACTGCTCCACCCGGCCCGGGTGCACCGGGTACGGCTGCCGCTGCTGTCGCCGGAGGGGACTTACCGGGTCCTCGCCGACCGGCTCAGCGTGCCCGTGGCGCGCAGCATCGCCGACGAGGCGCACCGGATCAGCGGCGGCAACCCGCTGCTGGTGCACGCACTGGCCGACGACCACTCCCCTGGGCACGACCGGCCGACACCCGGCGAGGCCTTCCGCGAGGCGGTGCTGAGCTGCCTCTACCGGTGCGAGCACCTGGTGCTGAAGACCGCCCGGGTACTCGCGGTCACCGAGGAGCCGCTGCACGGCCCGCTGCTGCCCCATCTCGTCGACCTGCCCTCCGAGCTGAACCTGCGGGCGGTCGACGCGTCGACCAGCGCCGGCTTGATCAGCGCGAGCGGGCTGCGGCACCCCGCGGTCGGCC
Source organism: Micromonospora sp. NPDC004551 (assembly GCF_040609975.1). Taxonomy (NCBI): domain Bacteria; kingdom Bacillati; phylum Actinomycetota; class Actinomycetes; order Micromonosporales; family Micromonosporaceae; genus Micromonospora; species Micromonospora sp. NPDC004551. The sequence continues at coordinate 26,060 of NZ_JBEXLM010000016.1, read as the reverse complement.
AGGCGGTGCTCGACGGCATGACGATGGAGGAGCGTGGGCGGCTGCACCGGGCCACCGCGGAGCTGCTGCACGACGACGGCGCGCCCCCGGTCCGGGTCGCCGCGCACCTGCTGCGCACCGACGAGCCGGACGCGCCCTGGATGGCGCAGACCCTGCTGGACGCGGGCGAGCAGGCCCTGGCCGACGGCGACGTAGACCGGGCCCGGAGCTTCCTCCGCCAGGCCAACCGCAGGTGCGAAGACGAGTGCTTGCGCGCCCGGATCCGCTCCGCCCTGGCCCGCGCCGACTGGCGGCTCGATCCGCAGGCCGCGGTCCCCCACCTGCTCGGTGTCGCCACCGCCATCCGGGCCGGCCACCTGGGCAGCCGGCAGGCCGCCGGTCCCATCCAGTACCTGCTCTGGCACGGGCAGATCGACCGGGCCGTCGAACTCATCCAGCACCTCGGGAAACGGGCGGACAGCGACGACCCCGGTTCGGCCGCCGAGCTGATCGTCACCCGGGGCTGGATGGCGACGCTCTACCCCGGGGTGCCCGTCGGCGGGGCGGGCGCGACCCGGGAAGCCGCCCGGGATCCGCTCACCCTGGCCCGGGTCAAACACCGGTTGCGCGGCGTCACCCTGCTCGGGGCGGTGCTGGAGCGGGGTGACGCCGGAGCGGTCGACGACGCCGAGCGCGCCCTCGCCACGCTCGCGCTGGACGACGAACCGAACATGTGGAACGCCGTCTGCGCAGTGCTCGCGATGATCTACGCCGACCGGCTGGACCTCGCCGGCGACTGGTGCGACCGGCTGGACGGCGTCGCCTCCGCCCGCCGGCATCACACCCCGCGGGCCCTGCTGGCCGCGGCCGCCGCCACCGTGGCCGGCCGGCGCGGCGACCTGCCACGGGCCCGCGAGCTGGCCGAAGCGGCCCTGCACCGGCTCTCCCCGAAGGGCTGGGGGGTGGTCATCGGCGCGCCGCTGGCCGTCCGGCTGCGGACGCTGACCTGCCTGGAGGAGTGGGACGAGGCGGCCGACTGCCTGCGTACGCCGGTGCCGCCGGCGCTGTTCGAGACGCCCTTCGGCCTGCACTACCTGCACGCGCGCGGCCTGCACGCGCTCGCCACCGGCAGCCCCGAGGCGGCGCTGGCCGACTTCCAGCTCTGCGGCCAGCTCATGACGTCGTGGCGGCTGGACCTGGCCCCGCTGGTTCCCTGGCGCACCGACACGGCCCGGGCGTTGCTGCGGCTGGGCCGCCGGCACCAGGCCGAGAAGGTGATCCGGGAGGAGCTGGACCGGCTGCGCCCCTCGCACGTGCGGTACCGCGGTACCGCGCTGCGGGTGCTGGCCACCGTGCACGAGGGACCGGAGCGGATCCGGCACCTGCGCACCGCCGTACGGCTGCTGCGGCAGTGCGGCGCTCGGGTGGAGCTGGCGCACGCCCTCACCGACCTCGGGCACGCCCAGCAACAGGCCGGCGACCTGCGCCAGGCCCGCAGCACCTCCCGGGCCGCCCGGGTGCTCGCCGAGGAGTGCGGCATCCCGGTCCTGCGGCCCACTCCCCCGCCCGGCCGGACCGGTCCGGCGGAACCCGGCGGCGAGCCCGGGGTGCTGCTGACCGGCCTCAGCGACGCCGAGTCGCAGGTGGCCTCGCTGGCCGCGCAGGGACACACCAACCGCGAGATCGCCGAGCAGATGTTCCTCACGGTCAGCGCGATCGAGCAGCGGCTGACCCGGATCTACCGCAAGCTCGACGTCAACTCCCGCAGCGAGCTGGCAGCCCGGCTCCGGCTCGGCCACTGATCCGCCCGGCCGCGGACACCCGCCACCGCCTCCCCCGGGCGGGTGGCCGCGGCCGCCCGGCCGGCGTGCGGCCCTCGAGCGGGTGTGGCACGATCGGCGCACACGGCCGACTCGCGCTGTCCATCATGGCGACACGCGTCATTCATCCGGCCGGCTCGCACCCCCCTCACGGTCGGCGCCGCAACCCCTAACGGTCCAGGGGCACCGCAGGTTTACCCGCGAAACCGTGGGGTCCCGGGACCGTTGTCGCACATCGGAGCCGGTGCCAGACTCCCTGCAACCGGATCGAGCGCCCGCCCCGCGGGGCCGATCCGGAGGGGAGGATTCCGGTCCACCCGGGCACGGCGGCCCGGTGCAGACCTCTGTTCACACCAGGGACCGGTGTGACGGAGGGGGCTGCCGTCGGCATTGGGGGGAGCGGTGCCGGTCAGCGACGGTGATCCCGGCGCGGCACCGCGGACGAGAGGGGCTGACACGAACGGTGCTGGTGCAGCGAGAGGAACAGATCAACCTTCTACGAGATACCTTCCGGAGCTGCGAACAGCAGCGCCGGGGGCACGTGTCGCTGGTGACCGGAGCGGTCGGCAGCGGCAAGACGAGTGTGTTGGAGTCGTTCGGCGACTGGGCCGCGGCCACCGGCGGGCGGGTGCTCAGCGCAGCCGGCTCGCGGGCGGAGCGCGGGCTGTACCTGGGCGTGCTCGGGCAGCTGCTGCACGGCGCGCGCCTGGGCCCGGAGCCGGCGAACCGGGTGGAGAGCCTGCTACGGGAGCCACTGCCTGAACCCGGCGGGGAGGGCCCGGACGGGCCGGCGGTCCCCGACCGGGTCTGGGCGCCGGTACTGCACGGACTGTTCAGCACCCTGCTCGACCTGGCCGAGCCGGGCCCGCTGGTGCTGACCGTCGACGACGTGCACCACGCCGACCCCGCGTCACTGCACTGCCTGCTGTACGTGGCCCGCCGGCTGCGGCACGCCCCGATCATGGTGGTGCTGACCGAGGCGCGGATGCTGCGCCCGGCCCACCCGCACTTCCGGGCCGAGCTGTTCAGCCAGCCGCACTTCACCCGGATCACGCTGCCACCACTGACCCTCGAGGCGATCGCCCGGCTGGTCGACGACGACGCCGAGCCGGCCGCGCGGGAGACCGCCGAACGCTGCCTGCGGATGACCGGTGGCAACCCGCTGCTCACCAGGGCGCTGATCGAGGAGCGGCTGCGCGAGGAGACGGACGAGGAGCCCACCCCGGACGCCGCGCTCGGCGACGGGTTCGACCAGGCTGTGCTCGGCTGCCTCTACCGGCACGAGCCGGGCGTCCGCCGGGTCGCGCAGGCGCTCGCGGTGCTGGACCGGCCGGCCCCGGCGGAGCTGCTCGGCCACCTGCTGGACATGGTGCCCGAGTCGGCCGCGCCGGCGGTGCGGGTGCTGCGCACCTCCGGCCTGCTCGACCACGACCGGTTGCGCCACCCGCGCATCCGCCGGTCCATTCTGGCCGACATGTCCGCCGAGGAACGCCGGACCCTGCACCAGCGGGCCGCCGAGATGCTGCACGAGCACGGCGTCGACCCGGGCACGGTGGCTGAACACCTGGTCGCCGCCGGCTGGGCGGACGCCGCCTGGACCGTGCCCGTGCTGCACGACGCCGCCGCGCAGGCGCTGACCGCCGGCCGCCCCGACGTGGCCGCCGCCTGCCTGCGCCTGGTCAGCCGGGCCGAGGTGGACGAGGAGCAGCGGACCGCCACCACGTCGATGCTGGTGAGTGCCCGCTGGCAGGTGAACCCGCTGGCCGCCAACGGCCACCTGGGGCAGCTGGTCGACACCGCCCGCGACGCCGGCTGGCCGGCGTCCACCACCCTCGCCGCCGTGCCGTACCTGCTCTGGCAGGGCCGGGTGGACGAGGCCGGGGAGGCGGTGGCCGGCTGCGCCGGGGACGCGGAGCAGGCCCACTCGGGCGCCACCGGCCGGCTGCGGGCCATGCGGCTGCTGCTGGCCCTGTCCAATCCGGACCATCCGGCGTCGGTGCGCGAGACGGCGGGCATGCCGCGGGCGGCGGGGCTGACCGCCAGCGGCTGCCCTTCCCTGCAGGCACTGACCGTGCTCGGCGCGGCGCTCACCCCGAACGGCGAGCCGGACCCGGTCGGCGGCGCCGAGCAGCTGCTGCACCGGCACCACGCCGAGGACGGTTCGCTGGCCCTGCTGGCGGCTCCGCTGCTGGCACTGCTCTGGGCCGGCCGTGCCGACCGGGTCGCCGCCTGGACCGCCGCGCTGCTGGACCGGCCCGCCGTGCGGCACGCCCCGGTCTGGCGGGCGGTGCTGCGGGCGCTGCGCGCCGAGGCGGCACTTCGCCTGGGTGACCTGCCCGGAGCCGAGCAGCACGCCCGGGCCGCGCTGGACGACCTGCCGGTCGCCGCGTGGGGGGTGGCCGCGGCGGGCCCGCTGGCCACGCTGATCGCCTGCGCGACCGAGTCGGGTCGGCACGCGGAGGCCGAACGGTGGCTGGCCCAGACCGTGCCGGCGGGCGCCTTCCGCACCCCGCTCGGCCTGCACTACCTGGCCGCCCGCGCCCGGCACCACCTGGCCCTTGGCCGGGCTCACGGGGCGACCGCCGACCTGCGCCGCTGTGGTGAGCTGATGCGTGCCTGGGGTGTCGACGTGGCGGGGCTGGTGCCGTGGCGGCTGGAGCTGGCCCGGGTGCAGCTCGCAGTGGGCAACAAGGCGCACGCCACCCAGCTGCTCCAGGAGCAGCTGCGCGTGCCGCACGGGGTGGACGAGCGGACCCGGGGCCGGACGCTGCGGCTGCTCGCCGGCACCGCCGCCCCTGACCACCGGCGCAAGCTGCTCTCCGAGGCGGTCAACCTGCTGCAGGGCTGCGGCGACCGGCTGGAGCTGGTCCGGGCGCTCGGCGACACCGGCCAGACGCTGCAACGGGCCGGCGACTCGGCGCAGGCCCGGCTGCTCGTGCGCCGGGCCTACCAGCTGGCCCAGGACTGCGGGGCGTCGGTGCTCGCCCAGCGGCTGGTACGGCGGGACACGGGCGGGTTGCCGTCCGCCCCGCCGGTCGAACCGGCGGAACCGGAGGACGGGCTGAGCGAGGCCGAGCGGCGGGTGGCCGCGCTCGCCGCGCAGGGGCACACCAACCGGCAGATCTCCAGCAAGCTGTTCATCACGGTCAGCACCGTCGAGCAGCACCTCACCCGCGTCTACCGCAAGCTGGACGTGAAGCGCCGCACCGACCTGCCGGCCCGGCTGGTCGCCTACGCGGAGCCGCTGGCCGAGGAGATGCAGAGCGCGGCGTCCTGAGTGGCCGGAGCGGGGGCGGCGCCGGGCGCCGCCCCCGCTCCGCCGCGCTCAGTTTCCGACCGCGGCGAGGGTACGGCCGGGTGCTCTCTCGTCGCACAGGCGCAGCACCAAATCGGCGGCCGCGGTTACGCCGCCCGCCCGGCGCAGGCACGCCTGCCACAGTGCGGCGCGGTCGCGGAAGGTCGGCTCCGCCAGCAGCCGGCGCAGTTTCCCGGTGATGTCGTCGACGTCGAGCGGGTCCTCGTGCTCGACGGCCAGCGCCACCCCCGCGTCGAGCACCCGGACCGCGCCGTCGTGGCAGTCGAACCAGAACGGCATCACCAGCTGCGGCACCCCGAACCACGCCGCCTCGTGGATGGCGTTGGCGGCGGCGTGGTTGAAGAACACCCGTACGTGCGGGTGGGCCAGCACCTCGACCTGCGAGGGCAACCACGACTCGACCCGCAGGTTGGCCGGCAGCTCGTCGGCCGGCGGCAGGAACCGGTGCCGGTCGGCGGGCAGCTTCCACAGCACGTGGTGCTCCGGCGCGAGCCGGGCGGCCACCTCGACCAGGGCGGCCACCTGGGCCGCCGACGGGCGCATGATGGTGCCGAAGCCGACGTAGACCACCGAGTCGTGGGCGTCGAGCCAGGCGCGCAGCCCGGCGCCCTCGGCACTGGGGACGATCTCGCGGGGCACCATCGAGCCGACCAGGCGCAGCGTCGCCGGGGCGGTGTCGAACGGGTACTCCAACCCGAACACCGTGTACGCGAGCAGCGCCTCGGCGGCCTCGGCGTACTGCGTCGGGCGCAGTTCGGCGTTGCTGATCCCGGCGGCCCGGCGCCGCTCGGCGGCGGCGGTGCCACGGGCCAGCCGCTCCGGCTCGGTCAGCGCCGCGAGCAGCGCCGCCCGGAAACGGGCGTTGGCCGCCCGCTGGGTGGCGTTCATGTCCAGCGGCAGCCCGGACAGCGGCATCGGGTACGCGGGCGGCAGGCTGTCCTGCAGGAAGTTCGACGGCGGCACCGAGACGCTGATGACGAACGGGACACCCCGGGCGGTCATCGCGTCCAGGCCGAACGAGGCGAACGAGTCGACCACGGCCAGCACCGGCCGCTCCGCCTCGATCACGTCGAGGCAGCGCTCGTAGAGCTGGTGCAGGTAGTCGTAGTCCGCCGAGGTGTCCACGTAGCTGGCGAAGTTCTCCACCCGCGAGCCGGCCGACATGCGCCGGTGCGTCTCGTCGTCCCAGTGCTCCGGGCGGACCTCCAGCCGGGGCGGCCCGAGCGGGACGAACCGCACGTCGCCGTCGCCGGGAAGCGCCTCGATGTCGGCCCGCCGTTCGTCGGTGCAGGCGAACCGGACGGGCCGGGTGGCCCGGCGTTTCAACTCACCGGCCAGGGTCAGCAGCGGGTTGAACAGGCCGGCGCTGCCGGAGCTGACGAGCAGTAGGGTTCCCTCGTCGGCGGTCATCGTGCCCGGGCCCCCTAGTCCATCGCGCGGCGCAGGAAGCCGCGGATGCCGAGGGCGGTGAACAGCACGAACACCCCGGCGAGCACGAGCAGGTCCAGCCACAACGGCACCGACTCGACGCCGGGCGGGGCGACCAGCGAGCGGGTCGCCTCACTCACGTAGGTGAGCGGGTTGATCGAGCAGATCACCTGGAACCAGGGCAGCGAGTCCAGCGCCCGCAGCGGGAACTGGGTGGCGCCGGTGAACATCAGCGGAGTCATGGTCACGGTGAACAGGATCTGGATGCGGTGCGGCGGGACGAGGGTGCCGAAGGTCAAGCCCATGGCCGCGCCGACCAGCGCGCCGACCGCCAGCACCCCGACGACCGGCAGCAGGGTCGACAGCGGCCAGGTGACGCCCAGGATGAGCATGCCGACCGGGATCAGCACCAGGCCGGCGATCAGGCCGCGGACCGCACCGAAGACGATCTTCTCGAAGGCGACCAGCGGGATCGCCATCGGCGACAGCAGCCGGTCCTCGATCTCCCGGGTGAAGGAGAAGTCCATCACCATCGGCAGGGCGGTGTTCTCCAGGCCGATCAGGAACGCGTTGAGCGCGATGACGCCGGGCAGCAGCACGTTGGCGAAGTCGTCGCTGGCGTACCCGAGGTCCTTGAGCACCTTGCCGAAGATCAGCAGCATGAACAGCGGCTGGAGGAAGACCTGGGCCAGGAAGGCGCCCAGCTCCCGGCTGGTGACGAACAGGTCGCGCCAGAGCACCGCCCGGAAGCTGGCGAACTGGTCCCGGGCTCGTACCGGCGGGGGCGGGGCGACGGCCGGTGCGGCCGGTGCGGCGGGGGCGGTGACGCTCACCGAAGTTCCCTTCCGGTCAGGTGGATGAAGACGTCCTCCAGGCTGGGCTGGCCGACGCTGAGGTCGCGTACCTCGCAGCCGAGGTCGGTGAGGATCTTCAACGCCATCGGTACGGCGTTGGCCGGCGCGCCGGCGGTGTAGACCCGGAAGGACAGCGGCGCGTCCGGGTCGGCGGGCGGTTCGGGCATGGGTGGCATCCCGGGGAACATCGGCATCTCGGCCGCCCCACCGGCGCGCAGCCGCTCCACCCGCTCGACGTCGGGGACCGCGGCCAGCGCGGCCTGCACCTCCTCGGCGGGGGCGCCGGCGGCCACGACCAGGGTCAGTGTGCTGCTGCCCGGCAGGGTCCGGGTGAGCGCGGCCGGGGAGTCCAGGGTGAGCAGCTTGCCGTGGTCGACGATGCCGACCCGGTCGCAGAGCTTCTCCGCCTCCTCCATGTCGTGCGTGGTCACCACGACCGTGACCCCGGCACGCTTCAGGTCGACGATCCGGTCGTGCACGAACAGGCGGGACTGCGGGTCGAGGCCGCTCGACGGCTCGTCGAGGAAGAGCACCCTCGGGGCGTGCATGAGCGCCCGGGCGATCATGGCGCGCTGCGCCAGGCCGCCGGAGAGGAAGTCGGTGCGGGCGTTCGCGAAGTCCGTGAGCCCCATCTGCTCCAGCAGCTCGTCGGCGCGCCGGACCCGCTGCGCCCGGGACACCCGGTGGTAGGCGGAGTGGAACAGCAGGTTCTGCCGGACGGTGAGCGCCCGGTCCAGGTTGACCCGCTGGGGCACCACCGCCAGCAGCTGCCGGGCCACGGCCGGCGCCCTTGCCACGTCCGCGCCGCACACCACGGCGCGGCCGGAGGTGGCGCGTACCCGGGTCGTCAGCACCCCGATCGTCGTGGTCTTGCCCGCGCCGTTCGGCCCGAGCAGACCGAAGACCTCGCCGGCGGCGACGGAGAAACTCAGTCCGTCCACCGCGGGCGGCATGTCGGGCCGGTACCGCTTGACCAGCCCATCGACCACCACTGCCTCGTCCACGTCGTCATGCTCCCGTCCTCGTCCCGGAATGGGACAGTTGTCGTCGCTGCGATAGGGGGCGCTAGGGGCAGGCCAGGGGCGGGTGCGCCGCCGGCCTCACAGCCCCTGCGCGGTCAGCCATTCGTCCACGGTGGCGGCGAGTTCCGGGCCCCGCTCGCCGACCATGGTGAAGTGGTCGCCGGCCGCGTCCCGCGCCTCGTGCGGGTACGGCCACACCGACCGCCAGCCGTCCGGATCCCCGGCCCACTCCCCCAGCGGCTCGCTGGCCCGGACCAGCAGCGTCGCGGACTCCACCGGCGCGGGCCGCCAGTCCAGGAACAGGGGCAGGTAGCCGGCCCACGCGGTGGCCCGGTGGTCGTCCATCGGGGTGTACGCGCTGTCCCGCTCGACCATCCCGTCGAGCAGCTGCGCGGTCCAGCCGCCGAGCACCTCGCTGCCGGGCGGGTAGGTGTCCATGAGCACCACGGCGGCCGGTGGCCGGCCCTGCCGCTCCAGCTCGCGGGCGAGCACGTTGGCCACCATGGCGCCGCCGGAGTGCCCGGCCAGCACGAACCGACCGGCGCCGACGGTGCGCAGCACGGTGTCGGCGTGCACCCGCAGCAGCGCGTCGAGGTCGGCGGGCAGCTCCTCGCCAGCCCCGAAGCCGGGGTTGGGCAGCGCCCACACGTCCCGCCGGCCGCGCATCCCGGCCGCGAGGCGGGCGTACTCGTGCGGGCCGGAGAGCAGGGACATGGTGCAGCAGCAGACCACCGGGGTGCCCGGCCCGTCGGCGAGGCGCAGAATGCCGGCCGGGCGGGTGAGCTGCGCGGGCTCGGTGAAACTCGGGCGGAACTGGGCGAGCTTCACCAGCAGCTCGGCGTACCCGGCGGCGTCGGCGCGGGCCTTGGGTTCGCGGAACAGCCCGCCGAGGATGCCGCCCCCGCCCTCCGGTGCGCCCGCGCCGGACGGCGCGGCGCCGGCCTCCGCGCCGAGCAGGTGACCCAGAAGGTGCCCGGCCAGCGCGATCGGGGTGGGGTGGTCGAAGAGCAGGGTGGCGGACAGCTCCGCCCCGGTCTCCTGGTGCAGGGCGTCCCGCAGTTCCAGCGCGGTGAGCGAGTCGAAGCCCAGCTCCAGGAAGTCCCGGTCGGGTTCGACGGCGCCCGGTCCGGCGTGCCCCAGGACGGTGGCCGCGTGCGCCCGGACCAGGTCCAGCAGGATCCGCTGCCGGTCCCCGGCGGGGACGCCCGCCAGCCGGTCACGCAGGGCGCGGGCCGGGTCGGTCGCCGGCCCGCGGTCCGCGGCGGCCCCGTCGAGGACCGCCGCCGCGTCGGGCACGCCGCGCAGCAGCGGGGCGGGCCGGACGGCGGTGAACGCCGGCACGAAGGCCGGCCAGTCGACGTCGGCGACGGCCACCTCGCCGTCGCCGGCGCCGGCGGCCCGCCGTACCGCGTCGAGGGCCGGCCCGGGGTCGAGCGGGCGGATGCCGCGCCGGCGCAGCTGATCCGGCTCGGCCACCTCACCGGCCCATGGTGTCCAGGCCAGAACGGTCGCCGGCCGGCCGGCGGCCCGGCGGTGGGCGGCCAGGGCGGCCAGCCCGGCCCCGGTGGCCGCGGCGACCGCCGCGCCGCCGCTGCCCCAGGTGGCGGCGGTCGAGGCGAAGATGACGAACTCGTCGACGTCCCGGTCGCCGCAGGCGGCATCGAGCCGGGCCACCTCGTCGAGACGCGCGGTGACCGTGGCGGCCAGCCGCTCGGGATCGGCGGCGGCCGTCGGCTCGCCCGGCCCGCCGGCGTCGGCCACGTGCAGCACGGTGCGTACCGGGGTGCCGGCCGCGGCGAGCCGGTCGAGCGCGGCGGGCAGGGCGTCCGGGCCGTCCACCGTCACGACGTCGACGCCGGCCAAATCGGCGGCCGGCACGGGCGGTCCGACCAGCAGCAGGTGCGTGACGCCCCAGCCGGCGAGCTGGCGCAGCAGGTGCGGGCGGCGCACCGGGGCGTCCCCGTGCACCAGCACCGCGCCGCGGGGCCGCCACGCCCGGTCCGGGCCGGCCGGGGCCCGTTCCAGCCGCCGCGCGCGCAGCCCGCCGGAGCGGACGGCGAGCTGGTCCTCGGCGCCGCCGGCCGCCACGACCCGGGCCAGCGCGGCCAGCGCCGCGGCGTCCGGGTCGGCGGGCAGGTCCAGCAGGCCGCCCCAGAGGCGCGGGTGCTCCAGCGCCAGGACCCGGCCGAGTCCCCAGACGGACGCGCCGGCCGGGTCGGGCGCGGGGTCGTCCGCGCCGGCGGCGACCGCGCTGCGGGTGACGCACCACAGCGGAGCGGTGACGCCGGCCTCGGCGAGCGCGCGGACCAGCCCCGCGGTGCCGGCCAGGGCGTCCGGGCCGGTGGCCAGCAGGGACAGCACCCGGGCGGGGGCCGGGTCGAGCCGTTCCCGCAGCGCGGCGCCCGGTGCGCCGCCGGCCGGCACGGGTACGGGCACCGGGTCCAGCCCCTCGGCCCGCAGTGCCGAGAGCACCGCCTCCGGCGACTCGCCGGCGGGGACGAGCACCAGGCAGGGGCCGTCCGGCGCGGCGCCGGACGGCGGGTCGACCGGCACCCAGCCGGTCCGGTAGCGCAGGCCGTCCACGCGGGACGCCCGGCGCTGCCGGTCGCGGTAGCCGGCCAGGGCGGGCAGCAGGTCGCCGAGCGCGTCCGACGAGTCGGCGTCGAGCCCGAGAACGCCGGCCAGCGCGGCCGGGTCGCCGCCCTCGGCGGCCGCCCAGAACTCCCCGTCAGCCGGGTCGGCGGGCCGCGGCGTCAGGTCGAGCAGCATCGGAGCGGGCCAGAACCGCTCGTGCTGGAAGGCGTACGTGGGCAGGTCGATCCGGGCGGCGCCGGTGCCGTCGAAGAGGGCGGCCCAACGTATGGCGGCGCCGCGCAGGTCCACGGCGGCGAGCGCGGTGAGCAGGCCGGCCGCCTCGGGCAGCTCCCGGCGGGCCAGCGGCACGAACGCGGCCGGTTCGGCGTCCGGCAGGCACTCCCGGGCCAGCGGGGTGAGCGCCGCGTCCGGCCCGATCTCCAGGTAGGTCCCGGTGCCGGCGGCGGCCAGGGTGGCCACCCCCGCCTGGAAGCGGACGGTGTCCCGGACGTGCTCCACCCAGTAGCCGGGGTCGGTCGCCTGGGCGGCGGTGAGCAGCGCGCCGGTGCGGTCGGAGACCAGCGGCAGGGTCGGCGGGTGCCAGCTGAGCTTCTCGGCCACCACCCGGAAGTCGGCCAGCATGTCGTCCATCCGGGCGGAGTGGAAGGCGTGGCCGACCCGCAGCCGGCGGGTCCGCCGGCCGGCCGCGGCGAGCCGCTCGCCGGCCGCCAGCACGGCGTCCTCGTCGCCGGAGAGCACCACCGACGCGGGGCCGTTGACCGCGGCCAGCGCCACCCGCCCGTCGAGCAGCGGCGCCACCTCGTCGGCCGAGGCGCGGACCGCGAGCATGGCCCCGCCGGCGGGCAGCGCCTGCATGAGCCGGGCCCGGGCGGCCACCAGGGCGGCCGCGTCGGCGAGCGACAGCACGCCGGCCACGTGCGCGGCGGCCAGCTCGCCGACGGAGTGCCCCAGCAGGTGGTGCGGACGCAGGCCCCAGGAGGTGACCAGCCGGTACGCGGCCACCTGGAAGGCGAAGAGCGCCGGCTGGGTGAACTCGGTGCGGTCCAGCAGGGCCGCCTCGGCGGTGTCGGGCGCGGCGAACGCCACCTCCCGCAGGGGGCGGCTCAGGTGCCGGTCGAGTTCGGCGGCCACCTCGTCGAACGCGGCGGCGAAGACCGGGAACCGGCGGTGCAGTTCGGCGCCCATGCCGGGACGCTGGGCGCCCTGGCCGGTGAAGAGGAACGCGAGTTTGCCGGCCGGGCGGGCCACGCCGCGCACCACGCCGGGGGCGGGCCGTTCCTCGGCGACCGCCCGCAGCCCGGCGAGCAGCGCGTCCCGGTCGTCGCCGGTGACCGCGGCCCGGTGCGGCAGCGCCGCCCGGGTGGTGACCAGCGAGTAGGCCACGTCGGCCGGGCGCAGCCCGGGGTGGGCGGTGAGGTGGTCGAGCAGCCGCCGGGCCTGCCCGGCCAGCGCCGGCGCCGAGCGGGCGGAGACCAGCCACGGCGCCGGCGGGGCGGGCCGGCCGGCGGGCGGGGGCGCGGCGGTGTCCTCGGGGGCGGCCGATTCGAGGACGGTGTGGGCGTTCGTGCCGCTGACCCCGAACGCGGAGACGCCGGCCCGCCGGGGCCGGCCCGTGTCGGGCCACGACCGCGCCTCGGTCAGCAGCTCCACGGCGCCGGCGGACCAGTCGACGTGCGGGGTGGGGCGGTCGACGTGCAGGGTCGCCGGCAGGCGGCCGTGCCGCATGGCCAGCACCATCTTGATCACGCCGGCCACCCCGGCCGCCGCCTGGGTGTGCCCGATGTTCGACTTGACCGAGCCGAGCAGCAGCGGCCGGTCCGCCGGGCGGCCCTGCCCGTACGTGGCCAGCAGCGCCTGCGCCTCGATGGGGTCGCCGAGGGTGGTGCCGGTGCCGTGCGCCTCGACCACGTCGACCTCTTCGGCGGTGAGGCCCGCGTTCGTCAGCGCCTGCCGGATGACCCGCCGCTGGGCGGGCCCGTTCGGGGCGGTCAGCCCGCTGCTCGCGCCGTCCTGGTTGACCGCGCTGCCGCGGACCACGGCGAGCACGGGGTGCCCATGGCGGCGGGCGTCGGACAGCCGCTCGACCAGCAGCATCCCCACCCCCTCCGACCAGCCCGTGCCATCGGCGGCGGCGGCGAACGACTTGCACCGGCCGTCGGTGGACAGGCCGCGCTGCCGGGAGAACTCGACGAAGACGGTCGGGGTGGCCATCACGGACACCCCACCGGCGAGGGCCAGGGTGCACTCCCCCAGCCGCAGCGCCTGGCAGGCCAGGTGCAGCGCGACCAGCGACGACGAGCAGGCGGTGTCCACGGTGACCGCCGGCCCTTCGAGGCCGAGGGCGTACGCGATCCGGCCGCTGGCCACGGCGGCGGCGCTGCCGGTGCCCAGGTAGCCCTCGACCCCGCCGCCGACGCCCGTGAGCAGCGCGGCGTAGTCGCCCTGGCTGCTGGTGGCCGCGTACACGCCGGTGGGCGCGCCGCGCAGCGTGGTGGGATCGATGCCGGCGGATTCGAACGCCTCCCAGGCGGTCTCCAGCAGCAGCCGCTGCTGCGGGTCCATGGCCAGGGCCTCCCGCGGGCTGATGCCGAAGAAGGCCGGGTCGAAGTCGCCCGCGTCGGGCAGGAAACCGCCGTCGCGGACGTAGGAGGTGCCCCGGCTGTCCGGGTCGGTGTCGTAGAGCGCGTCGAGGTCCCAGCCGCGGTCGGCGGGGAACGGGGCCATCGCGTCCCGACCCTCGGCGACCAGCTCCCACAGCTGCTCCGGTGAGCGGACGCCGCCCGGGAACCGGCAGCTCATCCCGATGATCGCCACCGGTTCGGTGAGCCGGTCGGCGAGCTGCCGGTTCTGCTGCTTGAGCTTCTGGTTGTCCAGGAGGGACGCGCGCAGCGCGCCGACCACCTCGTCCAGTGAGACGCTCATCGGGGCCTCCCTGCGGCCGGCCGGGTCACGAGTCGGATCCTTCGAGGGCCATCCGCACCAGCCCGGCGACATCGAGGTCGCGGATCTCGCCCTCGGGTGCGGCGGGCGGGGCCGGCACCCCGGCGGTCGGCGCCGGGCCGGCGGTGTCGCGGCCGAGGCGCAGCAGCTGGTCGAGCAGGCCGGCCTGGCGCAGCCGGTCCAGGGGGATGGCGGCGAGCACCCGCCGGACGGTCTCCTCGTCGCCGCCGTCGTCCGGATCGCCCTCGCCGGGGAACAGCTCCGCGTCGAGGTGGTCGGCGAGGGCGGCCGGAGTCGGCTGGTCGAAGACCACGGTGGTGGACAGCTCGTGCCCGGTGGCCGCGGTGAGCAGGTTGCGCAGCTCCACCGCCGTGAGCGAGTCGAAGCCGAGGTCGAGGAAGCCCCGTTCGGCGTCCACGGCATCGGCGGAGGGGTGCCCGAGCACCTTCGCCGCGTCGGTGCGCACCATGTCCAGCAGGGCGGCGCGCCGCTCCTCGGCCGGCAGCGGGCGCAGCTCGGCGACCAGGTCCCGCCCGGTGGGGGCGGCCGGGCCGGCCGGCTCGGCGGGCCGGGCGGCGAGCGCCCGGACGGCCGGCAGGTCGGCGAGCAGCGGGCTGGGCCGCAGGGCGGTGAACAGCGGGTGGAAGGTGGCCCAGTCGACGTCGGCGACGGTGACGCAGGTGTCGCCGGCGGCGAGGGCGTGCCGCAGCCCGGCCATCGCCAGTCCCGGCGGCATCACCCGCAGACCACGGCGGCGCAACTGCTCCGGAGCGCCCTCGCCGAACATGCCGGACTCGGTCCACGGGCCCCAGGCGACCGAGGTGGCGGCCAGCCCACGGGCCCGCCGCCGCTCGGCGAACGCGTCGAGGTAGGCGTTGCCGGCCGCGTACGCGCCCTGCCCGCCGCTGCCCCACACGGCGGCGATCGAGGAGAACAGCACGAACGCGTCCAGTTCAACGCCGTCGAGCAGCTCGTCGAGGAGTTCGGCGCCGGCCAGCTTGGGGCCGATGACGTACGCCAGGTCCTCCAGGGTGGTCTCGGCCAGCGGCACCACCTCGCTGACCCCGGCGGCGTGCACCACCGCGCGCAGCGGCGGGCCGTCCCGGCGCAGGTCGGCGAGCAGGTCGGCCATGCCGGCCCGGTCGGCGGCGTCGCACCGGGCCACCCGGCAGTCGACCCCGAGCGCGGCCAGGTCCGCGACCAGCTCGGTGGCGCCGGGGGTGTCGACGCCGCGCCGGCTGGTCAGCACGATCCGTTCGGCGCCGGCGCCGGCCGCCCAGCGGGCCACGTGCCCGCCCAGCGCACCCGTGCCGCCGGTGATCAGGACGGTCCCGCGCGGCTGCCACGGCTCGGGTTCGCCCTCGGTGGCGGCGGGGGCGAGCCGGCGGGCGTACGCGGTGTCGCGCAGGGCGAGCTGGTCCTCGGTGGCGGCGGTGAGCAGGCCGGCGAGCCGGTACGCGGCGGCGTCGTCGAGGACGGCGGGCAGGTCGACCAGGCCGGCCCAGCGGGCGGGCTGCTCCAGCGCCGCGACCCGGCCGAGGCCCCAGAGCGCCGCCTGCCGGGGGCTGGCCGGCCCGTCGTCGTCGCCGACGCCGACCGCGCCCCGGGTGGCGCACCACAGCCGGGCCGGCGCGTCGAGGTCGGTCAGGGCCTGCAGCAGGTGCACGGTGGCGGCCAGGCCACGCGGCAGCACGGGGTGTTCGGCGTGCGGGGCCTCGTCGAGGCCGAGGAAGGAGAGCACCGACAGCGGCCCTTCGGCGGTCGTCGCGGCGACCAGGTCGGCCAGCCGGGCGGCCAGCTCGTCGGGGTCGGCGGCGGTGTCGACCGGCGCGGTGGTCACCGCCGGGCCGAGGGCGCGGGCGCAGGCGTCCAGCCCCGGGTCGGCGGCCCGGTCGGCGGGCAGCAGCACCAGCCAGCGTCCCGGCGCGGGCGGGGCGTCCGGCGGCGCCACCGGCTGCCAGTGGACCCGGTAGCGGCTGCCGTCCACCAGGGAGCGTTCGCGGCCCCGTCGCCGCCAGGCGGACAGCGCCGGCAGCACGGCGCCGAACGGCTGGTCGCGGGCCACGTCCAGTTCGGTGAGCAGGGTGTCGACGTCCTCGGCGTCGACGGCCGCCCAGAACCGGCGCTCCACCTCGGTGCCGTCGTCGACGGGCGCGGTCAGCCAGGCCGGCGGCTCCGGCCAGTACCGCTGCCGGTCGAAGACGTAGGTGGGCAGGTCGGCCGGCTGCGGCTCGGTGCCCGCGTACAGCGCCGGCCAGTCCGGGGAGATCCCGTGCGCGTGCAGCGCGGCCACGGCGCGGAGCAGGGCGGCCGGCTCCGGCCGGTCCCGGCGCAGGGTCGGCACGACCAGCGGGATCCGGCCACCGTCGGCCAGGACGCCCTGGGCCAGCGCGGTCAGCGCGCCGTCCGGGCCGATCTCCACGTACGCGGTGCAGCCCTGCGCGCGCAGCGCGGCGACCGCGTCGGCGAAGCGCACCGTTTCGCGGGCGTGCCGCGCCCAGTAGCCCGGCGCGCCGATCTCCGCCGCCTCGACGGGCACACCGGTGACCGTGGAGACCAGCGGCACGGCCGGGGGGTGGTGCGGCAGCCGGGCGGCGACGGCGGCGAGGTCGTCGAGCACCAGGTCCATGAGGTGGCTGTGGAACGCGTGGCTGACGGCGAGCCGCCGGGTGCGTACTCCCCGGGCGGTCCACTCGGCGGCGACCTCCGCGACGGCGTCGGTGGTGCCGGCGACCACCACCGCGGCGGGCCCGTTGACCGCGGCGACGGCGACGCCCGCGCCGAGGGTGGGTCGCACGTCCTCCTCGCCCGCCGCGACGGCGAGCATCGCCCCGCCGGCGGGCAGTGCCTGCATGAGCCGGCCCCGGGCGGCGACCAGTTCGGCCGCGTCGGCCAGGGTGAGCACCCCGGCGGCGTGGGCGGCGGCGAACTCGCCGATGGAGTGCCCGGCCACCGCGTCGGGACGCAGCCCCCACGCGGCGAGCAGCCGGAACAGCGCCACCTCGACGGCGAACAGCGCCGGCTGGGTGAACTCGGTGTCGTCCAGCAGCGCCGCATCGGCGGTGCCCGGCTCGGCGTCGAGCAGCGGCCGCAGCGGCCGGGACAGGTGCGGGTCGAGCGCGGCGCAGGTCTCGGCGAGGGCGGCCGCGAAGACCGGGTACGCGGCGGCCAGCTCGCGTCCCATGCCGGGCCGTTGCGCGCCCTGCCCGGAGAAGAGGTACGCCACCCTGGGGCGGGCGGCCACCGCCCCGGTGACCAGCATCGGCGCGTCCGTTCCGGCCGCCAGCGCGCGGAGCCCGGCGCGCAGCTCCCGGGGCTCGGTGGCGAGCACGACGGCCCGGTGGTCCAGGGCGGGCCGGGAGACGGCGGACGACCAGCCGATGTCGACCAGCGGGGGCGCCTGCGGCCCGGCGAGCCGGTCGGCCCAGGGACCGGCCTGGGCGGCGAGCGCCTCGGCGGTCCGGGCGGACAGCAGCACCGGCACCACGGGCAGCGAGGCGGGCTCGCCGGCCGGCACGGGCGGCTCGGGGGCCTGTTCGAGGATGGTGTGGGCGTTGGTGCCGCTGATCCCGAAGGAGGAGACGGCGGCGCGGCGCGGCCGGCCGGTCAGCGGCCAGGACCGGCCCTCGGTGAGCAGTTCGACCGCGCCCACGCTCCAGTCCACCTGGTCGCTCGGCTCGTCGACGTGCAGGGTCGGCGGCAGGTAGCCGTGGCGCAGGGCGAGCACCATCTTCATCACGCCGGCCACACCGGCGGCGGCCTGCGTGTGCCCGATGTTCGACTTGATCGAGCCGAGCAGCAGCGGCCGGTCCCCGGGCCGGTCCTGCCCGTACGTCGCCAGCAGCGCCTGGGCCTCGATGGGGTCGCCCAGCTTCGTGCCGGTGCCGTGCGCCTCGACGGCGTCCACGTCGGCGGCGTCGAGGCGGGCGCTGGCCAGGGCCGCCCGGATGACCCGCTGCTGGGCGGGCCCGTTGGGGGCGGTGAGCCCGTTGGACGCGCCGTCCTGGTTGACCGCGCTGCCCCGGATCACGGCGAGGACCGGGTGGCCGTTGCGGCGGGCGTCGGAGAGCCGTTCGACGAGCAGCACGCCGGCGCCCTCGCCCCAGCTGGTGCCGTCGGCGGCGGCGGCGAACGCCTTGACCCGGCTGTCCGGTGCCAGCCCGCGCTGCCGGCTGAACCCGACGAACACGCCGGGGGTCGACATCACGGTGACCCCGGCGACGAGGGCGAGGGAGCACTCGGCGGCGCGCAGCGCCTGGCCGGCCCAGTGCAGCGCGACCAGGGACGAGGAGCAGGCGGTGTCCACCGAGACGGCGGGCCCCTCCAGCCCGAGGGTGTACGAGACCCGGCCGGAGAGCACGCTGCCGGCGTTGCCGGTCATGAGGTGCCCCTCGGCGCCCTCGGCGGTGATCATCAGGTTGCGGTAGTCCTGGTAGTTGGTGCCGACGAAGACGCCGGTGGGGCTGCCGCGCAGCGCCTGCGGGTCGATGCCGGCCCGCTCGACGGCCTCCCAGCAGACCTCCAGCAGCAGCCGCTGCTGCGGGTCCATGGCCAGGGCCTCGCGGGGGCTGATGCCGAAGAATCCGGGGTCGAAGTCGGCGACGCCGGGGACGAAGCCGCCCTGGCGGGCGTAGCTGGTGCCCTCGGTGGCGGGGTCGGCGTCGAACAGCCGGTCCAGGTCCCAGCCCCGGTCCGTGGGGAAGTCACCGATGGCGTCGCCGCCCGCGGCGAGCAGCTGCCACAACCGTTCCGGGTCGTCCGCCCCGCCGGGGAACCGGCAGCTCATCGCGACGATGGCGAGGGGCTCGTCGGGGGCTGCCGCCGCGACCGGCGCGGCGACCTCGGCGGCGGCCCCGCTGATCAGCTCGTCGAGGTGCCCGGCGAGCACCGCCGGGCTCGGGTAGTCGAAGGCGAGGGTGGCGGGCAGCCGCAGGTCGGTGGCGGCGGCGAGGAGGTTGCGCAGGTCCACGGCGGTCAGCGAGTCCAGGCCGAGGTCCCGGAAGGGCCGGGTGGCGGGGATGTCGTCGGCGGAGCCGTAGCCGAGGGCGCCGGCCGCGCACTGCCGGACCAGGTCGAGCAGCGCCGCGCTCCGCTCCGCCGCGGATTGGCCGGCGAGCCGGCGGGCCAGCTCCGAAGAGGGTACGGCCGGCTCCTCGGCCGGGGTCTCGACCGGTCGGGTGGCCGCGTGGAACTCGGGCAGGTCGGCGAGGAGCGGGCTGGGCCGGACCAGGGTGAACACCGGGGCGAACCGGGTCCAGTCGATGTCGGCGATCACCGTGGTGCGGTCGCCGCGGCGCAGCGCCCGGGCCAGCGCCGCCACGGCGAGACCGGGGTCCATGGCGACCATGCCGCCCCGGCGCAGCCGCTGCTGGGCGCGCTCGTTGTCGGCGGGCAGGCCCGCCCCGCTCCACGCGCCCCAGGCGACGGAGAGCGCCGGCAGCCCCTCGGCCCGGCGCCGTTCCGCGAGGGCGTCGAGCTGCGCGTTGGCCGCCCCGTACGCGCCCTGCCCGGCGTTGCCGGTGGTGCCGGCGACGGAGGAGAACAGCACGAACGCGTCGAGGTCGAGGTCGCGGGTGAGCGCGTCGAGGTGGTCGGCGGCGGTGCTCTTGGGCGCGGCGACGGTGTGCAGGCGGGCCGGGGTGACGGTGTCCACGACGCCGTCGTCGAGCACGGCGGCGGTGTGCAGCACGGCGGTGAGCGGCGCGTCGTCCGGGAGGTCGGCGAGCAGGGCGGCGAGCTGGGCGCGGTCCGTGACGTCGCAGCGCGCCACGGTGACGCGTACCCCGAGGTCGGTCAGCTCGGCGGCGAGGTCGCCGGCCCCGGGGGCGTCGGGGCCGCGGCGGCTGGCCAGCAGCACGTGCGCCGCGCCGGAGCGGGCCGCCCAGCGGGCCAGGTGCCCGCCGAGGCCGCCGGTGCCGCCGGTGACGAGCACGGTGCCGCGCATCCGCCAGTCGTCGTCGCCGGGCGCCGGGTCCGTGATCCGGGTGAGCCGGCGGGCGAGGACGCCGGTGTCGCGGACGGCGACCTGGTCCTCGCCGCTGTCGGCGCCGAGCACGGCGCAGAGCCGGGCGGCGGTGTGCGCCTCGAGGGTGTCCGGCAGGTCGACGAGGCCGCGCCACCGGGCCGGGTGTTCGAGGGCGACGGCCCGGCCGAGGCCCCAGACGGCGGCGGCGGCCGGGTGCGGCGCGTGGTCGGCGGCGTCGGTCGCGACGGCCCGCCGGGTGGCGCACCAGAGCGGCGCCTCGACGCCGAGGGCGCCGAGCGCCTGCACCAGGTGGGCGGTGCCGGTGACGCCGCGTGGGGTGGCCGGGTGGTCGGGGTGGGGGTGCTCGTCCAGGCCGAGCAGGGAGAGCACGGCGGCGGGCCCGTCGGCGGGGAGCGCGGCGCGCAGCCGGTCGGTGAGCGCCGTCGCGTCGCCGGCCGGGTCGACCGGCACGGGTACGGGATCCGCGCCGACGTTGCCGAGCGCGGCCAGCACCCCGGCGACCAGCGGGTCGTCGGCCAGGTCGGCGGGCACGGGAACCAGCCAGGCGCCGGTGAGCCGGGTGAGCGGCAGGTCGGGCAGTGCCGCCCAGGTGATCCGGTAGTGCCACCGGTCGGGGTCGGGTTCGCCGTCGCCCTCGGTGGCGAAGCGCGGCGGGGCGGGCCAGTACCGCTGGTGGTCGAAGGCGTAGGTGGGCAGCTCGACGGTGCCGGTACCGGCGAGGACCCGGGTGAGCTCGACGGGCAGGCCGACGGTGTGGGCGGTGGCGAGGGCGGTCAGCAGCCGGGTGGGGTCGTCCTCGCCCCGGCGCAGGGTGCCCAGTGTGTGCCCGGTGACTCCGAGGTCGTCGAGGATCGCGGTGACCGGCATGGTCAGCACCGGGTGCGGGGAGATCTCCACGAACGTCGTGTGACCGGCGTCGACGGCGGTGCGCACGGCCGGGTCGAACTGGACCGGCCGGCGCAGGTTGTCGTACCAGTAGTCGGCGGTCATGGTCTCCGGGTCGACCCAGGTGCCGGTCAGCGTGGAGACGAGCCGCGTGTGGCCCGGCTGGGGGGTGACGTCGGCCAGGTCGGTGCGCAGCCGTTCGGCGACCTGCTGCACGGACGGCGAGTGCGAGGCGTAGTCCACCGGGATGAGGCGGGCGCGCACCTCGTCGGCCTGGCACGCCGCCACCAGGTCGGCCACCGCCTGCGGCGGACCGGACACCACGGTCGTGGCCGGGCCGTTGACGGCCGCGACGCCGACGCCGGGGAACCCGCCCAGGCGCCCGGTGACCGCCTCGGCGGGCAGGTCGATCGACGCCATCGTGCCCGTCCCGCGCAGCACGGCGAGGGCCCGGGACCGCAACGCCACGGTCTTCGCGGCGTCGTCGAGCGACAGGATCCCCGCGACGCAGGCCGCGCCGATCTCCCCCTGGGAGTGCCCGATCACCGCCTGCGGGACCACGCCGGCGTGCCGCCAGACCGCTGCCAGGGCGACACCGACCGCCCACAGCACCGGCTGCACGATCTCCACCCGGTCCAACCAGGACTCGTCGGCGCCGGTGAGCACCGACACGAGGTCGACATCCAGGTACGGGGCCAGCGCCTGCTGGCACTCGGCGAGCGTCGCGTCGAACACCGGCGTCCGACTGATCAGCCCCGCCGCCATCCGCGCCGATTGCGCGCCCTGACCGGGGAACACGAAGATCGGGCCGGTGCCGTCCGCCGAGCCCGTCAGCACGTTTCCGGCCGGTAGGCCGGCGGCGACCGCGTCGAGGCCGGCCAGCAGTTCCCCGGTGGTGGTGCCCACCACGGCCGCCCGCCAATCGAACGTGGACCGGGTGGTGGCCAGGGACCAGCCGACCGCTGCCGGGTCCGCCCCGGGCTGCGCGCGCAGGTCCGCGGCCAGCCGGGCGGCCTGCCCGGCCAGGGCGCCGCGCGACCGGGCGGACAGCGGCCACACGGTGACCTTCGCGTCGACCAGCCCGGCGGTGGGCGCGGCCGGGGCCGGCTCGTCCGGCTCACCGGCCTGCTCGATGATCACGTGGGCGTTGGTGCCGGAGATGCCGAACGACGAGACCGCCGCCCGCCGGGGCCGGTCCACCGAGGGCCACGGCCGGGCCTCGGTGACCAGCTCCACCGCTCCGGACGACCAGTCGATGTGCGGCGACGGCTCGTCCACGTGCAGGGTCGCCGGCACGAGCCCGTGCCGGATGGCGAGCACCATCTTGATCACACCGGCCACCCCGGCGGCGGCCTGCGCGTGCCCGATGTTCGACTTCACCGAGCCGAGCAGCACCGGGACGCCGTCGCCGCGGTCCTGCCCGTACGTGGCCAGCAGCGCCTGCGCCTCGATCGGGTCGCCGAGGGTCGTGCCGGTGCCGTGCGCCTCGATGACGTCGACGTCGGCGGTGGACAGCCGCGCCGCGGTGAGGGCCTGGCTGATCACCCGCTGCTGGGCGGGTCCGTTCGGCGCGGTGAGCCCGTTGGAGGCCCCGTCCTGGTTGACCGCGCTGCCCCGCAGGATCGCCAGCACGGGGTGCCCGTTGCGGCGTGCGTCGGACAGCCGCTCGACCAGCAGCCAGCCGACCCCCTCGGAGAAGCCGGCGCCGTCGGCGGAGGCGGCGAACGACTTGCACCGCCCGTCCGGCGACAGGGCGCGCTGCCGGCTCGATCCGATGTAGAGCCCGGGGGTGGCCATCACGGTGACGCCGCCGGCCAGGGCCAGCTCGCACTCCCCCGCCCGCAGGGCCTGCGCCGCCAGGTGCAGCGCGACGAGCGAGGAGGAGCAGGCCGTGTCGACGGAGACGGCCGGCCCTTCCAGGCCGAGCGTGTACGACACCCGGCCGGACGCGACGGCCGCCGCGCCGCCGGTCATCGAGTGCCCCTCGTCGCCGTCGGGCGACATCATCAGCAGGGTCCCGTAGTCCTGCCCGTTGGTGCCGACGAACACCCCGGTCCGGCTGCCGCGCAGCGCGGCGGGGTCGATCCCGGCCGCCTCCACCGCCTCCCAGGCGGTCTCCAGCAGCAGCCGTTGCTGCGGGTCCATGGCCAGGGCCTCGCGCGGGCTGATGCCGAAGAACGCGGGGTCGAAGTCGCCGGCGCCGTCGAGGAAACCGCCCTCCCGGGCGTACGAGGTGCCCGGGTGGTCGGGATCGGGGTGGTAGAGCCGGCCCAGGTCCCAGCCCCGGTCGTCGGGGAACGGGGTGACGGCGTCCCGGCCGTCGCGCAGCAGCTCCCACAGGTCCCGCGGATCGCGGACGCCGCCGGGCAGGCGGCAGCTCATGGCCACGATCGCCACCGGCTCCAGTTCCTGGGACTGGGCCTCGCTGAGCCGGCGGCGGGTGTCGTGCAGGTCGGCCATGACCCGCTTGAGGTAGTCGCGGAGCTTGTCTTCATTGGCCATGGGTTGCCGCTTCCTCGCAGGGGACGGGGAGAGAGCCGGAGCGGGTCAGGACAGACCGAGGTCCCGGTCCACCATGGCGAACAGTTCGTCGTCGGTGGCCTCGTCGAGGTGCCGGCCGAGGCCGTCGCCGCCGCCCTGTCCGAGCCGGGAGAGCATGGCCTGGAGGCGGACGGTAGCCCGGACCCGGGCGGCCTCGTCCCGGACCACCACGTCGAGCCCGTCGGCGATCCGGTCGAGGTCGTCGAGGAGCGCGGTCGGGGTGACCACGTCGTCCTGGGCCACCTCGGCGTAGAGGTACTCGGCCAGCGTGGTCGGGGTCGGGTAGTCGAAGACCAGGGTGACCGGCAGCGCCACCCCGGTCGCGCTGCCGAGGCGGTTGCGCAGCTCGACCGCGGTGACCGAGTCGAAGCCCAGCTCGCGGAACGCCCGGTGCTCGTCCACCGACTCGCCGGCGGCGTAGTTGAGCACGGCGGCGACCTGGCCGCGGACGAGGTCGAGCAGCACGGCCAGCCGGTCGGCCGGCGGTAGCCCGGCGAGCCCCTCCCGCAGCGACTCCGGCCCGTCGGGCAGGTCGGCGCCGGTGGCCCGGTCGGCGGCCCGGAGCCGGCGCACGTCGGGAAGGTCGCTGATCAGCGGGCCGGGGCGGGTCGCGGTGAAGGCGACGGAGAACCGTTCCCAGGCGATGTCGGCGACGGTGAGGAACGCCTCGCCGTGGTCGACGGCCTGGTGCAGGGCGGCGATCGCGGCCTCCGGGGCCATCTCGGGTACGCCGTGGCGGTGCAGCAGCTCGCCGAGTGGTCCGTCAGCCATGCCGCCACCGGCCCAGGCGCCCCAGGCGATAGAGGTGCCGGTGAGGCCGAGGCCGCGCCGGTGCTGGGCGAGCGCGTCGAGGAACGCGTTGCTCGGGGCGTAGTTCCCGACGCTGGAGCTGGCCACCGAGCCGGCGAACGAGGAGAACATGATGAACGCGGCCAGGTCCAGGTCCAGGGTCAGCTCGTGCAGGTTCCAGGCGACGTCGACCTTGGCGGCCAGCACCCGCTCGATCTGGTCGATCCGGATATCGTTGATCATGGCGTCGTCGAGCACCGCGCTGGCGTGCACGACCGTGGTGAGCGGATGCTCGGCGGGGATCCCGTCGATCAGCTCGGCCAGGGCGTCCCGGTCGGCGGCGTCGCAGGCCACCACGCCGGCCCGGGCGCCGAGCGCGGTGAGGTCGTCGACGAGTTCCTGGGCGCCCGGCGCGGCCATGCCCCGCCGGCTGACCAGGATGATGTTCGGCACGCCGCTGCGGGCCAGCCAGCGGGCCGCGTGTCCGCCGAGGGCGCCGGTGCCGCCGGTGACCAGCGCGGTGCCCGAGGGCTCCCACGGGTGCGTGGGCCGGCTGTCGCCGAGCGGGACCCGGGTGAGCCGGCGGCCGAGCAGGCCGCCGGGGCGCACCGCGATCTGGTCCTCCTCGCCGGCGGCGGTGAGAGCGGCGACGAGCAGGCCGGCGCAGCGGTCGTCAACGGCCTCGGGCAGGTCGACCAGGCCGCCCCAGCGCTGCGGCTGTTCCAGCGCGGCGACCCGGCCGAAACCCCAGACCATCGCCTGGGTGGGTGAGCGGAGCAGGTCGGCGCGGCCGACGGAGACGGCGCCGGAGGTGACGCTCCACATCGGCGCCGAGAGGCCGACGTCGCCGAGGGCCTGGAAGAGCGCGACGGTGGCGGCGAAGCCGCCGGGCACCGACGGGTACAGCGGATGGATCAGCTCGTCGAAGGCGAGCAGGGAGACCACCCCGGCCACCTCGGCCGGTTCGTCGCCCGTGCGAGCGCCGGTGGCGAGGGCCTCGCGCAGGAGCTTCCCGAGCAGGTCCCGGTCGGCGTCGGGGGTGCTGACCGGCACCGGGACGACGTCGGCGCCGGCGGCGGCGAACGCCTCGACGCAGGCGTCCTGCCAGGGCTCGACGATGTCGCCGGTGGGCAGCACCACGAGCCAGGTGCCGGCCATGCCCCGGTTGGCGATGCCGGTGAGCGGCTTCCAGGTGTCCTGGTAGCGCCAGCTGTCGATGTCGGACTGCCGGCGGCGCTGCCGGCGCCAGGAGGTGAGCAGCGGCAGGGCCGGACGGAGCGCGTCGACGGCCTGCCCGGCCGGGGTGTCCTCGGTGGCCACGACGTCGGCGAGGGCGGTCAGGTCACCGCGTTCCACTGCCGCCCAGAAGCCGGTGTCGTTCGGGTCGGCGCCGCCCTGGAGCAGGTCCGGCTCGGGGCCGCCGCTGCCGTCCAGCCAGTACCGCTGGTGCGCGAACGCGTAGGTGGGCAGTTCGACGGTGTCGGTTTCGGGGAGGACGGTGGTGAGGTCGACGGGCAGGCCGAGGGTGTGTGCGGTGGCCAGGTTGGTCAGCAGCCGGGTCGGGTCGTCGTCGCCGCGGCGCAGGGTGCCGAGCGTGTGGCCGGTGGCGCCGAGGTCGTCGAGGATCGCGGTGACCGGCATGGTGAGCACCGGGTGCGGGCTGATCTCCACGAACGTGGTGTGCCCGGCCGTGACGGCCGTGCGGACCGCCGCGTCGAACCGGACGGTCCGGCGCAGGTTGTCGTACCAGTAGTCGGCGGTCATCGTGGCCGGGTCGACCCAGTCGCCGGTCAGCGTCGACACCAGCCGGAGGTGCCCGGGCTGCGGGGCGATGTCGGCCAGGTCGGTGCGGAGCCGCTCGGCGACCTCCTGCACCGACGACGAGTGCGAGGCGTAGTCCACCGG
>NZ_JBEXLM010000015.1:159284-177778 GCF_040609975.1 Micromonospora sp. NPDC004551 | reverse complement strand
CGCGTGGGCCCGGACGGCCCGGGCTGCGTGGGCCCGGACGGCCCGGGCTGCGTGGGCCCGGACGGCCCGGGCTGCGTGGGCCCGCGGAGCGGACCGGCGACGAACGCCCACAGCGTGAGCGCCCCCAGTGCGCCGCCGACCAGGGAGGGCAGCGCGTCGAGGGCGTCCGCGCCGGCCCGGGTCAGGGCGGCGGCCACCCCGAGGGCGGCGAACGCGGCGATGCCGGCCACGCCGAGCCGGAGCCGCCGGACCGCCAGCACACCGAGCAGCGCGGCGATCGCGGCCAGCAGCACCGCCGTGCCGGTCAGCAGGGCGATCTTGTCGTACGTGCCGAAGACCGCGATGGCGAACTGCTTGAGCGGCTCGGGCACCACGTCGACGACCAGGCCGCCGACCGCGATCAGGGGGGCGGACCGGGGGCCGGCGAGGACCGCCACCGGTTCGGCGACGCCGATCGCGACGGCTGCGGCCGTGACCCCGGCCAGCGCGGCCCGGCCGCGCGACATGCTGCTCACGGCGACCAGTCTCGTCGGTCGGAGCGGGCGGCCGCCAACCTCGTCAGCGTTCCGTAAGAGGAAACGGGTCAGGGCACACCGCCGGGTCGGCGGTGTGCCCTGACGTCAGGCCGTGCGGCTCAGGATCAGAAGCCCGGGCCGTGCTGGTGGCCGTGCCCGTGGCCGTGGCCGTGTCCGGCGTCGGCCGGCTCGGCCTTCTCCGGCTTCTCCACCACCAGGCTCTCGGTGGTGAGCAGCAGGCCGGCGATCGACGCGGCGTTGGTGACCGCGTTGCGGGTCACCTTCACCGGGTCGAGGATGCCGGACTTGACCAGGTCCACGTACTCGCCGTTGGCGGCGTTGAGGCCGTTGCCCCACTCCTGGCCGGCGACCTTCTGCACCACCACGTAGCCGTCGTGGCCGGCGTTCTGGGCGATCCAGCGCAGCGGCTCGACCAGCGCCTTGCGCACGATCGAGACGCCGACCTTCTCGTCACCGGTGAAGCCCAGGTCGTCGTCGAGCACCGGCAGGATCTGGGTCAGGGCGGCGCCGCCGCCCGGGACCGTGCCCTCCTCGACCGCGGCCTTGGTCGCCGAGATCGCGTCCTCGATGCGGTGCTTGCGCTCCTTCATCTCGACCTCGGTGGCCGCGCCGGCCTTGATCACCGCGATGCCCCCGGAGAGCTTCGCCAGCCGCTCGGCCAGCTTCTCCCGGTCCCACTCGGAGTCCGAGGCCTCGATCTCCTTGCGGATCTGGGCGACCCGGTCCGCGACCTCGGCGGACTGGCCGCCACCGTCGACGACCGTGGTGTTCTCCTTGTCGACCACCACGCGGCGGGCGGTGCCGAGCACCTCCAGGCCGACCTGGTCGAGCTTGTAGCCCAGCTCCGGGGCGACCAGCTCGGCGCCGGTCAGGATCGCCATGTCCTGGAGCATCGCCTTGCGGCGGTCGCCGAAGCCGGGGGCCTTCACGGCGCAGACCTTGACGGTCTTGCGGATCGCGTTGACCACCAGCGTGGACAGGGCCTGGCCCTCGACGTCCTCGGCGATGATGAGCAGCGGCTTGTTGTTCTGGAGGACCTTCTCCAGCAGCGGCAGCAGCTCCTCGATCGCCGAGATCTTCTGCGTGGTGATCAGGATGTACGGGTCCTCCAGGACCGCCTCCTGCCCCTCCACGTCGGTGACGAAGTTCGGCGAGATGAAGCCCTTGTCGAACTGGAGGCCCTCGGTGACCTCGAGCTCGGTGGTCAGCGCGGAGCCCTCCTCGACGGTGATGACACCGTCGCGGCCGACCCGCTCCATCGCCTCGGCGATCAGCTCGCCGATGGTGGCGTCCTGCGCAGAGATCGTCGCGACGTGCGCGATCGACTCCTTGTCGGCCACCTCGACGGCCCGGCCGAGCAGCGCCTCGGAGACCTTGGCGGCCGCCGCGTCGATGCCCCGCTTGAGGCCGGTCGGGTTGGCTCCGGCGGCCACGTTGCGCAGGCCCTCGCGGACCATGGCCTGGGCCAGCACGGTCGCGGTGGTGGTCCCGTCGCCGGCGACGTCGTTGGTCTTGGTCGCCACCTCCTTGACCAGCTGCGCGCCGAGGTTCTCGTAGGGGTTGGTGAGCTCGATCTCCTTGGCGATCGTCACGCCGTCGTTGGTGATCGTGGGCGCACCAAACTTCTTGTCCAGGACGACGTTGCGCCCGCGCGGGCCGAGAGTGACCTTGACCGCGTCCGCGAGGGCGTTGACACCGTGCTCCAGCAGGTGCCGGGCGTCGTCCGAGAAGCTCAGGATCTTCGCCATCTGTATCCCTTCGAAGCGACGCTGCCCCGGCCCGGCGAGCCGGACCGGGGCAGCGACACTGATCGGTTGCTTACTTCTCGATGACCGCGAGGACGTCGCGGGCGGAGAGCACCAGGTACTCCTCGCCGGCGTACTTGACCTCGGTGCCGCCGTACTTCGAGTAGAGGACGGTGTCGCCGACCTTGACGTCGATCGGCACGCGGTTGCCCTTGTCGTCGATCCGGCCCGGGCCGACAGCGAGGACGGTGCCCTCCTGCGGCTTCTCCTTGGCGGTGTCGGGGATCACGATGCCCGAGGCGGTGGTGGTCTCGGCCTCGTTCGCCTGGACCACGATGCGGTCCTCGAGCGGCTTGATCGCAACCTTGGTCGCGGTAGTCACGGGCATACCCTCCTGGGGTACTTGGTGTCGTTGCCGGTCGCGTACGACCGGCGTCAATCTGCCACATGCCACCGGGCGGGGCCGTCGTCGCGGGTGCCGGTCCGCCTGGCGTTCAACCCCCGGACACCAGGGCCCGGGCGTTGGCACCCTCAGGGTGAGAGTGCTAATCGCAGGTTATTCCTCGGCTAGCACTCCGTCAAGGAGAGTGCCAATGCACCACGTCCCGTGTCGCCGCCCGGACGCGGGCCGGGAGAATGCCGGGGTGGACCTGGAACAGTTCGGCGCCCTGCGTACCCCCGAGGGGTCGGCCGCGCTCGACGCGGCGGCGCGGGTGGCCGGCGGCGACCCGCTGACGGCGGCGGCGGCGCTCCGCTCGGCCGGGGTGCCGGCCGAGCTGGCGGCGGCGGCGCTGACCCAGGCGGAGCTGCGCCGCCGCGCGGCCGGCAAGTTCGGCGCCGCGGCGGGTGCCATGTTCCTCACCCGGGCAGGGCTGGAGCAGGCCACGCGGGGGGTCGTGGCCCGGCGCCGGGCGGAGCGCCTGCGCGCCGCGGGCGTGGCGACGCTCGCCGACCTGGGGTGCGGCCTGGGGGCGGACGCGCTCGCCGCGGCCCGCGCCGGGATCCGGGTGTACGGCGTGGAGGCCGACCCGCTGACCGCCGCGATGGCCGCCGCGAACGCCGAGGCGGCCGGGCTGGCCGACCGGTTCACCGTGGAGTGCGGGGACGCGACGGCGTTCGACGTGACCCGGGTCGGCGGGGTGTTCTGCGACCCGGCCCGCCGGAAGGCCGGCACCGGCCGGCGGATCTTCGACCCGAACTCCTACTCGCCGCCCTGGGACTTCGTCACCGGGCTGGCCGAGCGGGTGCCCCACACGGTCGTGAAGGTGGCCCCGGGGCTGGATCACGCGCTGATCCCGCCGGGCGCCGAGGCCGAGTGGGTGAGCGTCGACGGCGATCTGGTCGAGGCGGCGCTGTGGTGCGGCGCGCTGGCCGAGGTGCCGCGCCGCGCCACCGTGCTCCGGGGAGACACCATCCATGTGCTCACCGGCAGCGGTGCCGCCGAGGCGCCGGTGGGAGCCGCCCGCCGCTTCCTCTACGACCCGGATCCCGCGGTGGTGCGCGCGCACCTGGTCGCCGAGCTGGCCGGTGACCTCGACGCGACGCTGGCCGACCCGAGCATCGCCTACCTGTACGGCGACGAGGCCCGGCCGACCCCGTTCGCCCGCCGCCTGGAGATCACCGACGTGCTGCCGTTCTCGCTGAAGCGGCTGCGCGCCCTGCTGCGGGAGCGCGGTGTCGGCCGGGTCGAGATCCTCAAGCGCGGCTCGGCATTGGAGCCGGAGAAGCTGCGGCGGGACCTGAAGCTGGCCGGCGACGCGGCGGCCAGCCTGGTGCTGACCCGGGTGGCCGGTGCGCCGACCGTGCTGCTCTGCCGGCCGCTTCCCGCCTGACGGTTTCGCAGTCGCCCGGCAGGCCGGGGCGGGTTAGCTTGTCGCTCATGGCGGGACAGGGCACTCCGGCGACGGCACTGCTGACCAAGCGGAAGATCACGCACAGCACCCACCCGTACGACGTCTCGCCGGACGCGCCGAACTACGGCGCGCTGGTCGCGGCGGCCCTCGGGGTGCCACCGGCCCGGGTGTTCAAGTCGCTGGTCACCGAGGTCGACGGCGGGCTGACCGTGGCGGTCGTGCCGGTCACCGGCGAGCTGGACCTCAAGGCTCTCGCCGCCGCGGTCGGCGGCAAGCGGGCGGCCATGGCGGACCGGACGGTGGCCGAGCGGGCCACCGGGTACGTCCGCGGCGGCATCAGCCCGCTCGGCCAGCGCAAGCGGCTGCCCACCGTCGTCGACGCCTCCGCGCTGGACCATCCGACGGTCTACGTCTCGGCGGGTCGCCGCGGACTGCAACTGCAACTCGCCCCCGCCGACCTGGTCGCGTTGACCGGGGCCGTGACGGCGCCGATCGCCACCCGCTGACCCGTCCCACCAGCGGAAAACTGGGAGCGCTTCCGGGGGAGCGCTCTCCGGGCGTGACGGCGGGGTGTCACTTGCGTTGCTGAATTGTTACTGCCGCCAACAAACTTCTGACCTCGGCTCTCTTGCGCCACTCCGGAGCGGGGGAATACGTTGCCGGGCACAACAAAACACCGCACAACAACTCCCCCAACCCCCGAAAGGACCCATGCATATGCGCAAGGGCTTCCTCACCTTCGCGGCCGTCGGTCTTCTCGCGACCGGCAGCATGGCCGCCTGCGGTGACGACGGCGGTTCCGACCAGACCGGCGGCTCGACGGACAAGAAGCCGAAGATCGGCGTCATCCTCCCCGACAGCAAGTCCTCCGCCCGTTGGGAGGGCGCGGACCGCAAGTACCTCAAGGAGGCGTTCGACGCGGCGGGCGTCGAGTCCGACATCCAGAACGCGCAGAACGACAAGAACGCCTTCCAGACCATCGCCGACCAGATGATCACCAACGGCGTCAACGTGCTGATGATCGTCAACCTGGACTCCGGCACCGGCAAGGCGGTGCTCGACAAGGCCAAGTCGCAGGGCGTCGCCACCATCGACTACGACCGGCTGACCCTGGGCGGCTCCGCCCAGTACTACGTCAGCTTCGACAACGAGGCGGTCGGCAAGCTCCAGGGCGAGGGCCTGAGCAAGTGCCTGACCGACAAGGGCGCCAAGAACCCCTCGATCGCCTACCTCAACGGCTCGCCGACCGACAACAACGCGACCCTGTTCAAGAACGGGTACGACTCGGTGCTCAAGCCGAAGTTCGACTCGAAGGAGTACACCAAGGTCGCCGACGACTCCGTGCCGGCCTGGGACAACGCGCAGGCCGCCACGATCTTCGAGCAGCAGCTCACCAAGGCCCGCGGCAAGATCGACGGGGTGCTGGCCGCCAACGACGGCCTCGGCAACGCGGCCATCTCGGTGCTGAAGAAGAACAAGCTCAACGGCAAGGTCCCGGTGACCGGTCAGGACGCCACCAAGGAGGGCCTGCAGAACATCCTCGTGGGCGACCAGTGCATGACGGTCTACAAGGCGGTCAAGAAGGAGGCGGACGCCGCCGCCGAGCTGGCCATCGGGCTCGCCAAGGGCCAGAAGAAGGACACCGGCCAGACCGTCAAGGACCCGGAGGGCGGACGGGACGTCCCGGCCGTCCTGCTGGAGCCGAAGGCGATCTACAAGGACAACGTCAAGGACGTCGTGGCCGACGGCTACGTCACCAAGGACGAGCTCTGCACCGGCAACTTCGCCAAGCTCTGCACCGACGCCGGCATCAGCTGACCCATCCCCCGCTCCAGGCGGCGCCGCCCGGCACGGACACCCGTGCCGGGCGGCGCCCACGCCCGGACGGGATCCGAGACCTCCCCTCCGTTCCCAAGGAGAACCCCGTGTCCGCAACCCCCCTGCTGGAGCTACGCGGGATCGACAAGAGCTTCGGTCCCGTCCAGGTGCTGCGCGACGTGGCCTTCGCCGCGTACCCCGGCGAGGTGACCGCGCTGGTCGGCGACAACGGCGCCGGCAAGTCGACCCTGGTCAAGTGCATCAGCGGCATCCATCCCACCGACGCCGGTGAGTTCCACTTCGACGGCCGGCCGGTGAGCATCAACAGCCCCCGGGACGCCGCCGCGCTGGGCATCGAGGTCGTCTACCAGGACCTCGCGCTCTGCGACAACCTCGACATCGTGCAGAACATGTTCCTCGGCCGGGAGAAGCGCAGCGGCATCGTGCTCGACGAGCCGACCATGGAACAGATGGCCGCCGAGACCCTGGCCGGGCTCAGCGTCCGGACCGTCAAGTCGCTGCGCCAGCACGTGTCCAGCCTCTCCGGCGGGCAGCGGCAGACCGTGGCCATCGCCAAGGCGGTGCTCTGGAACAGCAAGCTGGTCATCCTCGACGAGCCCACCGCCGCCCTCGGCGTCGCGCAGACCGCCCAGGTGCTGGAGCTGGTCCGCCGGCTCGCCGACAACGGCTTGGCCGTGGTGCTGATCTCGCACAACATGAACGACGTCTTCGCGGTCTCCGACCGCATCGCCGCCCTCTACCTCGGCCAGATGGTCGCCCAGGTGAAGACCAGCGACATCACGCACTCGCAGGTGGTCGAGCTGATCACCGCCGGTCGCTCCGGCAACCTCGGCCTCGCCGACACGGGCAGCAACGGCACCGGCGCCGCGCCCGCCGACACGACTCCAGGAGCCGTCCGATGACCACCACCGCCGTCAAGAAGGAGGGCCCCGCCGCGGTCGCGCCGGCGCCCACCGTCGGCACCCACTTCAACAACTACTGGCGCCGGGTACGCGGCGGCGACATCGGCGCGCTGCCCGCCGTGTTCATGCTCCTCGCGCTGGCCGTCGGCTTCTCGATCGCCCGCCCGACGTTCTTCACGGCCGGCAACTTCGCCAACCTGTTCACGCAGGGCGCCGCGGTCACCCTGATCGCGATGGGCCTGGTCTTCGTCCTGCTCCTCGGCGAGATCGACCTCTCCGCCGGCTTCGCGAGCGGCGTCTGCGCGGCCATCCTCGCCAACGTCGTCACCGAACTCGGCTACCCGTGGTACGTCGCCGTGCTCGCCGCCGTCGCCACCGGCCTGGCCATCGGCATCGGGCTCGGCCTCCTGGTCGCAAAGGTCGGCATCCCCTCCTTCGTGGTCACCCTGGCCGGCTTCCTCGCCTTCCAGGGCATCGTCCTGATGCTCATGAAGGAGGGCTCCAACATCTCGGTGCGGGACGACGTCCTCCTGGCCATCGCCAACCGCAACCTCTCCCCCGCGCTCGGCTGGGCGCTCGCCGCCGTGGCCGTCGCCGGGTACGCGGCCGCGCAACTGCTGCGGCACCGCAACCGCGCCGCGCGCGGCCTGCTCACCGACCCGATCGCGGTGGTGCTCGCCCGGATCGCCGGCCTCGCCGTCATCCTCGGCCTCGCGGTCTACGTGCTCAACCTGGAGCGCAGCCGCAACGTGCTGGTCGTCTCGCTCAAGGGCGTGCCGATCGTGGTGCCGATCATCGCGGTGCTGCTGGTGCTCTGGACCTTCGTGCTCCAGCGCACCAGCTACGGCCGGCACGTCTACGCGGTCGGCGGCAACGCCGAGGCCGCCCGCCGGGCCGGCATCAACGTCGACCGGATCCGCATCTCCGTCTTCGTCATCTGCTCCACGATGGCGGCGATCGGCGGCATCGTGGCGGCCAGCCGGGCCAACTCGGTCGACCCCAACACCGGTGGCAGTAACGTACTGCTCTACGCCGTCGGCGCGGCGGTGATCGGCGGCACCAGCCTCTTCGGCGGCAAGGGCCGGGTCCTCGACGCCGTGCTCGGTGGCGCGGTGGTCGCGGTCATCGACAACGGTATGGGACTGATGGGTTACAGCTCGGGCGTGAAGTACGTGGTCACCGGCGTGGTGCTGCTCGCCGCCGCCACGATCGACGCGCTGTCCCGGCGGCGGGCCGCCGCCACGGGCACCCGCTGAACCCGGCACGGACATGACGGTGGCGATGCGTGCGGGACCGAGCCAGGACGAGATCCGCCGGCAGAACCTGGGCGCGTTGCTCCGCTACGTGCACGTGCGGGGGGCCACCACCCGCGCGGAGCTGACGACCGCGCTCGGCCTCAACCGCAGCACCATCGGCGCGCTGACCGCCGACCTGGCCGGCGCCGGTCTGGTCAGTGAGGGGACGCCGAAGGAGACCGGCCGGGCCGGACGACCGTCGCTGGTCGTCCGGCCCGAGTCGGCCCGGGTCTACGCGTACGCGTACAGCGTCGAGGTGGACCGGCTGCGGGCCGCGCGGGTCGGGCTCGGCGGTGAGGTGCTCGACCGCCGGGAGCTGGAACGGCCGCGGAACCTGGTCGCCGGGGAGGCCGCCCCGCTGCTGGCCGACGCGGTCCGGGAGATGCATCGGTCGGTGCCGCCCGACTCCATCTGCGTGGGGGCCGGCGTGGCGGTCTGCGGGATGGTCCGCCGCGAGGACGGGCTGGTCCGGCTCAGCCCGACCACCGGCTGGGTGGACGAGCCTATCGGCGCCGCGCTCGCCGCCGAGCTGGGCGTCGACGTGCCCATCACGGTGGGCAACGTGGCCGACGTGGCCGCCTTCGCCGAGCACGCCCGGGGCGTCGCGGCCGGGTGCGACAACGTCATCTACCTCTACGGGGACGTCGGCGTCGGCGCCGGCATCATCGCCGGCGGGCGGCGGCTCACCGGGCACGGCGGCTACAGCGGCGAGGTCGGCCACATGGTGGTGGTCCGCGACGGGGTGCGGTGCGACTGCGGGCGGCGCGGCTGCTGGGAGACCGAGATCGGCGAGCACGGGCTGCTCCGGGCGGCCGGCCGCTCCGACGCGCGGGGCCGGGAGGCCCTGCTGGCCGTCTTCGACGCCGCGGACCGGGGCGACGCGCGGGCACAGACCGCGGTGCGGCAGGCCGGCGACTGGCTCGGCTTCGGCGTGGCCAACCTGGTCAACATCTTCAACCCGGAGATGGTCATCTTCGGCGGCACGATGCGCGACCTCTACCTGGCCGCCGCGGCCCAGGTGCGCAGCCGGCTCAACTCCAACGGTCTGCCCGCCTGCCTGGAGCACGTGCGGCTGCGCACCCCGAAGCTCGGTGACGACGCGGCGCTGATCGGCGCCGCCGAGCTGGCCTTCGAACGGCTCCTCGCGGACCCGCTCGACGTCAGCTGACCGGCCGCCGGTCCCGGTGAACTGAATCGGCTCGCGGTCCGTACCAGTGGGCGGACGGACGGCCGCGGGTGCGGCCGTCGCGCCATCCCGCGTACCGGTCCGGACCGAGGAGGCACCGCAACCATGGCACCGCTGGAATCCGCACGCCGCCGGCTGGCGCACCGGGTGATCCTGCTGCTCGTCGCGCTCGCCGCGGGAATCGGCGTCCTTCCCGGCGCGGCGCTGGCCGCACCCAACCCCGGTGTGCAGCTCAACGCCGCCGACATGACGCTGCTCAACGGCGTACGGCTGGCCGGGCTCTGGGAGATGCCGGCCGGGCAGATGGCCGCCGAGAAGGGCCAGTCCAAGCGGGTACGGGAGATCGGCGCGGAGATCGCGCGACAGCACGGCGTGCTCGACCAGCTCGTGGTCGAGGCCGCGAACAAGCTGGGCGCCACGCTGCCGACCACACCGACCACCCAGCAGCAGGGCTGGCTGACCGAGATGCAGAACGCCACCGGCGCCCAGTTCGACCAGATCTTCGTCACCCGGCTACGGGTCGCGCACGGCAACATCTTCCCGGTCATCGGCGCGGTCCGGGCCAGCACCCGGGATCCGATCGTGCGCAAGCTCGCCGACCAGACGAACACCTTCGTCACCAATCACATGCTGATGCTGGAGAGCACCGGGCTGGTGCGCTGGCAGCAGCTTCCGCCTCCCGCGATGCCCCCGGCGCAGAGCGATTCACTGATCGCCGCCGCCGGGGCCAACGTCGGCAGCACCGGCGGGACCCAGGTCAGCACCACCCTCGTGTGGGCCGTCTTCCTGCTCGCCCTGGCCACCGGGGGGTACGCGACCTGGCGGCTGCTCCGCCGCTCCTGACCGCGCCGCGCGAGGCCCCCCACCGGTGCGCCCGGTGGGGGCCCTTCCCTCAGCCGTGCCAGGACCGCCAGAGGGCCGCGTACGAGCCGCCCGCCGCGACCAGCTCGTCGTGCGACCCCAGCTCGGTGATCCGGCCGTCCTCGACCACCGCCACCCGGTCCGCGTCGTGCGCGGAGAAGAGCCGGTGCGCGATGGCGATGACGGTGCGGCCCTGGAGCACGGCGGCCAGCGAGCGCTCCAGCGCCCGGGCCGCCCGCGGGTCGATCAGCGAGGTGGCCTCGTCCAGCACCAGGGTGTGCGGGTCGGCGAGCACCAGCCGGGCCAGCGCGAGCTGCTGCGCCTGGGCCGGCGAGAGCGGGTGCCCGCCCGCGCCGACCCGGGTGTCCAGCCCGTCCGGCAGCGCCTCCGCCCACTCCAGCGCGTCGACCGCGGCCAGCGCCGCGCGTACCTCGGCGGGACCGGCGTCCGGGCGGACCATCGCCACGTTGTCGGCCAGGGTGCCGATGAAGACGTGGTGCTCCTGGCTGACCAGCGCGACGTGGGTGCGCAGCTCGGCCAGGGGCAGCCCGGTGAGCGGCCGACCGTCCACGGAGACCGTGCCGGCGCGCGGGGCGTGCACCCCGGCCAGCAGCCGGCCCAGGGTGGACTTCCCCGCGCCGGACGGGCCGACCATGGCCAGCTTCTCCCCCGGCCGGGGTACCAGGGTCACCCCGTGCAGCACGTCGTGGCCGGCGCGGTACGCGTACCGGACTTCGTGGGCGGCGAGCCGACGGTCGGGCGACCCGGCGGCGGCCTCGGCCGGCTTGTCGGCGGCCTCGGCCGGCTTGTCGGCGGGTTCGGCCACGCCGAGCAGCCGGGCCAGCGAGGCGCCGCCGACCTGGAACTCGTCCAGCCAGGACAGCAGCCGGTCGACCGGGTCCACCAGCTGCTGGGCGTAGAGGGTGGCCGCGGTGACCTGCCCGAGGCTGACCCAGCCCTTCAGGTAGA
Source organism: Micromonospora sp. NPDC004551 (assembly GCF_040609975.1). Lineage (NCBI taxonomy): Bacteria > Bacillati > Actinomycetota > Actinomycetes > Micromonosporales > Micromonosporaceae > Micromonospora > Micromonospora sp. NPDC004551. The sequence goes on along the minus strand of NZ_JBEXLM010000015.1, from coordinate 166,592 downwards.
ACCAGCCGCCGAGCAGCAGCGTGCCGACCACCGGCAGCAGGTAGCCGATCTCGGCGACCGGGAAGAAGACCGTCCGCAGGTTCAGCGTGTAGTACTCGGCCGCGTACGACCGGCGGATGTCGGCGTCGGTGCGGGCCCGGCGGCGGGCCTGCTGGCGCAGCGCCTCGGTGGTGCGGGCCCCCTCGACCGTCTCGCTGATCCCGTCGGTGATGTCGGAGTACGCGGCGTTCTCCCGCAGGTAGCCGGCCGGCGCCCGGCGCAGGTACCAGCGGGTGCCGGCGACCAGCATCGGCGCCGCGAGCAGGCAGGGCAGCACCAGCAGCGGGCCGGTCAGCACCACGGCGCCGAGGATCAGCAGCACGGTGACCGCCGCGATCAGCGTCTCCGGTGCGGCGAACCGGACCGTCCGGGACAGCGCGGCGACGTCCCGGGAGGTGCGGGTGAGCAGGTCGCCGGTGCCGGCGCGCTCCACGGTGGACAGCGGCAGGGCCAGCACCCGGTCGACGAACTCCTCGCGCAGCTCGGCGAGGACCCGCTCGCCGAGCCGGGCCGAGGCCAGGTGGGCGAAGCGGACCAGCACCGACTGGGCGACCACGAACCCGGCGATGGCCAGGGCGATCCGGTCGACGGTGACCGCGCCGACCCCGCGCGAGATTCCCTCGACGAGGTCGCCGAGGAGCCGGGGCGCGACCAGGCCGGCGGCCGCGGCGAGCGCGTGCAGGCCGAGCGCGGCGGCCAGGCCGCGCGGGTGCCGGCGGAACAGCTCTCGCGCGTACCGGCGGACCTGTTGCGCGTCGGCGACGGGCAGGGCGTTGCTCACCGGTCCTCCTCCCGGCTCACCGTGGCCCGGTACCGGGGCTCGGCGGCGAGCAGCTCGTCGTGTCGGCCCTCGGCGATCACCTTGCCGTCCTCCACGAAGACCACGTGCTCGGCGCGGCCGAGCACCAGGGGGCTGGTGGTGCAGACCAGCGTCGTCCGGCCGCGCCGCGCGTCGGCCAGCCGGTCGGCGATCCGCGCCTCGGTGTGCGCGTCCACCGCGCTGGTCGGCTCGACCAGGATCAGCGTCTCCGGGTCGGCGACCAGCGCCCGGGCCAGCCGCAGCCGCTGCCGCTGACCGCCGGAGAACTCTCGGCCGCGCTCGGCGACCGGGCCGTCCAGGCCGCCGGGCAGCGCCTCGACGATGTCCGTCGCGCTCGCCGCCACCAGCGCCGCCTCGACCGCCCGGCTCTCACCCCGGTCGTGCGGGTCGAGCTCCGTGCGGAGCGCGCCGCTGAACAGCTGCGCGTCGTTGTCGGCCACCAGGATCCGCTCGCGCACCGTCGCCAGCGCCACGTCCCGCAGCGGTACGCCGTGCAGCGTCACGTCGCCGTCGGCGTACCGGCCCAGCCGGTCGGCGATCTCGGTGGCGTCCTCGGGCGCGGTGGCGGCCAGCGCGGTGAGCCGGCCCGGCCGCAGCACCAGCCCGGAGCGCACGTCCACCAGCTCGCCCGGCCCCTCGGGCACCGGCACCGGGCGGGCCGGGTCGGTGAACTCCGGGGCGAGGCGGAGCAGCCGCACCACCCGGCGGGCCGCGACGTGCCCCCGGGTCAGCTTGTCGGCCGCCTCGGTGAGGTTGCGCAACGGGCTGACCAGGAACGCCGTGTAGCCGTAGAACGAGACGAGCTGGCCCGCGCTGATCTCGCCGCGCAGCGCGAACCGGGCCCCGAGCCAGGTCACCAGCACCACGAAGACGCCGGGCAGCAGGATCTGGGCGGCCTGGATCAGTGACTCCACCCGGGCCACCCGCAGGCCGTTCGCCCGCAGCGCCTGGGACTGCTCCTGGTAGCGGGCGCCCAGCACCGGCTCGCCGCCCACTCCGCGCAGCACCCGCAACCCCGAGACGATGTCACCGGCCCGGGCGGTCAGCTCGCCGGTCGATTCGCGGTACGCCGCCTGCTGCCGGTGCAGCGGCCGGATCAGCAGCGCCACCAGCGCCATGAGCAGCGGCACCCCGAGCACCACCACAAGGCCGAGCGGCAGGGAGGCGGTGAGCAGGATCACGGACACGGTGGCGATGGCGACCACCGCGCCGGTGCCCCGGGCGGTGATGTCGATCGCGCTGCCGATGTGCTCGATGTCGGCCGTACCGATGCTCACCACCTCGCCCGCGGCGACCCGGCGGGGCAGGGCGGCGCCGAGCCGGTTGGTGGCGTCCACGGTGACCTGCACGGTCCGGTACGCGGCGCCGAGCCAGTTGTGCACGGCGCAGCGGTGCCGCAGGATGCCGGCCACCGCCTGGACGACGCCCAGCCCGAGCAGCACGAGACCCCAACGGAGCAGGGCATCCGGGTCGCGGTGGGCCAGGCCGGCGTCGACGGCCCGGCCGACGGCGGCCGGCATCAGAGCCTGGGCCACCATCCAGATGACGCCGAGGGTGATGGCGGCGCCGAAGTACAGGGGACGCCGACCGGCGAGCCAGACCAGGTAACGGGTGGCGGACCGGGCGTCGGGGGTGCCGGGATCGCCGGCGGGTGAGAAGCGCATGACCACCCGACGCTAGGTGCCGGGCCCGGCCGGACGCCAACCAGTTTCCCGCCGGTCAGGCAGCCTGCCGGGTCAGCGATCGACCTGGGTGAAGTCCCAGCTGTGCGGCGGGCGGGCGACCAGCCGCATGGGCGGCTCGGGCAACTCGCGCGGGTTGCTCCGCCACTTCGAGATCACCACCACCCGGTGGTCGGTGGAGGAGAACACCTCGCTGGACAGGTGCAGCGGCTCGTGCTCGAACTCGGGCAGTGCGGTCTCGCACACCCAGGTGATCAGGTCTGCGAAGCCGTACGGCTCGGCCTTCGCCTCCCACATCCGGACGATCACGTCGGTCCCCTCCCCGCCTCAGACGCTGACCACGGTCAGCGGCATCGCGGAGTCGGCCGGCAGGTCCAGCCGGCTCGGGGCGACACCCGCGGCGACCAGGTGCGAGCCGAGCGCGGCCACCATGGCGCCGTTGTCGGTGCAGAGCTTCGGCCGGGGCGTACGCACCCGGACGCCGTGCTTCGCCGCCCGCTGCTCGGCCATCGCCCGCAGCCGCGAGTTGGCCGCCACCCCACCGCCGATCACCAGCGTGTCGATGCCGCTGGTGCGGCAGGCGTCCAGCGCCTTGCCGACCAGCACGTCGCACACCGCCTCCTGGAAGGACGCGGCCACGTCGGCCACCGGCACCGGCTCGCCGGCCCGCTGCCGGGCCTCCACCCAGCGGGCCACCGCCGTCTTCAGCCCGGAGAAGGAGAAGTCGAAGCGGTGCCCGGCCAGGTCCTTCGGCGCGGTCAGCCCGCGCGGGAAGGCGATCGCCGCCGGGTCGCCGGCCCGCGCCTCCCGGTCGATGAACGGGCCGCCCGGGAAGGGCAGCCCGAGCAGCCGAGCCACCTTGTCGAACGCCTCGCCGGCCGCGTCGTCGATCGTCGCGCCGAGCGGGGTGACCTCCCGGGCCAGGTCGTCGACGCGCAGCAGCGAGGAGTGCCCGCCGGAGACCAGGAGGGCGATGGCCGGCTCGGGGAGCGGACCGTGCTCCAGGGTGTCCACGGCCACGTGCGCGGCGAGGTGGTTCACCCCGTACACCGGCTTCTCGGCGGCCACCGCGTACCCCTTGGCGGCGGCGACCCCGACGAGCAGCGCGCCGGCCAGGCCCGGCCCGGAGGTCACGGCGATCGCGTCGATGTCGGCGATCGTCACCCCGGCCTCGCGCAGCGCCCGGTCCATGGTCGGCACGATGGCCTCCAGGTGGGCACGGCTGGCCACCTCGGGCACCACGCCGCCGAACCGGGCGTGCTCCTCGACGCTGGAGGCCAGCGCGTCAGCGAGCAGGGTGTGCCCGCGGACGATGCCCACCCCGGTCTCGTCGCAGGAGGTCTCGATGCCGAGGATCAGTGGTTCGTCAGCCATGCGCGTCAGTCCTCGTTGCGCTGCATGACCAGCGCGTCGGTGTTGCTCGGTTGGTAGTAGCCGCGGCGCACGCCGATCGGCTCGAAGCCGTACATCGCGTAGAGCCGCTGAGCGGGGGCGTTGTCGGCGGCGACCTCCAGCAGCGTGCTGCGCACCCCGCGCCGGGCCGCCTCGGCCAGCAGCGCCTCCAGCAGCAGCCGGCCGATCCCCCGGCGCTGGGCGTCCCGGCGGACCGCGATGTTCTGCACCCACGCCTCGTCGGGCGGCGCCACCATCAGCCCGGCGTAGCCGAGCACGGTGCCGTCGTCGTCGGTGGCGACCAGGTAGTGGTGGCCGTTGGCCAGTTCGTTCCAGAACATCGCCGGGGACCACCGTTCGGCGCCGAACAGGTCCGCCTCCAGGGGCAGCACCTCGTCGACGTGCCACCAGCGGAACCGGCCCAGTCGGACCTGGCTCATTGCAGGACCGGCTTGTGGCCGGTGGCCGCCACCGCGTCCGGGCGGCGCAGGTAGAGCGGGGTGAGCGGCTCGCCGGGGGCGCCCGCGCGGATCCGCTCGGCGGCCAGGCGGGCCAGCGTCAGGGCGTCCGGGTAGCGCGGCTCCTCCCGGACCGGCAGGCCGAGGACGTCGGCGTACCGGTGCGCGCCGTCACCGACCGCGACCGTGACGGCCAGCTCCCGGGCCCGCTCGGCGGCGACCGCCGGGGCGTCCACGTTCGGCCCGGCGATGCGCTGGCCGGCGCCGTCGTATACGGCCCAGTAGACCTCCCGGCGGCGGGCGTCGCCGGCGGCCAGGACCGGCTCGCCGGCGGCCGCCGGGTGGCCGATCCCGTCGAGCGAGCAGACCCCGTACGTCGGGATGCCGAGCACCTGGCCCATGGTGGCGGCCGTGACCAGGCCGACCCGCAGCCCGGTGAACGGCCCGGGGCCGAGCCCGGCGACGATCGCCGCCAGGTCGGCGGGGCGGGCGCCGACGTCGGCCAGCACCGCGTCGACCTGCGGGGCGAGCAGCTCGCCGTGCGCCCGGGCGTCGACCGTGCACCGCTGCGCGCGGGCCGCGACGCCGTCCGCCGAGACCTCGACCAGCGCCGCGGTCACCGCGGGCGTCGAGGAGTCCACCACGAGTACGAGCACGGTATGCCAGCCTAGTCGCCGCGCCGGTTACCGGCGGTGACGCCCCTCCCCGGGGACCGCTCAGCTCGGGGTGCGGAAGACCCGGAGAAAGCGGGGCAGCAGCCAGGGGCGTGGACCGGTGACCCGGACCCGGCCGGTGAGCAGGGCACGGGCCCGGCTGACCCGCCCGAACATCATCAGGTTGAGCGTCGCCGGGTCGAAACGGACCCGCACGTCCGGCCGCTCGTCGGGGGCGGCGAACCGCACCCGCCCGCCGGCCAGCGCCAGCGTCAGCGGCGCCGCGTACGCCGAGGCGAACCGCACCACGATCCGTCGGCGCGGCGCGTCGACCCCGTCGAGCAGCCGCCCGTAGCCGTGCCGGATCACCCCGGCCAGGAAGAGGTGGAGGAAGAGCACCGCGTCCCGGGCCGGGACCGGCCACGGCCGGCCCACGGCCCGGGCCAGGTCCCAGCCGTGCAGCAGCAGCTCGTTGACCAGGTGCGCGAGGAGGCCGGCGAGCGGCACCCGGGCGTCGCCGAGCCACGGGACCACCTCGTCGGGGCCACGGTCGGCGCAGGCCCCCAGCAGCCGGTCGACGTCGCGACCCAGCCGGTCGACCAGGAGCGCCGGATCCCGCTCGGTCAGGTGCCGCAGCACCAGGTCGTTGGCGTCGGCCACGGTGTCGACGGTGACCAGCGGAAGCCGCTCGCCGAGCCCGGGAATCGGCAACGGCCCGACGGTCGGGTCGACGAGCCCGACATAGAGCCGGGCGATCGCAGCCACGTGCGCCAGGGTGTCGGCGGCCGTCCAGTCGGCGGTGGCCATGGTGCCGGGCGGGACGGAACGGGCCAGCGCCAGGAACCGGTCGGCGGTCTCCGCCAGCGCCGCCGGCGCCCCCGACCAGCCGTCCGAGCTGATGGTCGACGCCACCGCCACCTCCGCGCTCGGGGCACGAACGGGGCAGAGCCTACTACCGTCCGCCACGCGACGACAGCCCTGCGTCGATGGTCAGCCGGCGGTGCGCTCCCAGTCGACGGTGGGCAGGCCGGCGTCGGCGAGCGCTTTGTTGGCCGCGCTGAACGGGCGGCTGCCCAGGAAGCCGCGCGGGTTCATGGGGCTCGGGTGGCCGGCCTCCAGCACCACGTGGTTCGGGTTGGTGACCAGGGCGGCCTTCTTGCGGGCGTAGCCGCCCCAGAGCAGGAAGACCACCCGCTGGTCGAGCGCGTCGAGGGCCCGGATGGTGGCGTCGGTGAACTCCTCCCAGCCCTTGTTGGCGTGCGAGCCCGGGGTGGCCTGCCGGACGGTCAGCACCGCGTTGAGCAGCAGCACGCCCTGCGCCGCCCAGCCGCTCAGGTTGCCGCCGGCCGGCTTCGGCACGCCCAGGTCCTCGCCCAGCTCCTTGAAGACGTTGCGCAGCGACGGCGGCACCGCCACCCCCTCGCGCACGCTGAAGCTCAGCCCGTGCGCCTGCCCCGCCCGGTGGTAGGGGTCCTGCCCCAGGATCAGCACCCGGGTCTCCGCCGGCCCGCACAGGCGGTAGGCCGAGAACAGGTCCTCGACCGGCGGGAAGACCGTGCCGGTGGCGTATTCCCCGGCGACGAACTCGGCCAGCGCCGCGGTGCGGGCCGGGTCGAGGTGCGGGGTGAGCGCCGCCCGCCAGGCGTCCGGCAGGAGCGCCAGCAGGTCGAGGGTGGGAGCGTCGTGGGGCATCGGCAACCTTTCACCGCGTCTGGTCGGTCCCCGGCACTGTAGGCAGCGGGTACGACAAGGGTTCAGTCCAGGGTGGCCAGGCGCCGCGCCCAGTCGCCGCCGACCGGCTCCAGGGTGACCACCCGGGTGTCGTCGTCCCGCCGGTCGATGCGTACCCGCAGGTGGGCGTCGACCAACTGCTCGACCATCCCCTCGCCCCACTCGACCACGGTGACCGCCTCGTCCACCGAGGCGTCCAGGTCCAGGTCGTCGATCTCGGCGCGCGGGTCGGCCGACTCCCCCAGCCGGTACGCGTCGGCGTGCACCAGGGTCACCCGGCCGCCCCGGGCGGGATCCGGCCGGTGCACCCGGGCGATCACGAAGGTCGGCGAGGTGATGTCGCCACGCACACCGAGGCCGGCGCCGATGCCCTGGGTCAGCGCCGTCTTGCCGGCACCCAGCGGACCGCTGAGCAGCAGCAGGTCACCGGCGCGCAGCACCCCGGCCAGCCGGCGGCCGAACTCGTGGGTGTCGTCGATCGTCTTGAGCTCCAGCACCACACTCACAGCGTCACCTCGGCTCGCGACTGCGGG